>JAJDAV010000220.1 GCA_029261695.1 Nitrospinaceae bacterium | reverse complement strand
CGGTACCACTGATGTAGCCGTCATCTCACTATCCGCTATAGCTTATGGCGAATCCGTTCGCGTCGCCGGGGATGAAATCGATGAATCCATCGTTCGTTATATGCGCCTCCAACATCATCTCAACATCGGAGTATTTGAAGGCGAGCGCGTCAAAATGGCAGTCGGAAGCGCCTTCCCTCAACCAGGCAATCTAACCATCGAGGTAAAAGGACTCAATGTAAAAACCGGAGTCCCCATGTCCATCTCCATTGGTGATGATGAAATCCGCGAGGCACTGAAAGAACCATTAACCACAATTGTGACATCCATTATGCGGGCTTTGGAAAAAATTCCTCCCGAACTTTCTGCAGATATCCACTCCAACGGTATTTACCTAACCGGAGGAGGAGCGCTCATTCGCGGACTCGACAAAATGATCGAAGAAAGAACCACGCTAAAAGTATATATCCCTGAAGACCCTCTCCTCAGCATCGTCAAAGGTGCCGGTGCCGTTCTTGATGACTTTGAAAGTATGAAAAAAGTCTGTATCAATTAAACCCATTGCGGTACAATTTTTCATCCTTCAATTTATCCGCTTTTTTATAAATGAACCCAACAAAGAATCCCTCTTGTCTGGTGTGTGGAACAACGGTGACAACCGTTCCTACATTTCTGGAATATAAAGGGGAAGAAATCTTCGTTTTCGATCCGGTGATCTGCGAGCTTTGTCTGGAAAAATTGTGTGAGCGCTATTCCACACAATGCGCCAATTGCGGTGGAACCATTCCACCCTACTCCCATGTCGGCATTTTAAAAGCAGGAAACGGACAAAATCAATTTATCCACATGACGACCCAGTGCAACACGCCAGGAAACGCCTTCTACGGTTATTGGGGTAAAGGAACCGTTCGGGAATTCGTACAAATAGAAGCCTGCTCTTAATGAGGAAACCTTTGCATAAGTCAGCAATAAAAAAAAGCGAGATGCTTCGACAGGCTCAGCATGACAGCAACAGCGGATTTTCAGATATCATCCTGAGCAAAACCCAAGGATCTCGGGATTATGCAAATATCCTCTGAAAAAGTCTGACGAGTAAAATATATTGCGCTGGTAGGGTTTATTTAGATATGATCCCTTAACCACTAAATGAAAGAAGAGTCGACCATGCTGAAAATAAGTTTTGAAAAAGAAAATCGAACCATTGAGGTGGAAGAAGGAGAAAACCTTCGCGAAGCCGCAATCCGAAATAAACTCAGTATTTACCCTCACGTCACTAAAATTCTCAACTGTCGGGGGCGTGGTCTATGCACTGCCTGCACCGTTCAGGTTTTACAAGGCACCCTTGAACCCAGAAATGAGACCGAAACCGATAAACTAGGCAAAAAACCCGATGATTTTCGTATGGCCTGCCAGGTTTCAGTCACAGACAATCTGGTCGTTCGAACCAACCCATGAACCTTGGCTCTTACAACCAAAACCATTTGACAACGAATCCCGAACACCCCAGAATACTCTATGTCTCCACTTGAGAAAGAACAGTTGGATGAGATCCACAATCATGCAGTGGAGGAGTATCCGTTTGAATGTTGCGGAATTGTTGTAGGCAACCCAGAGCATAATCATGATAATATTGTCTACCGCTGTAAAAACATACAAAACAAGCTGCACGAGAAAGATCCCGAAAACTTTACTAGGGATGCGCGTACAGCGTATAATATTAGTGCATTAGAGTTACAGAAGCTTTTAAGCGAAGCGAGTTCAAAGGGTCGGGTTTTTAAAGTTTTGTATCATTCCCACCCCGAACACGACGCTTATTTTTCGGAAGAAGATAGCAGGATGGCCCTGTTTGATGGAGAAGCACCCATTTATCCAGGCACCCAATATCTCGTTGTTTCCGTTTACAGTAAAAAAGTTCGGGACCAGGCGTTGTTTGGCTGGAACCCGGAAACTAAAACTTTCGAACGAAATCCGTTATAATTATGGAATTCGTTATATGGAGATATTTTTATGGCACTGTTAATCACAGAAGATTGTGTTAACTGCGGTGTTTGTGAACCTGAATGCCCCAATGAAGCAATTTCAGAAGGTGATGACATTTTCGTTATCGAGTGGGAGCAATGCACCGAATGTGTAGGTTGGTACGAAGAAGCACAATGTGTAGAAGTTTGTCCGGTAGACTGCATTCCAAAAGATCCTGAACACGTAGAAACTAATGAAGAACTTTTGGAAAAAAAGGAAAAGCTCGTCAACGGAGGTTAACGGGAAAGCTGAGCCAGATAGACCCAACTTTTCTTAAAAACCGTTTCTGCCAGTCGTCTTCGATTTATAAAATTTAGCAATGAATTAAATGGAATCCATGAAAGAAGAAGTCGAAGAAGTTCTCGAAACTCTACGGCCCATGCTGATGCAGGACGGTGGCAATGTGGAGTTGGTAGACATAGACGATGGTGTGGTTAAACTTCGTCTGGTAGGTGCATGCAGCTCCTGCTCAAGTTCTACCATGACTTTAAAAATGGGAATCGAAAAGGCACTTAAAAAAGCGATCCCTATGGTTCGTTGCATTGAAGCTGTCGAATAGTTCTCCATAAAAATTCGTTCTATCAATTACCTCGCTTTTTTCATCTATATAGACCATTTGTGAATATCCCGACCCGTAAAAATTTCTATTCCCTCTTAATACTCCTTGCCATGCTTTTGGTTTTTGGAACCAAAGCTTCAGCGCAAGTTGAAGAAGGTGTTGACGCCCCCAACTTCACTCTAAAAAACCTGGAAGGAAAAGAAGTCAGCTTAAGCGACTTTCGTGGGAAACATATTCTGGTAAATTTCTGGGCTACATGGTGTGGACCTTGCAAAATAGAAATGCCATCCTTGGAAGCTTTGTACCAACGATTCAAAAATAAAAAATTTGTGATGCTGGCTATCTCAAACGACATGTTTGGTGCCACTGTTGTTAAGCCATTTGTCAAAGCTAATAAAATCAATTTCCCTGTTCTTCTTGACCAACGTTTAAAAGCCAGTAACGCCTTTGGTGTGGTCAGTCTTCCCGCTACATTTATGATTGATCCTAAAGGAAAAATTCTTGGCGCCCTTTATGGGGCAGAAGACTGGGCCACCCCCAGCAATATTCTTTATTTTGAAAATCTGCTAAAATAAAGGGTATGTCCTTGTTCCATCGCCTTAAATTCGTCATCCTTGCATTCGTAATTTTCTCCATTCCTTTACCAGTTTGGGCTCAGCCCGATCTTTCTCTGGAAGGAGAGATGATCCATATTCCCTCCGGACATTTTATTTTTGGAACCAACGAAAAAGACGAAACCGCTGAAGCTCTTTCCCTCGGCATTCCCAAGCCCTGGTATGCCGATGAAACACCCAAACAAAAAATTTTCCTTAAAGGATTTTATATCGACCAATTTGAAGTTACAAATGAACGCTATAAAAAATACGTTGATGAATTGGGAGCGGTCCCCCCCGGTAATTGGAAAGACAATAACTTTGCCGCAGGAAAAAATAAAGAACCCGTAACATGGGTGACCTGGTTTGATGCCGCAAACTTTTGCCAATGGGCAGGGAAAAAGCTTCCCTCCGAAAAACAATGGGAACGCGCAGCAAAAGGAACCGATGGAAAAGAATATCCTTGGGGAAACGAATATCAGTCGGGTTTGGCAAATCTTTCAGACCGTGCGGGTAGCAAGAACAAACCCGTGGCAGTTGGCAGCTTTCCTAAATCTATCAGCAAAGAAGGGGTGCACGATCTGGTAGGAAACGTATGGGAATGGGTGGAAGACGATTACAAACCCTATAAAGGCAGCACCTATAAAAACGATTACTACGATTCAGGATACAAAATAATACGAGGTCACTCTGCCAGCGACATCGGTCATTTTCCTGGCGCAATGTATGCAAGCGCTATAAAAATGTTTGCCCGCAGCGGTTACAGACAATTTGCGAACCCAGACGAACCCGGACCCGATGTTGGATTTCGCTGCACAAGCGAAAACAAACCGGCTTCGGCAAAAGCAGGGTTGTCTTTATCAAGCGAACCCAAAACATCAGCCCCTTCAACTAAAACCAATCCTGTTGAAAAACCTTCATCATCTAAGACAGCACCCGAAGGGAAAGCATCATTTAATCCGTTCGCACCTAAATCTAATTTACCCGAATCGGGAATCTTGGTATTAACGCTACTGGCATTTATCGCAGGCGTCTTTAGTTTTTTATCTCCCTGCACCTTACCCATCCTGCCCGCTTACTTTGCTGTTACCGCGCAAACCGACCGGGCACGTATGGGAATGATGTCGCTGGCTTTCTTTTTTGGACTCGCCAGTCTGTTCGTAGCAATGGGAGCGTCGGCCAGTGCGCTAGGGCAATTGCTCCGCGACTATATGTTCCAGATATCACAAATCGGCGGTGGGGTCGTTGCTATCTTCGGCGTCATGACTCTGTTTGGAAAAGGATTCTCAGGAGCCAGCTTCCAGGGTAAACCTGCCTCCACCTTTATCGGATTCTTCCTGTTCGGTGCCACGTTCGCATTGGGCTGGACTCCGTGTGTCGGCCCCATTCTCTCAAGCATTCTCATGCTCGCGGCTTCTGAAAAAACCGTACTGCAAGGAATGAACTTATTATTCTTTTATGCAGTTGGGCTTGGCCTGCCGTTGATCCTGGTGGCTACCTTGTGCGGCAACCTTCCTAAAAATGGAAGGTTCTGGACACTCCTGCGAGGAAAAGGTTGGGATGTTAACATCGCCGGGAAAACTATTTTTCTCCACACAACAAATCTGTTCAGCGGAATTTTGCTGATCGTCTTAGGCGTCGTTCTTGCCACCGGGTACATGACTTACGTCAATAGCCTCATTCCCATTGAAGTGCAAATTTGGTTCAGCCAGTTTGAAGAAAGCGTTCTCCACTGGTTCTCGGGCAACACCCGATAGTAGTTATAGTCTTCCTTAGCCTTGCTTCCCATAAGAGTAAATAGGACTAAATCTCCTTTATCGACTCAACACTCCCCAGCTTCTAGATTAAGATTTTTCTCGGATATCCAGCAACCCATTGTAAAAACGGATTAAATTTTGTTAGAATATAGTTAGTTAAAATTCAGGAAAGCCATGAAATTCATTACCAAAATTTTAATACTCTCTATCCTGGTTCTACCAGCTTGTTCGGGAGTGGGTTCGGTCACTAAAAAACGATACGCGAATTCTGAGAACACTCTCGTGCTTGTCGATATGACCTCCCGGAGTTTTGATTTACAGGATGCCGGCTCACAGTTGCAAGGTGCTCTTGAAGATGCTATGGCAGACACCAGTTATGCTCTTGCAGGGGAAAGTGCCCGCTACCGCCTGAAATTTAAAATTCTCGATTTCGATAGCGGCAATCGCATCGCTCGGATTGCAACAATGGGGTTCGCTGAATCAGCCCGAGCCACATTAAAAGCCAAAGTCGCACTTTTTGATGGCCCCGATATGGTGGGAGCCTGGGAAGTTAAATCCTGGGTTGGAGGTGGACCTACTGGCGGCACCGAAGAAAAATTGTTTCAACGCGCAGCTAAAGAAATCACCAGCCACCTTAGAGGCGACTTCTAAGTTTCTTCCTTCCTTATTTTTTCAACTGACATCTTTCGCGCAACGAATTCCAATAAAATTTAATTTAGTTTCCGGCTCCATCCAATTTCGGAAATACGAAGGGGAAAATTTAATCGTGATGTGAGTCTGCAACAATCCGCCCCGTATCACTTTAAATTTACCGCGTTCGCTTTCCGGTTGCTCCGCATAAGTATAATCCTCACCTATCCATTCCCATACGTTATGGCCCATCCCATAAACTCCATAGGGACTGATCCATTCTTTTCTTTTATCCACCGGTTCAGACATGAAACCTGAAAAACCATTATTGGGATGATCGACAAAAATTCTCCACGGCCATTTCCTTCCGTCTGTTCCTCTTGCGGCTTTCTCCCATTCAACTTCCGTAGGCAATCGCTTACCGTGCGCCTTGCAATAATCTAAGGCTTCAGCATAGGAAACATGTGTGACGGGATAAAGTGCCGACTTGGGAGGAAAAGTATGCTTCGGCTGAAACTTTTTATACTGCTCGCGACTCACTTCAAAACGATCGATGAGGTAGGCATTCGATGATACTGTTTTTCCCAATTGGGTCCGAGGCTCTTCTTCATGCCCCATAATGAAATCCCCGGCAGGAATATAAACCATCTCTTCAGGAACCTGAACCCCCGCAGGAACATCGACTTTTATTTGTGCTACTTCACGAGCGTCGCAGGCAAAAAGAAAAAAAGCGAAGATTAATAAAGTAAAAGACTCAAAAATACTCTTCCTGTGTTCAAACATAAGATGCAACCCCCTCAGGGGGAAGATCAATCCCCCCCTGTCAAGGGGGGCTAGGGGGGTTTTAGTAAAAGGCTTCGGTGTTGATTGCATTTTTAGAACCGACCCATTCCCCCGGCCGTGGCCCCAGATGGACCCGCGCCTAGCGGTCGAAGAAATGGAAAACTTCACCGCCGTTGATCGGCAGAGGTTTCTTGTTAAAGTCGAGAGGGTGATCAATACCCGGTTGAATCGTTCCGTCTACAGAGTAAGGACCGCTGTTGGCCCAGTAATTTCTTTTACGGGTATCGAGAAACTTGATGCTGGTGATGTACTTAATATTTTTATAGCCGTACTTAAAGGGCGCAATCAACCGCAACGGGTAACCGTGGTCTTTGCTTAAAGATTTCCCATTCATACGAAGGACAAATAACACACGCGGACGCAGCAACTCTTCAACAGCAAAACTCTCGTAATAGGAATCCGCCGATTGGATGTATACATATTTCGCAGCAGGGTCGGGCTGCACCTTTTTAATCAGCTCGGAAAACTCGAAACCCTCCCATTCCGCTTTTGCAGACCAGCATTCGACACACTTGAGACGGGAAACCTGCGACACCATTTTGAGCCCAAACAAATCTTCGTAGCCGAGTCCAATGGGGTTCTTCACCATCCCGCCAACGGCGAGTCCCCAGCTTCCCATATCGACTCCCATAAATGGATTCGCACTGCGTATATGAAAACCGGGATTATCGCGATTTTGTATATATTGTTTGGGAATGTTTTTATCGTTACGGAAGTCGCCTTTGGCGGAAGCACGACCGGGTAACAGAGAGGTAAGACCGGCAAAAGAAATTAGCTTTAGAAAATCGCGGCGAACAAAATTAAAAGCTGTGTTTTTTTCTTCTTCGATATCTGGATTTTTCTTGTCATTGTTCATGACGTTATCCCATTATCTTAATCCGAGAACATCTTGCATATCGTAAATGCCGTTGGATTGTTTGAGAATCCATTGCGCTGCACGAATGGAACCTCGCGCGAAAGTTTGACGGCTCTGCGCCCGGTGAAAAATCTCAAAGTTTTCACCCATACCGCCGAACAACACACGATGCTCTCCAATTATATCTCCAGCGCGTACCGTATGAATACCAATTTCCTTCGCGGTACGCTCGGTGATGCCTTTTCTTCCATACACACCGACCTCATCAAGATCACGTTTCAATGAATCGGCAACGATTTCAGAGATGCGCACGGCCGTTCCGCTGGGCGCGTCTTTCTTAAACTTGTGATGGGCCTCGACAATTTCTACATCATAATCGTCACCTAAAACACGCGCCGCATCGGCTACCAGCTTAAAAAGCACATTCACGCCAATGCTCATATTGGGTGCTACGACTAAAGGAATTTTTTTAGCAATCTCAGCAATTTCTTTTTTCTGCTCCGGTGAGAATCCGGTAGTACCAACTACAACCGATTTTCCTTTATCCGCAGCTGTGCGTAATGTGACCATGCTCGATTCCGGTGTTGTAAAATCAATCACCGCATCACAACCTTCCAATGCCTTAGCCAGATCATCGGAAACCGCGACCCCTTTATTGCCAATGCCCGAAACTTCACCAGCATCCTGACCTATGAGATCGCTGCCGGCGCGTTCGGTTCCGCCACCCAGTTCGACACCTTCCGTGTCATTGATACACTCGGCAATGGTCTTGCCCATGCGCCCGGCTATTCCTATTACTAAAATCTTCGTCAACGTAAATACTCCTGTTACTAGTGAAAATGTAAATCACCCCAGCCCCTCTTTACGAAAGAGGGGTCCATAAAAACTCCCCCTTTTAGAAGGGGGGAGGGGGGATTTGTTTCTTTAACTCAAGTCTGCCAATATTGCTTCCCCCTTTAGAGAGGTCACGCCAATGAGTAATCTTTAAGAACAGATTTCAATGCTGCCAGATTGTCGTCAGACGGTGGACAAAGCGGCGCGCGGAACTCATTACCGATACGACCCATAATAGCCAACGCCGCTTTGACAGGAATGGGGTTCGTCTCAATAAACATAATGTCGTTAAGCTGCATCAATTCGTAATGCACTTTGCGCGCGGTTTCCATATCCCCCTCCGATGCTGCTTTGCAAAGTTTGGCGAACTTGTCAGGAACCAGATTGGCCGTAACAGATATCACACCAGTGCCACCCAATGCCAAAATCGGCCAGGTGAGCGCATCTTCTCCCGAAATAACTTTGAAATCCGGACCGCATGAAGCAATGATCTCGCTAACCTGAACCAGATTGCCCGAAGCCTCTTTGATGCCCACAATATTTTCAATTTTAGATAACCGTGCCACCGTTGCCGGTAACATATTGATCGAAGTTCGGCTCGGCACGTTATAAAGCACAACAGGCAGTTTGGTTTCTTTCGCAACAGCAGCAAAATGCTGGTAAAGACCTTCCTGTGTTGGCTTGTTGTAATAAGGGGTTATCAGCAGTGCACCATCAGCACCCAACTTCTGAGCACTCAATGTCAACTCGATAGCTTCATGAGTGGCGTTCGAACCCGTCCCGGCAAGCACCGGTATGCGGCCTTTACAAGTTTCCACCGCTATGCGAATGACCTCTTCATGTTCTTGATGATTCAACGTGGCCGACTCACCTGTAGTGCCGCAGGGAACAATGCCGTTGGTTCCATTTTCAATATGAAATTCTATCAGCGCTTTAAGAGCAGGCGCATCTACCTTGCCGTTTTTAAACGGAGTGACTATTGCAACAAATGATCCTTCAAACATAATATTTTCTTTAAACCGTGCAGATTATTAATATTCGCCAAGCGTTCCTTCAAAAGAAATTCGGGTCTGTCCTTCGAGAAAGACATCGACCACCAAGCCGGACCCGTTAGGGGCCTCGAAATCCACTTTCAAAATCTCCCCGCCACGCGTCTCCACATTAACAGGAGGTTTGACCATATTTTTGTAAGACGAAAGCAAAGCCGCGGCCACCGTTCCCGTGCCACAAGCCAGAGTCTCATCTTCCACGCCACGCTCGTAAGTGCGGATTTTCAAATCGTGGTCGCCGACCTTCTCAACAAAATTCACATTGGTCCCTGAAGGAGCAAACACCTCGTGGAAACGAATTCCATTGCCCACTTCTTTCACATTCACGTCTTCAATATTGTCAGAATAGATAATCGCGTGTGGAACACCCGTGTTGAGACTGTCGATCTGATATTGCGATCCATTCAGCTCCGCAGCAATGTCCTGCTTTAAATTTTCAGGGGATGTGAGCTTGACACGCACAATAGTGCCATCCACTTTCGCCGCAATAATTCCGGCGATGGTTTCCAGCGTCAACTCGTTCGAGGCTATTCCCTTTTCAACCGCATAACGCGCAACACAACGACCGCCGTTACCGCACATCTCTGCCGAAGAACCGTCGTCATTATAGAAATCCCATTTAATGTCGGCTTTGTCAGAATTTTCGACAAAGATAACGCCATCGGCACCGACAGACATTTTTCGATCACAAACCCGCTTGACGAAATCGACTTTTTTCGAGTCGTCCATCACCGGCTCACGATTGTCTATTACGACAAAATCGTTGCCGCTTCCACTCATTTTTGTAAATTGAATCGCCATGATAAAACTTTCTTTTTCCTTAAAAAAAACCTGTAAATAATTTAAATATAAGGTTTAGATGCAAAATCCCCTGTTAGGGATTCCAATGGTTCACCAACCAACGGTCCACCAATTTGAATAGGTATTCGAAATCAGGCAGGCCTGCCAATTCTACCACCCGCTCGCGCGGGTCGCAACTACTAGGCGTAGGGCCAGTTTTTCAAAAAACCTTCCCCCTGCGTGCGTTATATCCCAACCTTATAATTCGTGCCCCGCAAGGGTAATATTCTTCCTCAGCCCTCGCGTATCCATTCCTGAGAATTCATGCCCGGTCACGGGTAGCAAGGGTAAACTATCAGGAGTTGGGCCTATTAAGGGATCGTAGCTATACCTTCTCCTCTGGAGGGAGAAGGCTGGGATGAGGGGGATTTTATAGATCCGTCCCTCCAAATAAAACCGAAGTATCAAAAGCAAAATTATCCACAGATCTGGCACTTTATCTTATAATAAATGTCGTCAGGTTCTAATTTCAGGAGAGAGCAATGCAAGTAACGGGAGAAATGAAAAACGATGCTTTTGTAGTGACTATCCAAGGCCGGTTGGATATGGAAACTTCCAGTGAATTCAACACAATCATGGAAGGTTATCTGGAAGCAAACTTCACCCCGTTCATCTTAAATTGCAGTGGCCTGCAATATATCAACAGCAGCGCACTGACCAGCTTCGTTCACCTATCGCAAATGCTGGAAGGGCTCCAACTGAAACTTTTGTTCTGCGAACTGCAACCGCAAGTCAAAGAAGTGATCGACATCGCCGGAATGGCAGACCACTTCAAAATCTTCCCCACCGAACTACAAGCCTTCGAGTATTTGTAATCGAATTTAAACTTCCCTTTCTGGCTCAAAATTCTCAATAATAAAATTGACTGAATAACCGTTATTTCGGTGACTAGGCCATAATTCTTTTGAAATTATTACTCTTTTTCCCTTTTGATTGGTAATCATCTCAATCTCATTTAACAAGTTTCTTTTGATCTCCTCCGGCATTTCTTCTTTTAGAGCTTTTTCAAATAATTTTCCCGAAAATTCGCAAAATTTATCGCTTGCTGCATTTAAAACTTCTGGATTATATATTTCCATTACCAGTTTTAAAATTTTTGTTACTGATTCATTTCCTTCAATGTGATACGTGACGCAATTAAAAGTAAGTCCGTCACCCACTCTAAAATAATCTGAACTAGCACACCAATCATCACTTCCTCCAACAGTTCGATGATAATCACTGGTTATTAAACCTTCTTTAATTAAAAATTCTCGTGCTGAATAAGGTGACCAACCTAGCTTAAAGGGTACTACCTCAGGATTCTTCTCTCTATTCCAAGAGGCTTTGACTTCACGAATGGTATCTCTGATATCTTGTCTACTTTCTCGGTTTGAAAGATTCAAATTTCGCGCCCATCTTTTCAATAATTCTGTTCGAAAATGGAAAGCAAAAATTGCGCTGCGCTTTGCATAAAACCTGAGAGAAGAGTCATTGACTAGAATTTGCAATTTAACAAAAGCATTTTCATAATTTACATATATAGACATAAAAAATATAAAAGGGAGAAAGAGTATTGACAGTATTAGGGGAAGAGAAAAATCTGTCAGAGTTTGAAACTGGGCAATGGTTTCAAACTCTGAAACAATTTTAAAAATTGCGTAGGAAATTAATGCCAAACCAAACCATTCAAATAGCCCAGTAAGAAATCTTTCTACCTGCACATATTTTTTATCTGTTTCAGATAATGCCAGCACTGCACCTAAGAAAGCTAATAACGACATGAGAATAAACTCAACCCAAAATGGAAAAGTGTAAAAGGCAATAACAAACTCAATGACAACAATGATTTTAAAGCTATCCTTTATTGCAGTTCTAAAATAGCTGTGGTCATTGACAATATCATTCATCCTAAATAGGGACATTGCCGCGACCGAACCACTCCACATTATTGTATTTTTTAGCTGCGTCATTGTCCATAACCCCAATTCATGCAAGCCATATACTAAAAACCCGATATAAATAGTCATTAAACTTAGAGGTATCTGTATTTTTATATTAAAAAAAGCAGATACAACTTGAAGCATGGACTTTTTAATAGGTGGGTTGCTTAGACCCCATAGGATTAAAATAACAAACCATATCCCAATAGCTATTTCCCGATTATTAAAAATATCCATAAATAAAACTAGTCTTATGTGGGCGAGAAGGAAGGTGATAGATGCTGATTGGACAAGAGCTATAGTATCTCTTCGTGTAACATTATACTCAGATTTTTGACTGTTTCAGAATAACAAAAGGAAAATGGATTGCTTCGCTTTGCTCGCAATGACGGCAAACCCAACAATCCCCCTCACCTAGCCTCTCCCATCTGGGGAGAGGAAAAAACAAACTTGCACTTATGGTGAATCCCCCCAACCCTTGTTATTTCACTTCATTAATTTCCATGCCCTGCAAGGGTACTTTGGGAAAGAGGGGATTTTAAACTACCTGCCACCGGCGGCTACGCCGGTCAATGCCTCAACCTAGGATTCGCATAGAATGCGACCAGGTCTTTGACGGAAATTATCCCTTCGATTTTTCCTTCTACGGTCACGGCGAGGTGGCGGATTTTATGTGAAGCCATGAACTGGTTGGCTTCGGTCACAGGCTCGCTTGCTTCCAAGGTGATGAGTGGACTGCTCATGGTTTCTGTTACTGGCGTTGTTTTTGCGTCTAGCCCTTGACCGATTACTTTTCTGGTTAAATCTCTTTCGGTGATGATGCCAATAAACTCAGCCCCATCTTTTACCAGCACCGAACCTATATTTTTTTCTACCATCAATTGAGTAACCTCAAAGATCGTCGTATCGCTGGTAACACTTTGCACCGGCGAGGTCATATATTCTGCTATGGTTTCTGCGAATTTTTCCTGATCTTTTGCGAAGATATGTGTTTTATGTTTCATAAGAGGCCCTTTTAAGATTGGAGGGATACTAGCCTTAAAGATGGGGCCTGATTTGGGTTTTCGCTACTAATATGGAAAGAGTACTGAAAAATCAACAATCTATAAAAGCCTTC
>JAJDAV010000219.1 GCA_029261695.1 Nitrospinaceae bacterium | reverse complement strand
TTTGGAGTTTTACCTCAGGTGGTTCTGCCCTTTCTTGCCCTGAGTTTTTATCGCTGGGACATTAATGTTCGAATGTCTACCATCATTGGTTTTGTTGGCGGGGGTGGAATTGGTTTTCTCCTGCAACAATGGATCAATCTCTTAAAGTATAATGAAGCAGGTACCGCGTTACTCGCAATTGCGGTGGTTGTAATTACGCTAGATATTCTGAGCGCAAAAATCCGCGAGCGTATCCATTAATTGGAGTTAATTATTTTTGCTATTTACCTCTGTAAGGGGCGAGCTGGTTGAAAATATTTATGAACTGTTTTCCTGATTCAGGAACTTTTCTGACTTGTTTTGTTAATAGGATTTCTTCAGCGGTATAGGGATGTCCATAATACGCAAGGTTTGCATCTATATCTGTAGTAATGATGGTTCCTTTTAGAGATACCCCGCCAAAAATTCCTTTGCTTCTGGAATAGGAATAAATTTCTCCTTGCATGAAGACATCAGCGGAAGCTTCTGCGTGTCGTCCTACCGGTCCGGCGGATAGAGCAATATCACCCCCGAGGGTAAATTGTTCATTCAATAATCCTTCTAATCCTCTTTGAGTCATTACTAGAAGGATGAGGTCAACAGCTTGAGCGCCAAACTGGAATCCGAAACTCCCACCCGTAGTATATAAGAATGCGGGGGGTCCCCATTCTCCTGTATCTGTTGTGCGAACGGATGCGATACCTTTCCCGTAGCGGGCCCCTACAAAAAAACCTGCCTTAATCATAGTGGGGAAAACGATGATCGCTTTGGCTTTGGATATCAGATTCATGGGAATCTGTTGGTCTGGAGACCTCTGAATTTCGTCCAGAATCATTTGCGAGGTGCGAAGTATCTTTCGCTGCTTGCTACCATCTTCTTCGGCCCAAGCCCCACTAGAAATGAACAATATGAAAATTATGCCGAAAGAAAATACTTTCATTTGACCTCCTGATTAGTTTCCTAAATCTACTATAAGGAATTCATGTTTCCAATTCAACCTCTGGAAAACCTTGGAGGATGAAAATAAGTTTTGCTCTTTTAAGGTTCCCGCTTTACCATGCCCGATGATGATCAAAGAAAATGTTGAAAAAATCCTGGGTCCCAATGGAGCGCTTTCTGAAAAATTGGAAGGCTTTGAGCATCGTCCACAGCAAATGGAAATGGCGAAAGCGGTAGAAACGGCTTTCAGCGAAGCACGGCATCTTATTGTTGAAGCAGGAACAGGAACCGGAAAGAGCCTTGCTTACCTTATTCCAGCAATTCTTTGGGCTGTAGAAAATAATAAAAAAGTCGTAATTTCCACTTATACAAAGACTCTGCAACAACAAATCCTCAATCACGATATTCCCTTTCTTAGGGATAAACTGGGGATTCCATTTCGTTATGCCCTTTGTATGGGGAATGAAAATTATCTTTCTTTGCGCAGACTTAAGCGTTCGACTCAGGCTGGACTGTTCAATAAAGCGGAGGAAGAGGAACAATGGAATGGTGTATTTGATTGGGCAGTGAAAACGGAAACAGGTTATCGAAATGATCTCCCTTTTGAGGTGATGCCGCAAGTATGGGAGGAAGTGGGTCGACAAAAAGATCTTTGTTTGGGGAAAAATTGCGAAACTCATTCCTCTTGTTTTTATTTTAAAGCACGAAAGAAATGGTTCGGCGCGCATTTGTTGATTGTGAATCATCACCTGTTCTTTGCCAACGTTGCAAACTCGGGTGCTGTGTTGCCGGCGTTTGATGCTGTTGTGTTTGACGAAGCACAAAACCTCGAAGAAGCCGCGACCCAATTTCTTGGGCTGGAAATATCCAATTCAAACCTTTTTTATTTTCTCGACCGACTGCATAATCCGCGAACAAAAAAAGGGTTGTTGACGCGGTTGGACCATGCTTTGGTGCCGCATGTTAGAAGATTGGCGATGACCGTTCGCCAGTCCATTGAGGCATTTTTTACTCATTTTCTGGAAGAATATGGCAAAGAAAACCGGGTCCTTCGCTTTTACAAACCCCCTGTGTTGGATAATGGAATTTATGTTCCAATGGAAGCGCTGCGGGAAGGTTTGAAATCTCTGGAAGCCGGATTGCATTCGGAAGAAGATAGGGTTGATGTGGCGGCTGCGGCTGATAGATGTTTTGAGTATAACAATACTATATCAGCGATTCTGAATCAGAATTTGCCTGGGTATGTTTATTGGATTGAAATTGTAAAACGAAAGCGTTTTTCACGGGTTGTCTTAAAGGGTGTTCCAATCCATGTGGCTGAAGAACTCCATGCGCAGGTTTTTGATAAATTAGAACGCATTATCATGACCTCTGCAACACTGACTACCAGTAAAAAATTTGATTTTATAAAGGAACGTTTAGGCTATCAGCCCAATGAGGAATTACTTTTGGATGCCCCATTTGATTACCCTAATCAAGCCTTGTTATATGTGCCGCGTGATCTTCCTGAGCCGGGGAGCGAGCCTGGGCCTTATCTGGAAGAACTTTCGAGTCGTTGCCGAGATCTCGTATTAGCTTCAGGTGGGAAAACATTTATTCTTTTCACCAGTTATGCATTGCTCAACCAGGTTTATGAGAAATTGGAAGAGAGGGGGCTCCCTTATCCTCTTATCAGGCAAGGTGAAATACCTACAAATTTGATGATTGAAAAGTTCAAAGAAAAGCCGTCGGTGATTTTTGGAACGAATTCTTTTTGGCAGGGTGTAGATATTCCTGGGGAAGCATTGCAAAGTGTTATCATTACAAAATTACCCTTTGATGTTCCCAAAGAGCCTCTAACAGAAGCCCGAATTGAAGAGCTTAAGCGTCAGCAAATAGATCCTTTTTCGCATTACCAAATTCCACGTGCCATCATTCAATTGAAACAGGGATTTGGCCGGCTGATTAGGAAAAAAACAGATGTGGGAGTCGTTTCGCTTCTCGACTCTCGAATTAGCCGAAGAGGTTATGGGAAGCAATTTATTGCTTCACTTCCATCCTGTCCTGTAGTTACTGAAATGGATGCGGTGAAAAATTTTTTCGTGGAGAAAAATTAGTCTGAGTTGGTTTGGAATTTTTGGAAAAGAAGATAAGCGGCTAAAAAGTTTGAACCAAGTGCCGTAAGAAAAATAAAAGCATCTAATCTTCCAAATAAGGCAAGCGCGAAAAGAAGGTAAGTGAAATCTCGATTTGCTAATTGGTCTGTAAAGTTTTTTTTGCTCGGTTTAGATAAAGAGCCCTTCGAAGCTTCGGACTTTTTCCACAATATTGTTTCGCTTAATAGAATAAAGGAAACCAAACTCCCTAAAACAGCCACTATCCCCAAATATTTATAAACAGGGTCTCCTGTTGAAGATAATAAGCCCATTCCAATTGAATAAAATACAAAGCAATGAACAATGTTGTCAGCAACAAGGTCTAGTTTTCCTCCCCATTCTGACACCATGAATTTCAAGCGCGCAATTTCTCCGTCCGTGCAATCGATCCACGCAGACACCAGCAGTAATGTCGCCCCTGCAATTCCCATTTGGTAGCTGCCTAGATAAAAACAAAATGCCGCCACTAGCCCAACCAACATGCTTAATATCGTGATTTGGTTAGGTGTGAGGGAGGTTTTGATAAACACTCCTGTGAGTTGTCGAGAAATAGAACGTGTTAACAGGCGATCCATAAAGCTGTCGTTATTGAGTCCGCAAGATTTTAGTAATTTGTCTTCCGCTTCCTTAAAATCTTTTTTGGTTAGTAATTTTTCCGGTTGTTTTGAATTTATCAGTTGCCAAAAATGAACTCGATGTTGATTGGTTAAGAATTTTGGTGGTTCGGAGGGGGATAAAAAATTATTTCCATTTCCTTCAACTATTTTACTTTTAGTCTCATCTTGGTCAAAGAGGGTTGAGCCATCAAGTATTAAGAGGGACGATGTTTCAGGAGGAAAAGAATTTTCGCAGGCCCAGTTTAATTCCAGTTCGGCGTCTAAATTAATTTTATCTAAATAGGCTTTAAGGTTGGTGGCTATCGGTTCTTCAGCCCAGATGACTAGTTTTTTGATTCCAAGTTTCTCTAAGGTAAGAAGGTTCCGAAGAAAGAAAGGAAGGCCCGCAATTTTTTTTAAGTACCATTCAGGTTCTGGGGGATTAGGCAAGTGTAGTATTGCGGTATGGTTTTGAAACTCCATGTTTTTTATCGCGGAACGGGTTCAAAGTTTGGAGTGTAAACAAAATTGGCAAGGATCGATATTTTTTCGCGTTCGATATTTTTAGGGAATGGGTAAAAGGGGGCGGCTTCTTTAACTGCCTTAAGTGCTGCTACATCAAGAATTTCATATCCCGATTGATCTACAATCCGTACTCCCATCAAATTACCTTCTTTAGAGATACGAAATTTTAATGAGAGGTCGCCGCTGATGCCTCTTTGCGCTGCGTCGGAAGGGTAAATCCATACTCGCTCTATTTGATGCTTAATGCGGGCGAAATAAGAGGCGTATTTTACCTCAGTGGTGTCTAGTGAAACGGGTTCTTCGTCATCAGAGTCGTCCATAGAGTCCGTATCCAAAGAAGCAAACTTATCCGCATCGAAACCGTCTAGAAGAGCCAGCGTGCTACCAGCTCCAGATTTTTGTGCGGATGAAGGTTTGGTTTTTTGCATTTTTTCTGGAGTGATGGACTTAAAAGTTCCTATGTCTGATTCTGGTAAATTTTTTTTTCTAGGTTTGAAATGAGATTGTTTTTGAAATTTTTTTTCCGGAGTAATTTTTTTTGTTTGAGTTTGGTTTGGCCTGGTTTTGCTTAGCGAGCCTTTAGATTTTGGTACAGCCGTTTTTTTTCTTTTATAAACTTTTTGAGGCGTTATTTTTTTATTTGAATGAGACCGGCTGTCATATTTTGCCAGTAGTTCTTCAGCTTTTGGTTTTTCCGGTTTTGCAGGTGGTTTTGGAGTGTCAACAATTTTACCTGGTTTTGAGTCTAGAGGTTTTTTTGTTTCAAAATACTTGACCTGAATGGGAGGAGGGCCTTTCTTCACTTTCTCCTGGACCGGAATCAGCATATGACCAATTACAAAAGTGATGTGAACACCCAGAGAAAGTAAGAGGAACCCGGAAAGACGAGTTCTATTCAACAGACTATTTTTGAACCAGTTGGTTTTTCTTCTGCGCAAGGTTAGACCCTGTAAAAAACTGCATATTAATCTTAGATTCTTTACTATTATAGCGCAGTTTTGCGACTGTTCGTAGGCTAAGAGTAAGGGGGCTAAGGGGTTGCGCGGGTGGCAAGATTATTCAGACTCAATGCCTTGCACTTTTTCTGATACCAGAGAAAAGCTTCCTCCACTTCGGGAGCGTTGGAGTTGGGTGAAACATAATTGCCGGTAGAATCAAAGGGTTCGTAGCCCATTTCCAATGTCTGGTATATATCATTCAGGTAGGCAGGGAAATTGTGATACATGGGGATTTCTTTTTTCAGGTCTGGCATGTCTTTCTCGCGAAATTTCAAAAGCTCTTTCCCAAAAGGGTGGATAAGTTCTAATCCTTTTTCTTGATTGCTGGCGAAATGAGTTAGGGATTCAAAATCTTCCCAATCTTCTAGTGCATCCACATCAGAAACAAAGGATGGGTCATCATGTAAATTAGTGGTTATTGGAATATTCAGTAAATGGGAAATGCTTCTACGAAAATTCTTTCTGGACATTCCAAACTGAAATTTGTCCCCAGGGCGTATTCGTTGAATTTTTGAGTTAAAACCCAGAGTATGGTCAATTAAGTAGGGCAGAGCTTTAAATAGACGAATTGGATTTTTTAAAGCCATTTTTATTCCAGCTTCAATTATTTGGCCATCTTTTCTTGAGGAATGAAGATAATCGATTATCTCAGAGTCCATTCTTTCAAAATTTATGGGGTATAAATTAGGTTCCTTGAGATCGTGCAGATCTTTACTTTGGTCATTGAGAATCCGGTAATGATAATTTCTTTTGACAAACTCCTTATTCGATTTTTCATTAAACTCAGGAAACATTTTTTGCCGGGAGTTCAGCCAAAGAACAATATTGTGATTTTTGTTTCCCTCGAATCTCAAAACCTTTTCAAGGTCGTAAAGAAAGGGGAGATCTCCCGGTTGGAATAAAACCAATTCGTTATCGTCAGGAGAAAGTTTGTTTCTCCCCAATTGCAGGGTATGAACCAGATTTAGGTTTTGGTCTTCCTCTCTGACGAATTGAATCGTTTTTCCACAAGTGCCAACGGTATTTAGAAATCGATTCATAACTCGTTGCACTTCATCCGACCCTACAACGACAATTTCTTTAAGGCTTGAACATAGTAAGTTCCCCAATGCGTAACACATGATCGGAATTCCGTGGATCAGGAATAAGAACTTCAATCTGTCGATTTCATCATTCTGCGAGCGCAGAATGAGGTGGCTGATTCCGTTTTTTCCTGCGGCTATTTCATTCTTTGCTTTTGTAATGCTAAAAGTGTCAGCGGATATTCGCGAATCATATTTGTTGTGGCTGAAGCTGACAATGCATTTTTCGATTGATATTTTGTTGTTTGCTAATCTCATAGAAGTAAACTGCTTTTCAAATTAAATGATAGCTTTTCAGATCTGTTTTTAATGAAGTAGGACATGTATACTCGCCAAAAGCCCTCAGGTTCTTTCCTTGAAATATACGGAAAAGCGATACGGTTTCCAATTAAACCTCCATCCTATAATAATGTCCTGAAGAACTCTAATAAACCTTTGAGAAAATTGACTTGATTTATAATTTTTAATAGTCATACAATTGAAAGAACCTGTGAAAATTTACCTTGGCCATGAGCGAACCTTTATGAAATAAAGGGCTGAAGAATTGCGGTTTTAAGTTTTTCCGTTTTTTGGGGTACGCTAAAGGTTCTCATTTAAAATAAAGGATTTAGGAATGGGCGATAAGACCCACATTGTTGAATTGATCGACCAGATGTTGGATGAAACAGCAGACCACCCTCAATTACAGGAGAAGGTCCTGGATTTGCGTGATGCCCTGTTTCAGGCTCAGCAAACGGCAGAGCAGTATTCTTTGAAAATAAAAACTCTTGAAGAGGCGATTGAAAAGTTAAAATCGCCAGCTCATCGAATTGGCACCGTTTTAGGGTTGGGAGAAGATGCCCTCATACGTATTGTCTCTGGGGGCACTGAATATCAAGCGGCAGTCCTTCCCGAATTATTGGAAGATGAGGGATTGAAAACGGGAGATCAAGTAGCTCTTAATGAGGGGTTTGTGGTAATTGCTAAATTACCTCTTCCGGCCCAAGGGCCTATGGCAAGAATCTCGGGAAAACTTCAAGGTGGACAATGGCTGTTGCAGGCGGCCACGGGAAATACCGAAACCATTGCTCTTTCTCATGCGGGTATTGACTCATCCACCTTGAAAGAAGGCGAGGAAGTTTTTCTGGATGCCAACCAAAGGGTTATTCTCGGCAAACTACCAAAACGCGAATCTAAAACCTTAATAGAAGACGATTTCGAGAAGGTCGAGTGGTCGCAGGTCGGCGGACAAGAAAAAGTTAAGGAAGAGATTCGTAAAGTTTTGGAATATCCCCTGTTGCATCAGGAAATTTTGCAGCAAATGGAATATCAGGTGCCTAAAGGTTTTCTTTTTTATGGTCCTCCCGGTTGCGGGAAAACTCTTGTTGGTAAAGCGATTTTAACTGAAGTGATCAACAAGCTTTCTGAACAGGAAAATTCAGAATTGCAAGGCCGTTTCATTCATGTGAAGGGTCCTGAAATTTTGAACATGTGGCTTGGTGAATCCGAAAGAAAAATCCGCGAGATTTTTAAAAAGGCTAGAGACTATAAAGAAAAGGGGCAGGTGCCTTTTATATTCATTGATGAAGCGGAGTCTATCTTGGGAACTCGGCAGGCTTCGAGAGGCTCAAACATAAGCAACACAGTGGTCCCTATGTTTTGTGCTGAAATGGATGGCATACAATCTCTTCGTGACACCGTTGTAATACTCGCAACCAATCGACCTGACTTGATTGATCCCGCCATTGTAAGGCCCGGAAGAATTGATAGGAAAATAAAAGTTCGCCGACCCAATAAGGAAGAGTGCAAACAAATTCTGCGTGTTTATCTAAAAGATGGATTGCCACGGGAGCATGAAAACTTTGACCTGATGGCAGAGCCTTTCTTGGATAGTCTTTTTACCAAAAACCCCGCACATGAGGTTTTAGTCTTAACATTGCGAAGTGGAAGTAATAAAAGATTATATTGGAGCGATTTTATTTCTGGGGCAGCGATTGAAGGAATAACGAAGCGAGCCAAGGAACGTGCTATCGAAAGAGCGATTGAGGGTGAAAAATTATGCATAACGGTAGACGATCTGACGGTATCTTTGGAAACCGAATTTAAAGAAGGAAGCCTCTTGCCCGCCGAGTCCAATTTAGAGGACTGGCTTCAGTTGCTAGATATGGAATCAAAAGATGTGGTTCGGGTCCGAAAGCCTAATGAATCAGATTCCGCAGCACAAAATACGATTCGTCGGTCTGTTATATGAATGAGTTTGTCCCGCTACTTGGTTTGGAAACTGAATACGGCATCATCCGTGAAGACTTGGAAGATTCAGACCCTGTAGAAGAATCCATGAAGCTCTTAAAGAGTTGTGCCAAGAAAAGTGTTTTTGGCAAGTGGGCCTATTCTCAGGAAAATTCGCATCAGGACATGCGCGGATTCAAAGTGCGTTCGTTGGCGCAAGATGAAGAGGAAGATGCATTTTGCGCCGAAGACAGAAAACGTCCCTACTCCTATTTGGAAATGAAATGCGACAGGGTGTTGGCAAACGGTGCGCGTTATTACAACGACCACACTCACCCGGAATATAGCACTCCGGAGTGCAATTCTCTTTTCTCTTTGGTGGCGCATGACGTGGCGGGAGAAAGGGTTGTTGCCGAAAGCGCTAAGATTCGAAATCAGGAGCTTGGTGGAAAAGCGGTTCAGGTTTTCAAGAATAATACAGACTATAGCGGCCACAGTTATGGCACGCACGATAATTATCTTGTCCCAAGGGATATTCCTTTCGACCTTCTGGTGAAAGGGTTGGTGCCTTTTATGGTTACGAGGCAATTGTATGCTGGGGCAGGGAAGGTGGGGTCGGAGAATTCGGGTGCAAAAAGTTACAAGGGGTTACAGCTTGCTCAACGCTCCGATTTTATCGAGAACGTTTTGAGCATTGAAACCATGACCAGACGGCCCATCATCAATACTCGTGATGAGCCTCACGCAAGCCGCAATCGCTATCGACGACTGCATTTGATCATGGGCGATGCCAATATGTCTGCTTATGCGACGGCTTTGAAAGTGGGTAGTACCATGCTTGTTCTCAACTTGATCGCAAGTGGAGCTAAGTTGCCAGATATTGAATTGAATAATCCTGTTGAAGATTCCCTGAAAGTTTCACATGAGAGAAATCGGAATGCAATTCTGAAAAAAAAATCTGGCGATTCGATCACAGCTCAGGAAATCCAGGAAGCATACTTGGAGGCTATTGAGAAAAATCTTTCAGGAAGAGACAAAGAGTCGGACTGGGTCATTCAAGAATGGAAAAGAACTCTAAATGAGTTGAAGCACAGCCCAGAAAAATTATCAGACCGAATCGATTGGGCCATTAAGGAAAAGCTTTTTTCGGATTTCATAGAATCGGAAAATTTGGATTGGGATGACCCCATGCTACAAAGTCTAGACTTGGAGTATCATAATCTTGATCCTGACCGTGGTTTGTATCGCGGATTGGAACAGGAGGAGGAGGTTTATTCCCTGTTAACTGAAAAAGAAATTTCTCAAGCTATCGATTTCCCTCCAGAAGGAACCCGGGCGAAAATTCGCGGGGATGCCGTTAGTAGGGAAGGTGAAAAAATTAAAAGTATCCATTGGACCGGAGTAGAATTTGAAAATGGGGATGTTGTCGATTTAACGAATGTTATAAGTCAAGAAGACGTAGAAAAAACTCATGTGACGGGTTAAAGGTTTTTTCTTTTAGGCAGGTGAAATCCATGATGGGAAATATTGAAGATACTAAGGCAGGCGGCGACTTTTTCGATTTGCTTGATAGGAGCGGTTACGACCTCCAGGATTTTCTGGATAAACTACCGGTCAATGGGAAGTCTACAGTTCCTCAAGGAACAACTGTTTTGGCTTTTCATTATGAAGATGGAGTCATCGTTGCTGGAGACCGCCGGATAATGGCGGGTAGCAACATGATGTTTGAGAGATGCGAAAAAATAATTCCAATCGATCATTATTCGCTTATGGCTGTGGCAGGGGTCCCGGCGATTGCGTTTGAGATTTCTAGAATTCTCTCGCAATATTTTGAGTACTATCGGCGAACTCAGGTTCGTCCTATGAGTCTGGAAGGGAAAATAAGGACGTTTTCAAAATTGCTTAAGGAAAACCTGACAGCTTCAACAAGCGGGCTTACCCGTGTCAGTCCTATATTTTCTACTTATGATGTTGAAACGGGTAAACCCTCTATCTATTATTACGATATGTTGGGAGCAGAGTTTCAGGTTCTTTCTTTTACTGCTACCGGGGCAGGGGCCGGCCATATTCGCGATGTTCTGGAACGGGAAAATCAGTGGGGGCCAAAGCCTCTTGCCCAGAGATGTGAAAAAGATGCTGCCATCATTGCAATGAAGCTTTTGCATGTTGCAGCGCAGTTGGATAATGAGGAAAAAAAATCGCTTGCTGATGTGCAAATTTATCCCATCCTGGCTTCGGTCACGGAAAATGGATACAAGTTTTGGAGTGAAGATCAATTGACCCGGCTGGAAGCCATGTCTAGGGAAGGAAATTAGAAATGTCCAAAAGATTTAATTTTAGTTTTGAAGATGCATTGACCTGGATGAGGTTTTTGACCAGAGGAGATATGAAATATGTTTGAAGAGCCCTATCGCTGGATGGAGGCGGTATCAACCCGTCATAACTATGTCCAGGAAAAGCTGAAAATGGGACAGCCTGTTTTGGCGGTTCCTTATAATGAAGGTTTATTGATTTTTGGTTTTGCGCCACAGCCAGGAAAAATTTATGAGATCTATGATCGAATAGCGCTAGGCGGCGTTGGCCACCCGGCTGATGTGGAAAGGCTACGAATGAATCTGCTCGACATGGCGCACTTGGAAGGATTCAATCGGTCTGCAGAAGATGTGACTTCCACTCGGTTGCTGCAATTTGGAATTGCTCCGGCACTCAAACAGAATTTTGAGGAAATTCAACGCGCTCCTTATATAGTTCGTCTCCTGCTTGTTGAATTAAATGCTCAGGGGAAACCTAATTTTTTCCGCATGAACTACGATGGGCATTGGGAAACTTTTAAAAATGGGACTGCCATTGCCGGGGATGAAAAGGTGATGGACTGGTTGCAACGTGAAATTCAAAAACAGCCCTTTGCAACTTATTCTCTTGATCAGGCTTTGCAAGAAGCTTCTAAATTATGGAATGAGAGTAGAAAACTAGATTCTGACAATGATGAAGACGGAAAAGAAAATGATGTCCCCGAAACTATACAAGAAGCATTTGACCAATGGTATCTTGAGGGCGCTGTGCTAGCGGAAAAATCGTTGAGTAAAGCAATCTATCGTCCTTTGAGTGAAGATGAAATAAACAGATTGAAGTCTTCAACTATCTGAACATTCTATATATAATGAACAAATAATGTTTAAAAGGAGTCGATGAAATGGAGATGAATGATCCATTGAGAAAAGAAGAAAAAAAGGAGTCCAGCCCAGATAGGGATAAGTCAGGGCCTGGTAGCCCGGATACTTCACGGCCAGGACGAGACAACCTGCTTAAGCGAATGAAAAAAGTTGATCCCAAGCAGTCTGAAAAATATAAGCAACGAACCGGACAATGAAATTTCAATCTGAGCCCAATACATCAGCAGGTGAATTTTTTGAATTGCTGGAGAATTCCGGCTATCGCTGGCACGCAAAAATGGAAGGTGTCGCGAATCAAAATGGTTTTACCGTTCCACAGGGAACAACGGTTCTCGCATTCCATTTTAAAGGAGGCGTAATCGTTGCGGGTGACCGGCGGGCAACGGCTGGCAACAGCATTATGTATGAGTTGTGTGACAAGGTCATCCCAATTGACAAATATACTCTAATGGCCATTGCAGGGGTGCCTGCAACAGCATTCGAAATGGCGCGTGTCCTTTCCCATAACTTTGAATATTATCGTCGATCTCAATTACAAACGATGAGTGTTGAGGGTAAAATTCGCGCTCTATCCAAACTTCTTAAAGAAAATGTGGGGATGGCCGTGCAGGGTCTGGGAGTTGTCAGCCCTATCTTCGCAACCTACGATCCCATTGGGAAAAAACCTAAAATTCATTTCTACGATATGCTGGGAGCGGACTTTCAGATTCGAACTCACACAGCAACCGGGTCTGGATCGCAAATCATCCGCGGCATTCTCGAACACGAAGATTTATGGGGAGAAAAACCTCTTATTGAAAGGACTCGCGAGGAAGCCATGACTTTGGCTATTCGCCTTCTCCAAACCGCAGCGTTATTTGACTCGGCAACCGGCCAAGCTCGACCTGAAGATGATATTTATCCTACCCTCGCAACGCTCACCAGCGAAGGATATCGATTTCTAGGGGACGATGAAACAGCAGAAATTTTTAAAACCTCCACGCAGCGTGGCTAAAGTAACCCATGAGTAAAAGAATTTTTGGAATAGAAACGGAATATGGGCTGCTTGTCAAAGACAACGAGGGCGGTGACTTTCGTCTCGACCCCATGGGGATTGCTAATAAAATAAAAAACCATGTCTTCTCTAAGAATCTTGGAGTCCTTGATCTGCATTACCGCGCGAACGATGAGCCACCGGGTAATGGAGGGTTTCTGCTAAATGGAGGTAGGCTTTATCTCGATATGGGTCATCTGGAGTACGCTTCACCAGAATGTTCAAATCTAGTCGACCTTGTTACTTTTGATCGCGCCGGCGATACGCTGGTTCAGGAAGCGGTGGAAGAATTGGGCTGGGCCGACAATATTTCTCTGATAAAAAACAATGTTGACCTCGAGACCAATGCGACATTTGGTTGTCATGAAAATTATCTGGTAGGAAGAAGCTTCCCATTCGATGAACGTGAAAACCTCAAGGTGCTATCTTCTTTTTTGACAACACGTCTAATTTTCTGCGGTGCCGGGCGCATTGGATCCTGTGACCCGCATCCGTTTCGAGATTGGGATGGGGTCTCCCCGCAGGAAGTGCAAGACGAGCAGGTCGATTTCCAAATTTCACAACGAGCAGATCATATCCCTAACGAATTTTATCGCTGGGTGCAATACAACCGCGCCATTGTTAACACGCGCGATGAACCCTTATCCGACCCTAGTAAATACCGGCGTATACATCTTCTGGTAGGCGATTCTACAATGAGTGAGTTTGCTACCGCTATGAAAATGGGGACGACCACTTTGATGCTGGAGATCATGCAACTGGGTGTTGCAAAAAGAGAATGGATTCTTGCCGATTCAGTTCAGGCAATGCGTTCCATTTCTCGCGATCAGGAGTTTAAGTGGGAGGTGACACTGGCTTCCGGGGCTCCCTCCACAGCATTGGAGTTGCAGAAAGATATACTCGACACTTGCAAAAAACATCTTGCAGGTAAAAATCAGGAAACAGACTGGATACTGGAAAGTTGGGAGTCCGTTTTGACAGACTTACCAAAAGGCCCCGAGGCGGTTCTGGGTCGTGTTGATTGGGCCAGTAAATATTGGATGCTAAGCGAATTTAAAAATGAAGAAAATTTGGATTGGCATGACCCTTGGCTTAAAAGTCTGGATCTGGAATATCATAACTTAAATAAAGAGAGCGGTTTGTTTTGGGGATTAGAAGCCAGCGGCGACGGTTATCGTAAGACAACAGACCCTGCAGTGGAGCATGCTAAAAAGAATCCTCCAAGAGGAACACGCGCGCATGGTCGCGGCCAACTCATCAAAAGCCTTATTGGACAGCACTCGCATATGGGTTACCTGATAGATTGGATCGGATTCCGCCTCAGTAAAACAGATGACCCTTTTCTAATGTTGGATCCTTTTATTTCTTATAAAGAAGATGTTATTGAACATCTTAAACAATTTGAGACTGGGTATTTGTCTCCAGATGAATTAGAGAGTAGGGGGCGTTCCCTGCCGAACTCTCCAAAGAAGAAATCTTATGAGTAGTGATTGCCTGTTCTGCAAAATTGGTGATGGATCTATTCCTTCCGAAAAGATTTATGAATCGGATACGTTGTTTGCTATCAACGATATTAACCCTCAAGCACCGACCCATATTCTAATTATCCCGCGTGTTCATCAGACTTCCTTGTTGGATGTGGAAAAGTCTGACCACGAAATGATGGGTTCTGTAATTACAGTTGCTAATCAATTGGCAAAAGAACGCGGACTTGATAAAACAGGCTATCGCCTTGTGGTAAACTGTGGGGAAGGTGCGGGGCAATCTGTGCTTCATATTCATTATCATATTTTGGGTGGTCGTCCTTTAAAATGGCCGCCAGGCTAAAATTTTCATTCTTTGGAAAAGCATTGCACTTATAAAGGCGTTGAATCCGCAGTGATTTAATTTATTTTTGTAATGCTCGAGTTAAAAACATGGTTACGGCAGATCAACTCTACGAAAAACTTAAAGATATCCATGTTGGTAATCCTGTTTGCCAGTTCACAAAAGACAACTGTGAATTGCTGCTCCCGACGATTGAGCGCATAGAAAAACTCAAGCGCGAAAAAAACGCTATCATTCTTGTTCATAATTATGTCGCGCCACAGATATTCTACAGTGTAGCCGACTACACTGGCGATTCGTATGGCTTGTCAAAAAATGCTAAAGAGTCTGATGCCGATGTTATCGTTTTTTCTGCAGTGCGTTTCATGGCAGAAACTGCCAAGATACTCAACCCGCAAAAAGTAGTGCTCGACCCAAACCCAAATGGCGGCTGTTCGCTTGCAGATGGCATCACCGAGTCGGATGTTGTCCATTTACGTAAACAATTTCCCGATCATACCTTTGTCTGCTACATAAATACGACGGCTGCTGTAAAAGCTCAATGTGATGTCTGCGTAACATCTTCCAACGTTTATAAAATTATTGAGAAGATTCCAAACGATAAAATTTATTTTCTTCCTGACAAACTCATGGGAGAAAACGTAATTCAGCACCTGAAAGCAAAAGGCGTGAATAAAAATATCGAGTTGTGGGATGGAACCTGTTACGTTCACGAAGAGTACCAGCCGGAAAGTATCGATCAGGTACGAAGAAATTTTGAGGGTGTGGAAATACTGGTGCACCCAGAATGCAGTTCAGGCGTGGTCAATAAAGCTGATTATGTAGGGAGCACCAGCCAAATGCTCAACCATGTGCGAGAATCAGAACGAGACTCTTTCTTCCTTCTCACCGAATGCGGGCTTACGGGAGTATTGCAATCTGAATTTCCCCAAAAAACATTTGCCGGTGGGTGTACGATGTGCAAATACATGAAGTCAAATTCGCTGGAAGATATATTAAATGTTCTTGAAAATCCGAGTCCGCAAAGCATCATTGAGATAGACCCCGAAACCCAAAAACGCGCCCTTCAATGCGTAAATCGCATGTTTGAATTTGCATCTCAGTAGTTTTCCAACCTCTTGCAACTAAAGGGTTTCTCCCCAAAAGCCTTTGATTTTTCAGTTCCTATAAGGCCTTTCAAATAAAGGCTTAAGTCATTTTTTTTAACCGCCGATAAGATAATACAGGGCATGGATAGCCCAACTTAAAACATCTTTTCGGTGGAGGATGAAACAATGGTTGAAGGAACAGGAAGTTTAGGACAAACAGCTTTAAGCACACTTCTACAGCGATCGCAGCAAAATTTCAAACTGGCTGACAAAGATAGTTCAGGCGGACTCAGTTTAGACGAAGTAAAAATTCGAGCAGAAGGTACGGAAAATGGACAAAAAATTCTCGAAAATTTTGAGTCCATTGATAGAGACAGAAGTGGGGAAGTAACTCAGGATGAACTTCAAGCTTTTCGTATTGCAGAG
>JAJDAV010000218.1 GCA_029261695.1 Nitrospinaceae bacterium | reverse complement strand
GGTTGACAAAAGGGGAATAACTTAATAAAGTGAGTAAGCTCCGAAAGCTCCCAGACATAATCCCTAAAAATTCCAATTAAATATTAGCTTATTTATTCCGCGCTTTCGCCGTTAACTAATTTAGAACTATCTCAATAAAGCCACCATATACCAAAGAATCATTTCTACTCTCACCTCAAAGAAGCCACAAACCATGACTCAAATGAACATCGAAGAACTCAAGTCTAAAACTATATCTGAGCTCACAAATATTGCCAAAGATTTAAAAATTCAGGGCCATAGCGGCTTGAGAAAACAAGACCTGATTTTTAGAATACTCGAAGCCAAGACGGAAAAAGACGGCTTGATGTTTGGGCAGGGCGTATTAGAGATCCTCCCGGATGGATTCGGTTTCCTCAGGGCTCCGACCTATAATTATCTTCCGGGGCCAGATGATATATATGTGTCCCCTTCGCAAATTCGAAAATTCGATATGCGTACAGGCGATACAATTTCCGGTCAAATTCGTCCTCCTAAAGACAGTGAGCGCTATTTTGCCTTGCTGAAGGTTGAGGCTATCAATTTTGAAAATCCGGAAAAAACTAAAGACAAAATATTATTCGATAATCTTACTCCCCTCTATCCTGAAGAACGAATTCGTTTAGAGACTCCAGGTGGAAAAGATTATAGTGCCCGTGTCATGGACCTGATGACCCCGATTGGTAAGGGGCAACGCGGATTGATCGTGGCTCCGCCGCGAACAGGTAAAACCATGTTGTTGCAGTCGGTCGCAAATAGCATCAGCACCAATTACCCGGAAATTGCTTTGATCGTGCTTCTTATCGATGAAAGGCCGGAAGAGGTGACGGATATGGAACGCTCTGTTCGAGGTGAAGTCATCAGTTCGACTTTTGACGAACCGGCACAGCGACATGTCCAGGTTGCAGAAATGGTCATTGAAAAGGCGAAGAGACTGGTTGAGCACAAACGCGATGTTGTAATCCTATTGGATAGTATCACCCGTCTGGCTCGTGCCTACAACGCAATTGTTCCACCTAGTGGAAAGGTTTTATCAGGTGGTGTTGACTCCAATGCCTTGCAGCGTCCGAAGCGATTTTTTGGTGCGGCTAGAAATCTAGAAGAAGGCGGTAGCCTGACAATCATTGCCACTGCTTTGGTGGATACAGGTAGTCGCATGGATGATGTTATTTTCGAAGAATTTAAAGGTACGGGTAATATGGAAATTGTTCTCGACCGCAAACTGGCCGATAAGAGAACCTTCCCTTCTATCGATATCAACCGCTCGGGTACCAGGAAAGAAGAGCTTCTCCTGCCAGAGCAAGACCTTCAGCGTGTTTGGTTATTAAGAAAAGTTTTGCTCCCCATGGGCATCCATGATACGATGGACCTTCTCCTGCAGAAGATTAAAGAATCTAAAACAAACGCCGAATTTTTGGCGACTATGAACTCTTGAGGGTGACACAATGAAACAAGATATTCATCCAGAATATTTCGAAACAAAAGTCCGCTGTGCTTGTGGGGCTGAAGTTGAAACACGAACTACCATGAAAGATTTGCATGTTGAAATTTGCTCGCAGTGCCATCCTTTCTTCACAGGAAAGCAGAAACTTTTGGATACGGCAGGCCGTATCGAAAAATTCAAGCGCAAATATGCCAAAGCAAAACCTCAGGAATCCGCAAGCCCTCAGTAGCTTCTCCTTCTTTTCTTTCCTTAGCTTTTTCCGCGTGAAGCGGAATTTCTAAAGGCATTTCCAATGTTCAATAAGTTGAAAACGGTCGAAAAGCGTTATCACGATCTCAACGAGTTGCTCAGTGATCCAAAGATCATTGCTCAGCAATCTGAGTTCCAGAAATACGCCAAGGAACAATCGGATTTATCTCCAATTGTAAACAGATTTCAGGATCTGCAAAAGTACATCAAGCAATTAGAGGAAAGCAAAAAAATTCTGGAAGAAGAAAAAGATCCAGAAATGCTAGAGATGGCCGAAGAAGACTTGGCTCAGGTCGAAACCCAAAAACAAAAAGCTGAAGAAGATTTAAAAGTTCTTCTGTTGCCCAAAGATCCACGTGATGAACGCAATGTTATTGTTGAAATTCGTGCGGGAACGGGAGGGGATGAGGCGGCTCTGTTTTCAAATGATTTGTTTCGAATGTATTCCCGGTATGCAGAAGAAAAAAAATGGCAGGTAGAAATTTTAAGTTCTAACCTGACAGGTAAGGGTGGTTTCAAAGAGGTGGTTTTTAATATTTCTGGACGGGGTGTTTATAGCAAATTGAAATATGAAGGTGGAACACATCGCGTACAGCGAGTACCCGACACAGAAAGCCAGGGGCGTATTCATACCTCTGCCGTTACCGTGGCAATCCTTCCTGAAGTGGAAGATGTAGATATAAAGATCAATCCATCCGATATAAAAATAGATGTGTACCGTGCTTCAGGTCCCGGTGGGCAAAGTGTTAACACAACGGACTCGGCAGTACGACTAACTTTTGTTCCTACCGGAATGATCGTCACATGTCAGGATGAAAAGTCGCAGCATAAGAACCGTGAAAAAGCGATGAAAGTATTGCGCGCTCGGCTTTATGATGAAGAACAAAAAAAGATGCATGATGAACAGGCAACCGAAAGAAAACAGCAGGTAGGCTCGGGTGATCGAAGTGAACGTATTCGCACCTATAATTTTCCGCAAGAAAGAGTGACCGATCATCGAATTGGACTAACCCTGCATAAATTGTCAGCCATTATGGAAGGTGCGTTGGATGAGATCATTGATGCATTAAGTCTGCATTTCCAATCGGAAGCGCTTAAAGGCAACAGCTAAAAAAGGATGGATGCCAATATAAATTCATTCCTAAATTGGTCTCAAAACCAATTGGCTCAGGCGGGAGTTCTCTCTCCTCGGCTAGACTCAGAAATTCTACTCGCACATACCTTAAACCTTTCAAGGACAGACCTTAAAGTTCGGCCTGAAAGAGTTCTTAACGAATCCGAAAAAAAACTAGCAGAGAAAAATGTAGAGCGCCGAAGAAAGCGAGAGCCTGTTTCATTGATCGTTGGGCATCAAGAGTTTTGGTCTCTCGATTTTTTAGTTGATGAAAATGTTCTTACTCCCAGACCCGAAACGGAAATTTTAATTGAAACTGCTTTGAAATGCATATCATCCCCTGCTGCTAAAATCCTTGATTTAGGAACAGGGTCGGGGATTCTTCCTGTGGTAATGGCTAAAGAGATTCCTGAGTGTAAAATGTCGGCAATAGAAATTGATCCCAAAGCATTGAGTATTGCTAACGCAAATGCTTTGCAGCATGGTGTTGCAGATAGGATAAATTTTATTCGCGCAGATTTACGAAATGTAGATTGGTCGGGCCCCTATTCCATGATTCTATCGAACCCACCTTATATTCCATCGTCAGATATCGAAGAAGTTATGCCTGAGGTTAAGAATTATGAACCTATGAAAGCCTTGGATGGGGGTAAAAAAGGTTTAGATTTTTATCAAACTATTATTCCCATATCCGTTGAACAGCTTGAAAATAACGGGTGGTTGATTTTTGAAATTGGACATGATCAGGCAAGAGATGTTGTCGCCTTATTAAAGGAGTTCTCTTGTTTTCTAGATGTGGAAGTGATTCAAGACTATTCGGGGTATGACCGGGTGGTAAAGGCGAGGAAGGAAACCTCAAATGGATAAAATAGTTATTGAAGGTGGCACCCCCCTGGAAGGAACGGTAAAAATGAGTGGTGCCAAAAATGCGGTATTGCCGGTTTTGGCGGCAACGTTACTGACTCGTGGAAGAAACGTTATTGAGGGCGTGCCAAACGTTCGCGATGTAACTACGATGATCAAACTTTTGGAGGATTTAGGTGCACGAGTAGAGAGTTATAGTAATGAAAAAATTATTTTGGATACCTCTAAAGCAGACAACCCAGAAGCGCCGTATGACTTGGTTTCTACTATGCGAGCATCGTGTCTTGTCTTGGGGCCATTGCTGGCAAGGCTGGGTAAAGCCAGAGTTTCGCTTCCGGGAGGGTGTGCTATAGGAGCCAGACCGATCGACCTTCATATAAAAGGTTTGGAAGCGATGGGAGCTAAAATTTCACTGGATCAAGGTTATGTTCACGGGAAGGCGGATCGTTTAAAAGGCATACAGTTTTTTTTCGATACCGTTTCGGTGACGGGTACTGCAAACCTTATGATGGCAGCGGTTTTAGCTGAAGGTGAGACTATTCTTGAAAATGTAGCTAAAGAACCCGAGGTGGTTTTTCTTGCGGATATATTGAATCGAGCCGGGGCAAAAATTTCAGGGCATGGAACCGATATTATCACCATTCAGGGAACAACTTCCCTCAATCCCATCGACTGCACAATTTTTCCTGATCGCATTGAGACCGGAACTTTTATGATTGCTGCAGCAATCACTCAAGGAGATGTGACGATTGAAAACTGCATGCCGCAGCATGTGGAGCCTGTTACCCTTAAACTTCAAGAGGCGCAGGTTGATATTGAGCTGGGTGAAAATAAAATCCGGGTAAAAGGGAAAGGTCCGATGGAGTCTGTCAACGCGAGAACTCATCCTTATCCTGGTTTCCCAACAGATATTCAGGCGCAATTCATGGCCTTGATGACTTTGGCGCAAGGACAGAGTATTATCATGGAGACCGTTTTTGAAAATCGGTTTATGCATGTTGCGGAATTAAAAAGAATGGGTGCCGATATTTCTTTGGATGGCCATACTGCAATTATAAATGGTGTGAAGGGCCTTTCGGGAGCCCCGTTAATGGCTACTGATTTGCGAGCCAGTGCGTCTTTGGTGATTGCGGCATTAGCAGCTAAAGGCCAATCTATTATATCTCGCGTTTATCATATTGACCGCGGCTATGTAGATATTGAAAAAAAGTTGTTGAATCTGGGTGCGCAGATACGTCGTGTAAAATGAAACCTTCTCTCAAGCCCGCCCTGATCTAAAATTTTTCTCTAGTTGTAATCCTCACTAGAGGGCGTTGGTAAAGGGTAAAGTTATGGATCAATCCCGACCCCTATACAATCAAGACATTAACAGTATTTTGTTATGGATGCCAAACTGGATTGGCGATGTAGTGCTAACTCTTCCTGCCCTACAATCTTTGCGCCGCGCTTATCCAAAGGCTCGTATAACCGCCGTTGTAAAACCACCCTCAAATGAGTTGCTTCTTGGCCATCCCGCTATCAATACCGTGTTACCCCTACCTTCAGGCTCAGAGTCAGGGTTTTGGAAGAGGGTAAAGTTTGCACGTAGTCTAAAAAAATATCAATTTGATGTGGGAATAGTAATACCTAATTCTTTTGGGTCTGCGTTTCTATTGAGTTTAACTGGGGCAAAATACAGGTTGGGGTATAACACCGATGCGAGAGATATTTTTCTAACGCATCCGATAGAAACCAACGCTCACCTGAAAAAAAGCCAGTACCGTGTTGAATATTTTTTTAAAATATTTTCTCCGTTAAAGCTGGATGTTCCCGACACTGCATTCAGTCCAGTAGTCAAGCAAGAGGGAGATTTGTCGGTCCGTGATGCGCTATTGAATATTGGGCTGGATGAGGATGAAGAATTTATCACTCTTCATCCTGGAACTTCCAAGGCAGAAAGAAGTTGGCATGTGGAACGGTTTGGAATTTTGTGCCAAAAAATTTTTAAGGCGGACGGCAAAAAATTGGTTTTACTGGGAACAAAATCTGAAGAAGAGTTGCTGAATAGAATTAAGAGCTATTGCCCCCCCGGTAAAGTAAAGGTAATCCCTGTGATGAATTTGAGAGTTCTGGCAGGTGTGATGAAAAAAAGTCGACTATTTATAGGTAACGATAGTGGAATGATGCATCTTGCAGCTATGGTGGGAACCCCTGTTGTAGGTATATTCGGTCCGGGAAACCCTGATACCACAGGGCCATACATGCCACCTGAGAATTGCGAAATTCTGACACATAATTACTCTTGTTCTCCATGTCGGCAGCGCTTTTTTAAAGAATGCAAGCCATCGCCACATAATAAGCCTTATTGTCTTGAAGATATTACTGTGAAAAATGTGTACGAGGCAATACATCGACTTTTAAGAAGAGTGTAGTGGCTTTAATTTACAGGTTTATGAATGCTTATTTGCCCCGAATGCGAAGAAGAGTTTCCTGATACTATTACCACCTGTTGGGATTGTAATGTAGACCTTGTTTCCTCTTTAAAAGGGGATACATTTCCTGAGTTGGCAGTTGTATGTACTATTTTAAATGAAGCTACGGCTCATATTGTTCGGGGTTTTCTTGAGAATGAAAACATTCCTTGCCAATTGGAAAATATAACATTTCATGCGGGACCGGCTCCAGTAGCAGACTTGATGAAGGTTCGCCTTTGGTCTAAAAAAGAAGATGTGGCGCGTGCAAGAAAACTTCTGCAAGAACTAGAGGATATTCAGATTTGTTCAAGCTGTGAAACAGAGGTGGGTTTTCAGGATGAGGTTTGCGGTCACTGTGGAGAGAAATTGAGTTAGTGAAGTCTAGTCCGTAAACCTGAATTTAAAAATGTACCAGATGGCAGCGATGCCATCCTTCCATGTAATTTTCTTTCCTTCCGAATAGTCTCTGCCATTGTAGGAAATAGGAACCTCGAATATCCTGAAATTATTTTTGGCGACCTTCGCTGTAAATTCGGGTTCAAATCCAAAACGGTTACACTTGAATTTGAGGGTGTTGTTAACTTTTTTTGTGAAAACTTTATAACCGGTTTCCATGTCTGTAAGGTTTATATTAGTGAGCATGTTGGAAAAAGTAGTAAGCACCATATTCCCAATGGAATGCCAAAAAAATAGTACACGATGCGGTCCCCCGAGGAACCGTGAGCCATATACTACATCTGCCCGCCCATCCAATATTGGTTCGAGTAATGTGCCGTAGTCCGAGGGATTATATTCAAGATCAGCATCTTGAATGATAATGATATCTCCCGTTACATTGGCAAACCCAGTCCGCAAGGCGGCACCTTTTCCTTGATTGCGATTGTGGTAGTGAACTTGAAAGTTTGCTTTATTTTCATACTTCGTTAAGATTTCGCGTGTCCCATCGGTAGAAAAATCATCAATTAGAATAATTTCTTTATCGTAATCGACGGCATCGACTTTGGCGATTAAAGTCTCCAACGTTTCATTTTCGTTATAAATAGGAATAACTATAGAAAGCTTTAGCAAGGTCAGTACTTAAAAAAGAGTATAAATGAAAGGGGCAACTGCACTTCCTTCTGTCAGTACAATTAATAAACCCATTAACAGCATTATTAAAACGATGGGACCCAGCCACCATTTTTTTCTTGTTTTTAGGAAATCCCAAAATTCTGCAATGATGCTGAACTTGCTATCGGGATCGGATGGGTCGGTCATTGTGTTCCTTTTTGATGTTCTAAATTCGATTCTGAAAATACACTCTTATAATATCTAAAACATCATTATATCGAAAATTTATTTTTTCGTTTAAGACATTTTGATTTGCTGCATTTGGCGTGTGAGTGAGTTTGCAATTGAGCCTGTTAGTGTTCCTGTAATTAGGGCTAGTGAAAAGAAAAAAGGAAGTAGTGCTAAAAATGAAACTTCGGGAATAAGAAAAAAATAAACACAGGCAGATGTCGCAAGGGTATGTGCATAAGCCCCCAAAATGCTAATGCCAACGAGACTTAAGTATCTCTTGCTTTTCTTATAACAAATACCCATTACCAGTATGGATACGAGACCACCTACGATGCTGAGGAAAAACGTTGGCCCGAGAAAAGTTCCACCAAGTATCGAACCTAAAATAACTCGAAGCAATGTTACTATTACGGCTTCTTTAAACCCTAGATAAACTAGCGCAACCAGAGTCATCAGATTAGCCAATCCCAGCTTGATCCAAGGGCTGGGCAGAGGGAGTAGAGCTTCGAACCTGTGTAGAACCACTCCCAGCGCAATCATAATGGCCATCGCCATAATCTTATTATTTTCGGAAAATATTGAATTTGCCGGGTGTGATATCAAACAATAATCCTGTCTAGGGGGTTAGCAGAGTTTCTATATGCAGATGGACCGAGTCAGCTAAGGCGGTGTAATCATACCCGCCTTCCAGCATTGATAGCACTCTCCCATCGCAGACGTCGTCGGCTACTTCTAAAAGTTGCTGGGTCATTTTACCGTAACATTCTGTGGTCAGTTCAATTTGAGCCAGTGGATCATTTTCATGGGCATCAAAGCCTGCGGAAATGATAATCAAATCTGGGTTGAATTTTTGAATAGCGGGTATCAATTTGTTTTCTATTGCATTGATGTAGTCGACATCGCCTGCAAAGGCTTGCATGGGTAAATTTAGATTTGACCCTAAGCCATCACCCGTCCCTGTCTCTTCCCCACTTCCGGTGCCAGGGTAAAACGGATATTGGTGAGTGCTACTGTAGAAAATTGAGGAGTCTTTGTAAAAGGAGTGTTGTGTCCCGTTTCCATGATGAACATCCCAGTCAAAAATGAAAACTTTGTCCAGTTGTTTGACCTCTTGGGCGTAGCGAGCTATTACTCCGACATTGTTGAATAGGCAAAAACCCATCGCCCTATTTTGTTCTGCATGGTGTCCAGGAGGCCGCACAGCGCAAAAAGCGTTATCAATTGTACCTTCTATTATTTGGTCCAAGGCTTCTAAACCGGCGCCTGCGCTTAATAGTGCCGCTTCGTAGGAATCAGAGGAGATCACGGTATCGGCATCTAGATTACGAACCCCATTTTTGCAGCTCTGCTCTACACTTTCTATATATCCTTTTTCATGAACTTTTGCGATATCTTCTACAGTGGCTTTGCGGGGTTGTAATAATGCAAGGTTGTTGTAAAATTTTGAAGATTCAATCTTATTTTGAATAGCAGTCAAACGACCCGGATTTTCTGGGTGAGGTTCATTCTCGTGTTTTAAATAAAATGGATCTGATATGTAACCCGTTTTATTCAATGTTTTTTCCTGTAGGGGTTTTAGTTTTCATCTTGGTGAAACACTGTTGAGAATATCAAAATAACGAGACACCTTCAACCGCTCGCCGTGGGGGGCAAATATAAACAGCGCAATAAGTAAAAAAATACTGCTTGGTGGGGTTTTTGCTCATTTATGATTTGTTTTCAATATGAATATTGATTTGGAAAAGACTAATAAATTAAAGATTATTGAAGAACAGGCTTATGCCCTTGGTTTCAATGGATTTGGTATTACTCATCCAGAAACAGGGAAAGCGGGTGAAAATTTCAGTAAGTGGCTGAACCTCGGGTATGCAGGGGATATGGGTTATATGGCTCGCGGCGAAGAAAAACGTCGGGACCCGAATCTCGTATTAGAGGGTGTCAAAAGTATTATTTGTTTGAGAACAAATTATTTAACGGCAGAAAAGGGCATGGATTTTTTAGACTTTCCTGAAATAGGGGATGTCTCCTTATATGCTTTGAATACGGACTATCACGATATTATCACCCCCCGATTGAAAGACCTGGAAAAAATTATCCAAAAAGAGTTTCACGGCTGCAAAACGAAAATTTATGTCGATACAGGTCCTATACTTGAAAAGCCGCTGGCTGAACAAGCCGGATTAGGGTGGATTGGTAAACACACTAATTTACTGACTAAAGAAATCGGATCCTGGTATTTTCTTTCAGAAATTTTGGTTGATGTTGCGTTACCCGAGTCAAAAGCGGCAGAAAACCATTGTGGTACCTGTCGTAGTTGTATCGATATTTGCCCTACCGATGCTATTGTCGCGCCTTATGTGTTGGATTCCCAAAAGTGTATTTCCTACCTAACCATAGAGCTAAAAGGGGTTATTCCTACTGAGTTTCGAAAGGCTATCGGAAACAGAATTTATGGATGCGATGATTGTCAAATCGTTTGCCCCTGGAATACTTATGCGGTACGAACCGAAGAACCTGCTTTCAAGTCCGTAGACAGCAATTTTTTGCTGACCGAACTGATTCTAATGAATGATGAGGAGTTCCGAAAAAAGTTCAAAGGAAGCCCGATTAAAAGAGTTAAACGTCGCGGATTATTAAGGAACGTGGCGGTTGCATTGGGAAACTCCCAAAACCCAGAGGCGATACCTTTTTTGGTGAAAGCTCTTGATGATAAGGAACCTCTAGTTCGGGCGCATATTGTTTGGGCTTTGGGGGAGCTTATGCAGTCTGAATGTATTCCTCTGTTGGGTGAGAAGCTTGCTCAAGAGGAGGAGCCTATTGTTTTGAGGGAAATTGAGGCGGTTCGAGAGCAATTTATAGGGGAATAATGAGGAGTTTTTTTCTTTCCCGACTTAATTAAACAAACCGTTGAACATGTTGGAGCCACGTCTTATAATCAGTAAATTTTCATCCTTATTCTATTTAGAGGACTATGAACGATTCAAAGGAATTTCGATTTATAAAAGCGTGCCGGGGTGAACCGGTAGACAAGACACCCGTTTGGTTTATGCGTCAGGCTGGTAGGTATATGAAAGTTTACCGAGACCTGAAAGAAAAGTACACCTTCCTGGAAATGTGTAAAACTCCTGAGTTGGCTTGTCAAGTCACGATGCAACCACTGAATGTCTTGGATTTAGATGCCGCAATAATTTTTGCTGATATTCTTCTTCCCCTCGAGCCTATGGGAACAGGCCTTGAGTTTTCTGCTGGCGATGGTCCTGTTATCCCTCGCCCTGTAAAAGATAAGAAAGCTGTTGAAGACCTTAAGCCGGTCAATGTAGAAGAGCAGCTGGGCTTTGTAGGCGACGCAATCAAATTGGTTCGCAAGGAAATTGATGGGAAAATTCCTCTCATCGGGTTTGCAGGAGCGCCTTTTACTTTGTGCAGCTATATGATCGAGGGTGGAAAGTCGCGTGATTTTACTACCACCAAACTGATGATGTATGAGTCCACTGATGTTTGGAACCTATTGATGGATAAGGTTTGCACCATGCTTGTAGATTATTTGAAAATGCAGGTGAATGCAGGCGCGCAAGCTCTTCAGATATTTGATAGCTGGGTGGGGTGTCTCAGTCCTCACGATTATCAAAAATATATTCAGCCGCATTTGAAAAGGGTTTTTGACGGTCTAAAAGATTTGGATGTACCCATTATTAACTTTAGTACGGGGACATCTACCATGCTGGATCAGGTACAGAAAGCCGGGGGAGATGTAATCAGTTTCGACTGGCGTATTGAAATTGACGAAGCTCGAAAAATTTTAGGTGCTGATCAGCCTGTACAAGGGAACCTTGATCCGGTAACTCTCTTTGCACCGCTTCCGGTGATTCGAGAAAGGGTTCATGATATTCTCCGCCGTGCCGGCCCCAAAGGTTATATTTTTAATTTGGGGCATGGCATCTTGCAACATACACCGGTAGATCATGTCAAAGCAGTAGCCGAGATGGTTCACGATTTTAAATATGAGTGATACTGCACCTCTGACCGGCATTTTCCTTATGGCGCACGGGGCGCCAGAATCTACGGATGACATTCCAGAGTACTTAAAACAAATTCGCGGCGGTAAGGAATCAACCCCCGAAGTCATCGATATAATTCGTGATCGTTACGAACAAATTGGTGGCAAGTCTCCCTTAAGGGAAATAACTGCGGAACTTGCGAATCGATTAGAAAACTTTCTAAATCAGGAAAGCCCTCAGTTTAAAGTGTATGTGGGAATGCGCAATTGGAGCCCCTATATTCGTGATGAAGTTAAGCGAATGAAAGAGGATGGGGTTAAAAAAGTAATTGCCCTTTGCCTGGCACCCCAATTTAGTACCTGGAGCACCCGACTTTACTTTAATGCCTTCAAGGAGGCTTTGAAAGATTGCGGTGGCGAGGATATAGATGTTCATTTTGTTGGGAGTTGGGCCAACCATCCTCTTTTGATAGATGTGTTTGCGGAGAAGTACCAAGAGGCTTTGGAAAAGTTAGAGCCACAAAAACCTGAATCGATTTACACCATTTTCACAGCGCATAGTATTCCTTCAGAGTCCATTGAACTTGGTGATCCTTATGATCAGGAGTTTAATAAAACCGTCGAATTACTCGTTGACCGCGTAAAGCCACAACATTGGTATCAGGCCTATCAAAGCCAAGGCATGATACCTGTCCCCTGGCTGGGACCGACAGTTGAATCTGTTTTAGACAAAATTTCCAGAGTAGGTTCTAAAACTGTACTGGTGGTGCCGGTGGGTTTCGTTTGTGATCATGTGGAAATTCTTTTTGATATTGATATAGAGTTTAAAAAATATGCAGAAGACAGAAAACTCAAACTGCATCGAACAGAGTCCTTAAATTTTTCTCCTACGTATATTGAAGCATTGGCTTCAATAGCGTGGGAAGCGATGATTTAAATAAATAGTCGTAGCTCCCCCAACACCCTTCCTGAAAGCCTTATGAATCTTGAATCATTAAATCCACAACAGCATCAAGCCGTTTGCCATAGTGAAGGCCCTTCAATGGTCGTCGCTGGAGCAGGGTCAGGTAAAACTCGCGTTATCACTTATCGCATTGCTCATCTCATTCGTGAACGAGGTGTGGACCCCGAAAGTGTTTTAGCTATCACTTTTACCAATAAAGCGGCAGGGGAGATGAAGGAGCGAATTCGAGGAATGCTCGATCATAGTGGGGCTTCTCCGTGGGTCAGTACATTCCATTCGTTTTGTTTGCGAATGCTGAGAAAGCATATTACCGAGTTGGGTTTTTCCAATGACTTTGCGATTTATGATTCACAGGATCAACTGACTTTAATAAAGCAGTGCATGAAAGCGGCTCAAATAAGTACGGATGCATTCCCACCCAAATCTCTTTTGAATAGTATCAGTGGATTTAAGAATGACTTCCTCCTTCCAGAGCAGTTAGATTTGGATAGTATGCCTTATGGCAACCAGATGAAGGCGGCTGAGTTATATCCGGTCTACCAGGCAGCTTTAAAGTCAAATAACGCATTGGACTTTGATGATTTGTTGGCCTTCACTGCAAGATTGTTTCAGCAGGTTTCCTCATTGCGTGAGCATTACGATAAAAAGTTTCAGTATATTTTAGTTGATGAGTTTCAGGATACCAATGCAGCCCAGTATGAGTTGGTGCGCTTGCTTTCAAAGGATGTTCAAAATGTTTGTGTGGTCGGAGATGATGATCAAAGTATTTACCGGTGGAGAGGTGCGAATATTGAAAATATTCTTAAATTTGAAAAAGATTATCCTGGCACAACAGTCATTAAGCTGGAGGAAAACTACAGGTCAACTCAAAATATTCTAAATGCGGCAGGAAGCGTGGTTCGAGAAAACCTGAACCGCAATGAGAAAACATTGTGGACTCAAAATGAAAAGGGAGACCCGGTTGTTTGCTTCAAAGCTGAAGATGAAACAAGCGAAGCGGCATTTGTATGTGATCGTATTCAAAACTTATGTCAAGAGGATGGGTTTTCTTTTAATGAAATTGCGGTTTTATATAGAACCAATGCTCAGTCCCGCGTCATAGAGGATTTCTTAAGAAAGTCTCAAATTCCTTATCAAGTAATTGGCGGGTTGCGCTTCTATGAGCGAAAAGAGGTTAAAGACGTGCTTGCATATATGCGTGTACTTATTAACCCTGAAGATTCAGTATCTCTAAAACGTATTGTAAATGTTCCTGCAAGAGGAATTGGAAAAACATCTCTGGAAAAAGTTGAGGCTTTTTGCCGGCAGAAAGATATTACTTTGTTGGAAGGACTTCGTGAGGTCGGCCGGGAGAGGTTAGTAGGAACGGCGGCTGCGAGAAAAATTGAAGATTTTGTTAGCATCATAGACCATTTAGATCAGGTATTCAGACAGTCCAACCCGCTGGAACTTTTAACAGAAGTGATTGACCGGTCAGGTTATGCGGTGATGCTCAAAAATGAAGATACACGAGAAAGCAAAGGCCGGATGGAAAATTTAAACGAACTTTATTCGGCGGTTGAGCAGTTGGTTGAAAATGAAAACGGTTCGTTACGGGAGTTTTTGGATTCCACGGCTCTTGTTGCCGACCTTGATAACCTCGATGATGAGCGGGGCGTTCTACCTCTTATGACCTTACATACTTGCAAAGGGTTGGAATATTCGGCTGTATTCGTGGTGGGGATGGAGAACGGGCTTTTACCGCATGCGAGTTCCATGTCAGATTCTGCTGAATATGAAGAAGAGCGAAGATTGTGTTATGTAGGATTCACCCGTGCAAAAAAGAAACTGTTTATCTCTCATGCCAGACGACGGAGAATATACGGAAATACTTTCAACTACATGCCCTCGGATTTTTTAAACTCCATACCAGATGAAGTAATGGTGCGGGAACCAAATTTCCAGGATTACCAAATGAAGTCCCCTGCAACGCAATATGGGGAATCGGCAAGTACATCCTTTCCCGTAAAAACAGAATCGGATGAAAATTATTCCATTGGTACCAAGGTCTTACACCCTAAGTTTGGTTCAGGGATAGTTATTAATCGTACTGGGGAGGAAGAAAATTTGAAGCTAGAGGTGTTTTTCAAAAGCCCTCATGGGAAAAAGAAACTGGCTGCGAATCTTGCGAATCTTATCATTCAATAATGCCATCTAACTAGAAAGATAAATTCACTCAATGGAGGGTAACATGGGCAAGATATATCGCGGTGGTTTTGTCGTAATGATGTTTCTTTTGTGTTTTTTCCTTTATGCTAGCGTGTTCGCAGCAGGAGATGCGGTTCCATTTTCAGGTGTGGTGAAAAAAGTCTCTCCAGATAGAAATAAGGTGGGAATTAAAGATCCGGCTACGAAAAAAAGGTTCACCGTTATAGTAAATGAAGAAACGCAGCCGGATGGACTGAAGACCTTGGGGCACTTGAAAAAGAAAGATGAAGTCCAGGGGAAATATGTTGTAACAGATGCCGGTTTGTATATTGCCTTGGAACTGATGAAGAAATAGTCAGTTGTTGGCGGGGGTTTCTTGAGAAGCTAATAAATTGTTTAATTTTGTTTTTCCCCCAGGAGGTAGCTTGAGGGTCAGCAAAATGCAATCTTCTTTATAATCTTCTTGGGTGATTAGAGCAAATTTTCGGATTTTAGAAATCAAACCCGCCTGAGAATGTTCCAGGTTCAATTGGAAATGTTCAAGATTTTTTTCGTATTGGGTAACAATTTTTTGCCTGAGTGAATCGATTCCTACTTCAGTTTTGCAAGAAATACTAATGGCAGATGGAAATTTTTCCTGTGCTTTCTCTAGGTCTTCGATATCCTCTATCGAATCGATTTTATTGAATACTAGGATCACATCAATTTCATCCATTCCCATTTGAACTAAAAGATCATCCGTGGTTTCCATTTGACTCTGGTATTCAAAATGGCAAATATCCACTACATGGATCAGCAAATCGGCATCTCTAACCTCATCCAATGTGCTTTTAAACGAAGCGACCAAATCATGAGGGAGCTTGTTTATCAGACCTACAGTGTCTGAGAGTAAAACGGGATAAGGAAAGTTCTTTTTAATTTTTCTAACAGTGGGGTCAAGAGTCGCAAATAACTTATTTTCAACCAAAGTATTTGCGCCTGTAAGTTTGTTCATTAAACTAGATTTCCCAACGTTGGTGTAGCCTACCAGCGCTACTTTAAAAAGGTTTTGCCGGCTTTTTCGTTGAGTCTTCCTTTCTTTGTCGATTAGCTTGAGCTTTTTCTCTAGCTTATTAATTTCATTTCGAATCATTCTTTGGTCAAGTTGGATTTGGGTCTCGCCCACGTCCTTCATTCCAATACCACCTCTTTGTCGGGAGAGATGCCCCCACATTTTTGTAAGACGTGGAAGTGCATATTTTAATCTAGCTAGTTCGACTTGAGTTTTGGCTTCACGTGTGCGCGCATGGTCACTGAAAATTTCTAGAATCAGCCAGGGCCGATCTATTACCCGGCATTTCAACACCTTTTCCAGTTCGCGATTTTGTCGGGGGGATAATTCCTCATCAAAAATAACGACCTCGGGAGAATGATGCAGGGTGGCCTGCTTGAGCTCTTCTACTTTTCCACTGCCCAAAAATGTTTTGGTATTAATTTCGGATAACTTCTGGGTTAGTTCGGCGACCGGTTCATACTCGGCTGTTATGGCAAGTCCATTAAGTTCTTCCAGTGAAATGCCAGTTGGAGAAATATCTCCAGGTAAGCGCACTCCTACTAGTATTGCTTTAGTGGTTGATGACTCAGAATAGGTGAATGGACCGGATTCTTGTTTCACGAATCAAGAACGAAAAATTTAAGGCAGAAATAATGTGGTGGTATTAATTTTTGAGGCATTTAATTTTTTGCAATACTTGTTTTTAGTTTGATGTATCTCTCGTTCATTTCATCAAGCCGCTGAACCAGAATGTGTATCAATTGATTTTGGAATTTCTTTTGGATGGCTAAGTTGAATTTTTCAATGATTTCATTGGTTATTTTCATAACCACAACCTGTTCGGAAGAAGCGATCGCACTCGTGTTTCTTGGGTGCTTGCTGATTAAAGAAATTTCACCAAAAATTGACCCAGGTTTCAGTTCTACTATTGTGATTTGTTCCGGGTCCTGTAGCGAAATATGATTTTCTTTCACGTTGACCTTGGGCTTCTTTTTGATCAGTATGGTCCCGGTCAGGATAACGAAAACCGAGGCATCCATATCGCCTTCAGAGATTATTACCTCGTTGGTTTTGAATTTTTCAAAAATTCCCTGAGTATGGACAAGTTTAGCTCTTTCAGATTCTGAAAACTCTTTGAAAAAGGGTAATTTCTCAATAAATTCTTCAATTGGATGTTTTTCCAAGAATTACCTCTGTGACATGAGTACTAGTTAGTGGGTTGTTAAAACCTGTCTAATTAATTTAACCTTATTCAGGAAGTTTTGTCTTCATATTTTTTTGTTAATGACTCGATAAAATTTTGAGTCTCCTTTATTTTGGTGGAGTTCTTCTTTTGCCTAAACACCAAATGAGCTAGTTTTGCATACATGATAGCGTTTTTACCGTCATTAACCTCGTCATAAATTTTCCCGATTGTTAAATGAGTTTGGCCTTTATTTGTGTTGAAGCGCAACGCTATTTTGAAAGCCCAGGCAGCTTGTTCGTAACTGCCTAAAGGTAAACCTTTCTTTTGTGCAAATTGTAGCAATGAAACCTTTTCAATATCACCGCGAGAGTTAATAAAACGCTCCGCTGCCAAATATTCGTTACCTAACTCTATGAGTTCGGGGGATGCATCTCCACTTTTTTCTTCAATTTGTTTTTTCAATATTTTTATTCGATTGCCAAAAGCAAAAAGTTTTTCTTTTAGTTGATCCAGCGACATTTCGCTGTCCATCAATCCATCTGCACCTTCTTCAGCGCCTTGTTTTCGCCGGTTAGCACCTGCATCACCTTCGAAAGATTCCAGCCCACCTCGGGCATCTGAGACGCCCTCACCAAAGCCTCCAGTTTCCTCATCTCCTCTCCTGTCTGCGCTGTTCTTAGAAGATGCTTGTGAGTTGGCTCGTCGAAGGTTAGCTTGCTTAATGTCAGCCTGTATGGATTGCCCAAGCTGTTTGGCTCTTTTGAGGTCTGCGCCATTTCGTTGTTTGCTCTTTTTTAATTCGGAGTCGCGGCTGAGCTTGTCTTTTTGTACTGATGCCAGCACTTGCTTGTTGGCATTTGCTGCATCCTTTTTTTGGATCGCTTGGCGTCTTCTGAGCGAGTTTTTAGCGTCATTCATCTGGGCTAGAATTTCAGCAGCTGTTCTTTCAGATGCCTTTTTGTAGTCACGTGTGCTTTTATCCAGAGTGTCTTCAGCTTGAGTCATAGCCTTTTCAGATTTGTCTTTCGAGTCATTCATGGTGATTACTTTATCAACCTGAAAATCCTTGTAGGCCTCTCGACTTGATTCCAAAATTTCATCGGAATCGGCCTGTGCGGCAGCTAATTCTGCTTTGGCTTCCAATAATGAGTCTTGTAGGCTGCCTGTTTCTTCCTTCCAAACCTGGTTTTGATCTTTCAGTACAACGGCAATTTCTTTTGTTAGACTTTTAGCCTCTTTGCGCATATTTTCGAGTTCTTTGCGCATATCATCCCGGCCTTCTGAAAAATCCTTTTTAGCGTTTTGAAGGCTCTCGACAATCTCCTTATTGATTTTCGCTGTTTCATCTTGTAGTCCCACCAATTCATCCTTGAGCTTGATAGCCTCTTCCTTCATTGCCAAGGAAATTTCCTTCATAATTGCCTGAGTTTCAACTCGAATTTTCTCCATTTCTTCACGGAGAATTTCCTGCTGCAATTGCATCTGTTCGCGAAGAATTTCCTGATCGCGCAATATCTCATCTCTATTGAGGGTATCGAATTGGAATGATTCTTGAGCTACAGAAACGGAAATACAGAAAAAGGAAAGGCAAATGACCCACCCCAAAATAATGAGTCTGCGGAAAGTTGCAGATTGGGGAATTGAGGTTTTTGGACTCAAAGTGAGTGCGCTATTGGGCATTTTTTGATGGATTAGTTATATTATTCAATTATAACAACTTATCGGTAGATTTAGGCGGAATTTAATATCAAAAACCCGAAACCTGCATGAACCTCAAGAAAAGGAGGTGAGATTTTAAATAAATCAGAGGTTATGGGCTTAGGGCAGGGTATTATAGGAAAAATTTTTGTAACTTTTATAATACTGGAACATGAAAATTAAACTGGCTGACTCAATTGGTGTTAACTGCTCTTCCATCGACGATGGACAGGTGCTATTCGATAAGGTTTATCCTGAGCTTAAGGAGAGAAGATCGGTCGAGATCGATTTCACTGGAGTTAATTCTATTTTGACTCCATTCTTGCGAAATTCAATAGGAAGAATGCTGGATTTCCTTGGCAAAGAAGTTGTTATGGAAAGGTTGGTTTTTTGCAATATTTCGCAAGAGCAATTAAAACTGGTCAATAACTATATTGATAGAACGGATCAGCAACAAACCCAAAATGACTCCAGAGAATCTCTAATGGAGTTATTTGAAGAAGATGAATTAGGCGATTTAGGTTTGTAATAAGATGGTTTTTTTTGAAAATAAGGAAATAAAAAAACTTAAAAAAGAAGTGAGCTTGAAACCCAATGACCCTGCGGCTCACTTTAATCTTGGGACGGCTTATGACAAGGCGGGAAAAATTCGCGATGCTGTGCGTGAGTTTGAAGAAACCGTAAAAATTCACTCTAGCTCAGCCGAAGCTCATTTTAATCTTGGTGTATTGTATGCAAGCTTAGATAAGGGAGAAAAAGCTATCGTGCATATTCTTAAAGCAGGCAATCTTTTTGGAGAAAGAAATGATTCAGTAAATAAAATGGAATCACGGAGACTGCTAAAAGAGTTTTACAACAAGTTTGGCTTTAAGCCTGAAGACGTAATCGTGGAATAAATTACATTCTTTAACAAATTTCTTCTTTATAACCTAACTGACGAATAGCTTCGTAAATAGCAACGCTTGCGGCGTTGGCAATATTGATAGAGCGAACTCGATCATCGTATTGTGGTATTCGGTAGGTCTTATCATCATTCGATTCAATAAGGCCCTTGGGCAAGCCTCGCGTTTCGCTTCCGAAAAATAAGTAAGAGTTTTTTTGGAAAGAGTGCTCAAAGAAACCACGCTTCCCTTTTGTGGAGAAAAAAACCTTTGAGGCATTTGCAGGAATTTTTTGAAAAAAACTATCTAAGTCTGGATAAATTTCTACCTTAACAAATTTCCAGTAATCCAGGCCTGCACGTTTTAGTTGTGAATCATTTATTTCGAAACCCAGAGGCTCAATTAAATGCAGCGTGGCTCCAGTGGCCAGGCAGAGCCGGCCAATAGTTCCAGTGTTCATGGGAATTTCTGGTTCAACTAGTACGATATTTAAATTGTGTGGCATTTATTACGATCCCTGGTTAAAGAGGAGAGGAAGTTTGGATCAGTATGAACAATTTTTTAATTGCCCCTATTGCGGGGAAAAAATCTCTTTTTTGGTAGATTTGTCTGTTCCCGCCCAAAATTATATAGAAGATTGTGAAGTATGTTGTCGCCCCATCGAAGTTAGTTACGAAGTTTGTGATGGCGAGGTAACACGTTTTGAGGCGAATGCTTCCTGAAGTCTTTTTCCTCTTTAGGATTTTTTCTTGGCCTTTTTAAGCTTTGATTTTTTCTCAATCTTTTTTGTGACTTCGTAGTCTCCTTTTCCTTTCCAATTGATTTCAAGATAGGGAGGCAATTGAGTTGCGCGATCCAATTCGGCAGATTCAACCTGTTCAGGGCTTAAGTTTAATGTTTCTGACAGGTCAGTACCATTGAGTCTGGCATCCATTATATTGGCATTCTCGAAATTCACTCCAGAAAGATTAGCCTTGGTAAAGTTAGATGCAACCAGAGTTGCTTCTGAAAAATCCACTTCCAAAAGATTAGCGTCTGTAAAGTTCGCTTCACTGAGTGTTGACCAACTAAAATCAACCCACCTCAAATCTGCTCCGGTAAGGTTGACAGCAACCCATTCAGCATCTGGCGAATAAGCGTCATGAAGATCTGCGTTTGAAAGGTCAGCCCCTGTTAGATCGGCTTCTATCAAGTTTGCATTACTTAAGTTGGTTTGGCTCAGATTGGAATTGCTAAGGTTGGCTTTTGCCATATTTGCATTTTGCAGGTCGAGTCCCGTTAAATCAAGATCTGTTAAAATGGCTCCATATAGCTTGTCTTTGGAGTCTAGTACTTTTTGCTTTTCGGCTTTTGCCTTGGCCTCGAGGCGTTGAACTTCCTTAAGTTCTTCTTCGCTTAAATCAACGTCATGCGAATCGTCTTTTCTGAATCTCGAATCTTCAGCCATAAGTTAATGGTTTTTTGACGTTCTAGGTTATGGAGTTTTTCAGACTTTCTTCAAGTCTTTTTGCATCCAGGTTTTGCCCGATAAAGACCATTTTATTTTCGGGCTTGTCTTCTCCCCAAGGTTTATCAAAACGCCCCTCGAACATCATATAGACAGATTGGAATATGTAACGATTGGCAGAGTCTTTCACATTGAGAATTCCTTTGCTGCGAAACACATCCATCCCTTCCATTAAAAAAAGCATTTGTAGCCAGTGGTTCAATTGGCCGGGATCAACAAATTCGGGGAAGGTTAGAGAGACAGATGAAATTCCGTTGCCAGTATCATGATGGTGGGTAGAAAATGAATTTTCATCCAGAACATTATTAATATCGAACCCCCCGATATTAAGGACTTGGTCTAAATCTATCTCCGCATGGTTAGTGTGGTAAATTTTTGCTGCCGGGTTTATCTGTCGAACCTTTTTTTCAAGGTTTACCAGTTCATCAAGGGAGACCAAATCAGTTTTGTTAAGCAAGATGACATTGGAGAAAGCGATTTGCTCCCACGTGACTACCGTTTCATTTAGATTTTTCCATATATGTTTTGAGTCTACGAGAGTAATGATGCCATCCAGTTTTAAAGAATGTGAAAGTTCGTCTTCAACAAGAAAGGCTTGGGCCAGTGGGCCTGAGCTGGCAAGCCCTGTGCTTTCGATAATAATCGCATCAAATTCTTGTTCCCTTTCAAGCAATCTGTTTAATGTTTCAATCAAGTCACCACGTATGGAGCAACAAATGCAGCCATTGTTCATTTCAAAGATGTCTTCATCGGCACCAATAACGAACTCAGAGTCGAGGCCTATTTCTCCGAATTCGTTTTCGATTACGGCGATTCGTTTGCCGTGGTTTTGTTTTAAAATATAATTGAGGAGTGTTGTTTTTCCAGAACCAAGAAACCCAGACAGCAGGGTTACGGGCAATTCTTTTTTGTTATTATTCATGAGATATGCGTTCTGAAAAATTTCTGCTAAAGGGATCTTATTATAATACTGTAAAAAATTTTGTTAAAATAAATATGACGTATTCTTAAGAGATTTTGAGAGCGCCTTTGGGAGTGCAATTTTATTTTTGCATATAAAAAAGAGGAATTTGGAAAAATAAACTTTGAGAGGTGATGAGCGTGGGAAATGAGCAAGCCAATAAAATATATATTTGGCTGGCAATCGGTTTCATTCTTATGCTGCCATTTTTCTTTTATGACTCCAGCCCAAAAGATAATGTTGAACTTAGAAAAGGCATTGCCGTTGTAAGATATATGTCAGCGCAGCGTCAGTTGCAACGCTCTAGCTTCTTGGCGACTTATCCCGGAGGAACTCCGGAGCAATTCCTTGAGTGGTTGTTTTCCCCCATGGGGGCAGCAGAATGGCCACCTTATGAAGGTGGGTTAGAGTTCAGCCCTGAAGAAGAAAAAATGGTTCGAAAAGCAGGAATGCCGTTTATTCCGGCCGGTCTTTTATTGGTTCCTCATGAGCCAGATACGGAGAAAGGAATGCAGGTGGTGATTAGTTTCGATGCCGAGACCCGTTCGTTAATTGCAGAAGGTTATGAAAATCCGTCCAATCCACCAGTTCTTGTAAAGGAGTGGGCCTTTCCTGAGCTGGGCGGTAGAGATTAGAATGATAATTCCTCGAATTACTGGGTGCGAAAATGACAAAAGATAAAGCCTCTTCCGAAAATTTGAAGTTTTCCAAGAAAGACCTGAGTAAGGCTGATATGAAGGGCAAAAACCTTCGTTTTGCTGATTTTAAAGGCGCCACCCTTGTTGAAGCCAACTTGAGCGAAGCCAATCTCACAGAGGCAGATTTTAGAGAGGCGGATTTACAAGGTGCAGATTTAAGTAATGCAAATATGCAAGGGGCCTTCCTGAGAGATGCAAATCTTCGTGGTGCGAATCTTAGTTTTGTCACCAATCTTAGTGCCGTTGATGTTGAGTCTGCGTATATAGATAAAGAAACCAAATTTCCCACATATATTCAGATAAGATGGAAAACAGATCGTGAGTACACTTGTAAAGAAATTGTTAAGAGAGATGTCAGTGGAAGAAGAGAAAAGGAAAGAAGGTTTAAAGACAAGGCGAGACTCTGGGGAAATCGCCGGAAAAGCACTGACCGACGAACGGAAGAAGACCGTCGAGCTGCAGCAAAAAAATTAAAAGAAAAAAAAGCCAAGGCCAAGAAAGAAAAAGAATCTAAAAAAAAGTAAAACTTCTCCTGCCAAGAAAGAACTCTGTATTCATTTCTGTTGTGTCAGATTTTCCCAAGTTTAAATAAAATGTAAAGTATTTGCTGGAGTGGGTTTACTTTGAAATTAGGATTTGCATCCCTTCGTATTAAAAAAATCTCCACCCTTTAACTTTTCGTCATCGGTTCCCCACTGGATGACCTTATCCTGTTTTTTTAGTTTAGGAATATGCTTGGAACAGTGGATAAAGGCTTCTTCTACATTCACCTTAATCCATAATTTAGTTTTGTGCTGTCCGTCTTTTTCCGCCTTAGCCTTGTCTATTGGATTGACAAGTTTACTTGCTTCTTTTTCGGTAATTATTTCTGCGTTGCCGTTTACGTGGAGTCCAATGGAGGAACGATAAAAGTCTATAAACATCAATCCAATTTGTGGATTTTCTGAAATATTTCCCAGGCTGGCCATGACGCCATTCCCTTTAAACTCAGGAAACACTAATGTTTTATTATCCAGCACCTTCACAAAACTTTTTGGTCCGGCGCGAAAGGATGCATCGCATTCGCCCTTTGCATCTGCAGTTGAAAGGAATACCATTTCCTGGTCTGAAATAAATTTCTGCATTTCAGGATTTAAATAATCCAACATTTGTGCTTTATAAAACGAGCTGGCACTTTTTTCCGAATTGTATTTCTTTTGTAGCTTCCGCTCGCCTTTTGATCCTGGCTTGTTCATAAATTGTAAATTAAAGATTGGGGTTGTGGGGCAGGGCGAGGTTTAAATATTTTCCACGCTCACCATATATGAGGCCTTTTTCTTCAAGGAATCGAATCGCTTCTTCAGCAGATTCATCTTTGTTGCCGTTTAAATGCTTTTTGATTTGCTCAATGGTCTTGGGTGCTTCATTGCAAAATAAGAATGTTTTGGCCGCAGCCCCTTCTAGGCGAACTTGCGTAGACTGCAAAGACCTATCATCGTAAACTTTTACAAAGTCCATAGACTTGGTGAATATCATGAAAGGCAATTGTTCGGATTGATGCCGCCTTTTCCATTCTGCGGCGATGTCATATAGTTCTTGTTTAAGATTTGGATCAATTTGGGTTGAAGTTTCAAATTCAAAATCGTAAGCGATTTTGAAATGATCGATTTGAGGATCATCGTAAACATAAGGATAGGCTTCGCCCGGCGCGGTGATAGTTACGCCATACTCTTCTGGTCTCATAAAATAAGGGCTAAACCTTTCGAGCCATAAATCCCCGACGCATTCTGGGGGAGGTAGATGGAATAAAAGTTTTATTAAATCGATTTGTTGTCTGTAGTCTTCATTTGTTTCACCAGGAAACCCAATAAGAATATTCCAGTTCACTTCAATTCCGTAATACATGGACCATTTCATGCATAGGATATTTTGTAGAGGTCGAACCCCTTTATCCATTTCCTGAAGCTGATTCATGCTGAAGCTTTCTATTCCAGGCTGAATAACTTTTGCGCCCCCGTGAGCCAGAGTCTTTATTTGTTTTTTGGTGAGATTGCTTTTTACTTCAATAAAAAATTGCAGATCAAAATTTTTCTCTGCAAGATCACCAAAAACTCCATCGATGTATTTCATCTCTAAAATATTATCGACCAATCTAAACCGAAAAGAATCGTGTTTTTGAGAGAGCTCTGCCAGGTCTGCATGAACCTGTTCCATAGGCTTTGACCGGAATTTCATGGTGCTGGCGTTCAAACCACAAAAGGTGCAGTGATGTTTCTCTCCCCACCAGCATCCTCTAGCTGTTTCGTACAGGATGACCGGGTTTTCCAAAAGTGAAGATTGAGGGTCGATTTCCGCCAACTGATCAAAAAAGTCTTGATAATCAGGCGCTGCATATTCGGTGAAGTTGCCAAACATTGCCTCGGGTTCTTCGTAAATAACTTCACCTTCGCATCGATGTACTACGCCTTTGGGGACGGGGCCACCTTCTTCCATGTACTGTATTAAGTTTGGCAGAATATCTTCTGCCTCACCCGGGACCACGTAATCAATCCAAGGTGAAACTCGGAAATATTCGAGTCCCATTTCTGATTCGAAATTAGAGCCGCCAAAAAGTATTTTTAGATGCGGAAACTTTTCTTTGATCATTTTTGCCAGTGTCAAGCTGGCTACATTTTGGTTGAAGGTTGAGGAAAACCCCACCACATCGAACTCCCCCCAGTTTCCTGCATCTCGGCACCATTCAAGAAACTCGGGAACCATTTTAGTTTTTACATCGAGCAAATAATCCAAGGGTCGCTCAATGGATCGACATACGTCTTCAATATGAGGAGCAAAGTTTTTTGGGTAGTCTAAATTTTTTGGGTTTTCTCCATACAAGATGTGTGAAAACAGCCATTCTCCAACCAGAAATCTTTTTTCGCACAGTTGGTTGTATATGGGCAGTCCAAGCTGGTGGGCGAAATGCAGATTTAAGTAATGACTTTTGACTTCACAGCCTTTGGATTTCAGCAAGGTCGAAAGGGTGCCTAGCTGAATGGAAGGATATATATGAAACCCAAAGGGCATATTTATGAGTGCAATTTTCAATGGCATGAAGTGATTGTAGCAATTTCAAGGGTCAGTGCCCAATAAAATCAAGTGTCTGGGTGTTTAATTCCAATAAATTTTATTGCATTCAACGTGGTGCCCAAGTAAGGTTTGTAGTGTTAGTTGTTTAAATAAATAGTAAAGAACCCGTTCCTCCCCCAATTTATCCGGCCCAGTAAAAAATTAATACTACAGACCCAACATTTAAGACGGAAGCAGGAGAGCAGCTAGAGCCTCCCAGGAAACTTCAGCCTTTTATCAGGCATTTATCTTATCCTGTGACAATGCTGTTGGCGAAGACTCCGATTACGCCAAATCAGATAACAACTCTGGGAATGATATTTGGTGTAGCAGCAGGTGTTGTTTGTCTCCGGGGAGATTATTCTTCCATTCTCTTTGGAGCATTTTTATTTCTGATTTGTTATGTGCTGGATAATTGTGACGGTGAAATTGCCCGGATTAAGGATATGCGTAGTATTTTTGGAATGCGCTACGACACATTTGTAGACTGGATAGTGCACGCAGTTTTTTTTATGTGTCTTGGATGGGGTGCCACCTCAGTAACAGGCCAGCAAATTTGGCTTTGGTCGGGAGTAGCGGCTGGTTTTGGTGGCAGTGTGAACTATGCTCTCGAGCTTTATCAAAACAGAACCAAACCTCATTCCAGCCAGTTGACAGCAGAAGAAACATCAATCAAGGATGACGATTCTAAGATGGATCGCTTTGTTTTGAATGCTCGAGTTATTCGCAGCGATTTTTGTTTTATCGTATTAGCTCTCAGTGTGGGAGGGGTCCTTTGGTATCTTCTTCCTCCCGCGGCCATTGGAGCGCAAGCCTATTGGTGTCTTCAGTTTACCCGTAGTTCCCGCCGCTGGCATCCATAGATAGGACATTAGAAAAGAGTGAAGGTAATCAAACTTATTTATTTGCTGGTTGGAATGGGTCTCTTGGCTTATGTGTTTTCGGAGACTGATCTCGAGTTGGTATGGTTGAATTTGATCGCATCGGGTTGGGGTATATTTTTTGTGTTAGCGGTTTATGGAATTGCTTTCTGGATTGATACGATAGCTTGGCAGTTTACGTTGCCTAGCACAAAATTTAGCTGGGTATACAATCTTTGGAAAGTGCGAATGGTTGGAGCCGCATTTGGAAAAATGTTGCCCTTCAGTGCTTTTGGCGGCGCGCCTATAAAAGGTTACCTTTTGAAAAAGCATTATGGCATTGGTTATAGAGAAGGTGCTGCTTCTATCATTCTTGTTGAGTCCACCCACATGATTTCCATGATTATTTTTATGGCATCAGGGGTTTACCTCATTTCTTTGCTTCCAGAATTCCCGGAAAATTATTACACATTTTCAAAAATAAGTTTAGCCGTGCTTAGTGTGGGTATTTTGGGATTTTATATTGTTCAGCGATATAGAATAACTTCTATTGCCGGAGGGTGGATCAGTCGACAAGCTCTTGGACGTAAATTAGAAAAGTTTCTCCGTCATCTTCAGGAGTTTGATGAGCGACTGGTACATTTTTATACTCGAAAACGGCGATTATTCTTTGGGGCTCTAGGGCTTAACCTTCTTAACTGGTATCTGGGGGCTTTGGAAGTTTATATAATTTTATATTTTTTGGGACACCCTATCTCTTTAGGAGAGGCCATTATTCTGGAAACTTTTGTAGAGTTGGTGCGGGCGGGTACATTTTTTATTCCAGCAACGCTCGGTACTCAAGAGGCAGCCTTTTTACTGGCAACGGGGGCAATTACCGGGCAACCAGCTTTGGGAGTGGCAACAGCGTTGATGCGTCGGGTTCGAGAAATTGTATGGTTCATTCTCGGTTTTTCCCTGGGGTGGCAATATTCCACTAGCCCATCAGAACTTGCTCAGGCAGCACAAAAGGAAATGGGAAAAGATGCTGCCTGATTTCGAAAAAACAAAGGGTTGAAGAGCCTCACTCCATATGTGACAATAGCGAGTGATTTAACTACCCTGTATCCCCTAATTTAAATTTTTGTATGAAATGTTTAATTATTGCAGCTGGGCAAGGCAGTCGTTTGAGATCTATTGCCGAAGCTAAACCTCTGATCCCTCTGAGAAATACCCCTCTAATTGAAAGGGTGATTGATTCGTGTCTGGAGGCCGGGGTAGATGGCTTTTATGTCGTTGTTGGCTACAAGGGTTCTAGTGTCCGCGCTCATTTAGAAAAAGTGAGCCTAGCTAAAAATGTTCCTATTGCAATCATTGAGAATGAGGAATGGGAACGGGCCAATGGTATTTCGGTTCTTAAGGCAAAGTCTCATATTAACGAGCCTTTTCTGCTAATGATGGGCGATCATATTTTTGACCCTGAAATAGCGCGCCTGTTGATCCGACAATCTTCCGAAAACGAAGGAATAATGTTGGCGGTGGATGAGGATCTAAAAAACCCTTTTGTGGATATGGATGATGTGACACGGGTGGTGACTCAAGAAAATCTTATTCAAAAAATTGGAAAAGGAATCGAACCCTACAATTGCTTTGATACGGGGGTATTTTTGTGTGACCCAACGCTATTTTCGGCGATTGAAAAATCTGCAGAAGAGGGGGATGATTCACTTTCGGGCGGTGTACGTAATTTGGCCAAGCAGGGGAAGGCTAAAACAGTGCCGATAGACGGGCTTTTCTGGTGCGACATAGATGACCCGAACAACTTCAAACAAGCCGAAGAATATTTGTCTAGCCTTGCAGAGAATTGCGCCTGAAGAAAAAATATTTTTACGCCGCTTTTGGTTTAAGGAACCGGGAAAAAACCAAATATCCGGCGAATAGATTTGCTCCTACCGCTGCAACTACAATAAAAATTTCCAGTTGATCTATTAAAGAAACCAATAAAAGAAAATGAATGAAGTCTCTGTTCGCGAATTTTTCTGCCAACTCAGGTTCGCTGGTATGGAACAATTGTTTTCCTGGGGATCGTTTATCGAGAAGTATTGGACTGAGCAAAAAGAATGACAATAGACCCCCCAGTCCAGCCAAGCTCCCAAGATACAAAAAAATAATTTCATCTGTTTTGGAGTAGATACCGTAACCAATTGCGGTGAATACTAAAAAATGGATGATGTTGTCGCAATAAATATCCAGTTTTTTACCAATGTCTGTTTCCATGAATTTTAGTCGCGCAATTTCTCCGTCCGCTCCATCAATCCATGTTGAAAAAACCAAAAATATTGCCGCTATCACACAACTCTTGTAGTTGCCCTGAAAAAATAAGAAGGAAGAAACCAGCCCAAAAAAGAAACTGATTAGAGTGATTTGGTTTGGGGTAATGGGTGTGTTCAAAAATATGCGCGTCAAAACACGGGAGGCGGGTCGGGAAAGGATTCTGGTGATGGGGCTATCGTGATTGAGTCCTGAACCTCCTACCTGCGCTTCGTGAAGGATTTTGAAGTCCTCACGCTTTTTAATTTCCATTTTCTTGGAGCCGGGAACGTAAACAGGAAAGTCATTGTTCTGTGCCGGGGTCGAATCGATCTTATTATTTAATAGCAGATCTTCCAGGCTTTCGGGATCCACAGGAAACGAAGACTCTTTTGTGTTTTGTGGTTCCGAATGAATTAGCTGGTATAGACTTTTCTTGTCATACAAAACAGAGCCGTTGAAGATATAAGTTGGGTTGGGATTGCTTTGAATCCACTCTTTTAATTGAGGAAGGTTTCCTATCCATATAATTTTTTGTGATAGCCTTGAATCCTTCACCATATTCTCGAAAGATTCCTGTATTTTTCCTTTAGGGTCATCCGTAAAAATTGCCAGGGTTTCAATGCCGGCCCTTTTTAGGGTCAGTAGATTGCGGAGGATTAAAGGAACCCCCGCGATTTTGGAAGAATACCAATCAATAGAATCTTCTGCGTTCCCCGGATTTTTAAGAAAGAGAACCCCGCTTGGAGTTTTTTTCGCTGCAGCAGAATCAGGATGATCGTGGTTTCTTATCATTAATGTTTCAATCTATTGATTTTTTTGGTGGAACTATTCTAACTAACAATGGGTTTGTCGAGGCGAAATCGTAATTATTACAAAATTATAATCTAGCTATTAATATTTTGATGTTTGTAATGTATATTGTTATCGTCCGACTTAATTTTGGGTATAAATCTTAGAGAATCATTTTAGCAAACTTTTTTTTTAATAAAAACATCTCCAAAGGTCAAAGGCAGTTAAATTATGAATGAAAACACAGATATACATGATGGGTTGGCTCGAAAAATTGAACCTCCGAAAGGAAAATTAGGGGTTCTACTTCCAGGCATGGGCGCCGTTAGTTCCACTCTAATTGCTGGAGTGCAATTGGTGAATGCCGGTCACAGCCAACCTATTGGCTCAGTTACCCAAATGTCACGCATCCGCTTGGGTAAAAGGGATAATCCGCAGTATCCATATATAAAAGATTTTGTTCCTCTTTCACCTCTTACCGACTTGGTTTTTGGTGGGTGGGATATTTATGACGACAATTGCTATCAGGCAGCATTAGCTTGTGGCGTTATAGATAAACAGGAACTGGAGCCTATTCGTAAACAACTGGAAGAAATTAAGCCTTGGCCTGCAGTGTTCGATCCTGCTTTTGTAAAAAATCTTTCCGGACCTAACGTTAAAAAAGCCGCCAATAAAATGGAATTGGCGGAAATGTTGATGAAGGACATGGAGAACTTTAAAAAAGAGAAAGGCCTTGATCGGCTGGTTATGTGCTGGTGTGGCTCTACAGAAGTTTATCAGGAAGAAATGGACCACGAAGCTTTTCAGACGGTTGAAGGTTTTGAGAAAGCCTTGAAAGATGATCTTGCTATTATTCCACCTTCCATGATTTACGCATATGCAGCGATCAGAATGGGTGTGCCTTTTGCAAATGGTTCCCCAAACCAAACTGTTGATCATCCCGCAATAGTAGAATTAGCCTTAAAACATAATGTGGCGATTGCGGGTAAAGATTTTAAAACGGGCCAAACCTTAATGAAAACCATTATCGCACCGGGACTCAAAGCTCGAATGCTAGGGTTGGAAGGGTGGTTTTCCAGCAATATTCTGGGCAATCGTGATGGAGAAGTTTTGGATGACCCCGATTCATTTCGATCTAAAGAAGTGAGCAAAGGGTCTGTGCTCGACAGCATTTTTCAAGACGATCTCTACCCGGAACTTTATGGCGATTATTACCATAAAATTCGTATCGAATATTATCCTCCAAGAGGGGATGCTAAAGAAGGTTGGGATAACATTGATATTCAAGGCTGGCTGGGACAAAAAATGCAACTGAAGGTCAATTTTCTCTGCCGAGACTCAATTCTTGCCGCACCGGTGGTATTGGATCTTGTCTTGTTCCTGGATATGGCTAACCGAGCAGGTATGCGTGGTATTCAAGAATGGCTATCATTTTATTTTAAGTCCCCACAATGTCGTCCCGATCTAAAACCCGTCAACTCTCTGTTCGATCAGGATGAAAAAATGAGAAATACTCTTAGAATTTTGATGGGTGAAAAGGTGATCGACCATTCTGGGCTGGATTACTATGAGCCCAAGGGCTAAACAAGGCGGGGTAGACTAGAAACGGTTAGTGAAGGAAAAAAAGGTAAGTTACAAAAAAGCCAGTACAAGTTGTACTGGCTTTTTCTTATTTTGCGGTCTCTTGTACTAGCGGTTTCACCTTGCGACCTTTTTTATTATAAAAAGAAGGTGAGTTGATTTGCTTGTCTGTCCGCTTGTTCAAAGCTTTAACGGAAATCACTTTTTTGAGATTTCCAGAAGCATCAAATACTTTTACTTCATGCATTGTCTTCCCTTTCTGATAAGTCGTTTATGCAATTTAATGTGTCAATTAGCCGATAAGAAGAAAGCCTTATCGGGGAAAGACATCAGATTCTTTATTTACTTAGGGACTACCTTAGAAGCCTGCGGTCCTTTTTGGCCCATCGTTTTTTCGAATTCAACCGCTTGACCTTCATGAAGGGTTTTGAAACCATCTGTTTGAATTTCCGAGAAATGCACGAAACAGTCTTCCCCGTCATCGGATTCAATAAAACCATACCCTTTGCTCTCATTGAACCACTTTACTTTGCCTTGAGCCATTTTGAATTTACTCCCAAAAAATTTGCGGGACGACCTTGCATCCAGATATTAAAACAGAGTCCCCAATTGAAATTATTAAGACTTATTTGGAAAAAAATCTGCTACGGGCATAAAAAAAACCACCCGGAAAATCAGGACGGTTAAAGTATTTCATTTGAAATTGTATTGCCCATGCCACAGATGTTGTTCCAAAAAACTCGGGAAAAACTTCTTCCCAATTGTCTTATTGTGATAATGCATTTTAGCATATTGGCTTGGAAAACCCAAGCATATATCAGGCTTCCTAATCGAAAAGGGTTGATAATAGCCCGGATAAATAAGTCAAATCTGCGGAAGATTCTATCCAATGCTAGTTTTATCAATGCTCTAGCTAATGAGGAAAATTAGGTGAGCAAAGTGATAAAATTACGCAATACTTTGGGGTCAAACATGCCTTTCATATCGCGGGTCATAATGGTTAAAGCATCCAGGGGTTTCATGGCTTTGCGGTAAACGACCGGTGAAGTGAGGCTTTCGTAGACATCGGCGACTTTGCAGACTCGCGAAAAGTATGAGATTTTGTCATTTGCCAGGGCATAGGGGTAGCCCTTCCCATCAAAACTTTCATGATGTTGAGCCGCCATTTTGACGACTTCTTCATTATAAAGATTCAAATCCTTTATGATCGCTATCCCTTCTTCCGTGTGCGAGCGCATCCACTGAATCTCATCCATATCCAGCTTGCCTTTTTTATAAAGGGTCTCATCAGAGATTGCCGTCAAACCTAGATCGTGAAATAAACCACCAATCGCCAGAATTTGAGTTTCTTCTTGGGCCATTTTCATTTTTCCAGCATAGCTCAAGCAATAAAGTCCTACATTTATGGAATGGATGTAAGCAGGATAATTTTTGACCATAGTTTTGGCTAGTAATGAAAACCCTTGATTGGTCACTTCAAGGCAGGTTTGCATGGCGCCCATTATGTCATTGGCCGAATTCAAAATTTTTCTGGATGAGCTGTTTTCAAAAAACTCCTTCATAACAGAAAGGGAGACATTGTAAATTTTTTCAGCCCTGAGGTGAGGAGTAAGAGCTTCATCAGAAGCTACCGAGGCAAGGCTTCCTGTGATCTGCTTGAAATATTCTTCTTGCTCCAAAACATCAATATAAAGATCTTCCGTCAGCTCGCCCGCTTTTAATAAATTCCGAACTTTTTCCTGATGCGCGGGTTCTGTCCCAGCGAACTTAACGAAGTCATCGTTAGATTTTACATATAAATTGAACTTCTGATCGCCGGTTGAGCTGAGTGACTCGATGTCAATTTTTCTATACTGCTCTGATGTAGCGCTCATGAAAATTCCATTGATATTTGCAAAAAAGACCTCCTATTTTTTGGAGGTGGGTCAGCCTACCATAGAAATTATTACATTTACCACAATGGACTACTCCATATCGAAAGATCGATAACTTGCGATAAAATAAGGGTAATTGAAGGTGTAGGGGGGGGCTACTGTAAATTAAAAGCAGGTTAGCCGGGGCTAAAGCCAGTTTTCTCAATATAGAGAATAGGAGGATTGGGGAATTTTGTATTTTGCATATTCTATAAAATCCGCTTTGTTGAGAAATTTCTGTAATAGTTGGGCGAACTAAAAAATACTTACAGCCAATAGCGGACTTTATCCCCCATTTATTATTGATATCTCGATTTTTTTTGAATTTTTCCTTTAAACCTCAATAGTTGCCTTTATACTATTAACATTCACTAGGAATTTAAATTTATTGGGATTTTATATGGCTTCCACCGAAGAGGAACAATTTGAGGGAATGAAGGTTTTAATTGTCGATGACACCCCTGCCAACATCGATATCCTCGCGAGATTTTTAAAACAGAACGGGCTAGATCTTTCCATCGCCCCAAATGGAGAAATTGCCTTAAAAATTATTGAAAAAAATAAGCCTGACCTGATTCTACTCGATGTCATGATGCCGGGAATAGATGGCTATCAATTATGCGAAAAACTAAAAAGTAACGATCAAACTAAAGGAATTCCAATTATTTTTATTTCCGCTAAGTCGGAAGTTGATGATCTGGTTAGAGGATTTGATGTTGGAGGTGTTGATTATATTGTCAAACCCTTTCAACAGAAGGAGGTCGTGGCAAGGGTTAAGAATCAACTCATTACTGTTAAATTGATGCATGAAAAAAATAAATTAATTGAAGAGCTTGATTCCATATCAAGAATAGATCCTTTAACAGGAGTTTCAAATCGAAGAGACATGATGGAAATTCTGGAGAACGAACAATTTCGTTATGAAAGATACGAAAAAGTATTTTGTCTCTTAATGTTCGATATCGATTTTTTTAAAAAGGTAAACGATCAATACGGTCATGATATGGGTGACTTTGTCCTTAAAAAGGTATCCGGGATTTTAAAAAGAAAATGCAGAAAGGTAGACTTTTTAGCCCGCTGGGGTGGAGAGGAGTTTTTAATTGTTTTACCTGAAACGAAATTGACAGGTGGCGAAAAAGCTGCCGAATCTATGCGAAAGGCCATAGAATCTGAAAAAATGAAATTCAACGACCATGAAATTTCAGTAACGATGAGTATTGGAGTGGCTTGTCAAAGTGAAAAAGAATTGAAACTAGAAGAGCTTTTGAAAGTAGCAGATGAACGTCTATACATAGCTAAAGACACCGGCCGAAACCGGGTTATTTCCAAATAGAATGCTCAACGCTAACGAATGGACTTAACAAATCCAAATTAATAGCTTTTCTTATATTGTTCATTTTAAAAATTGAATAGAACCCTTAGCTAAATGAAAATAAGCGGAATGCTAAATAATTTATTAGTCAGGAATAAATTGCTCCTGCTAATAATTGTTCCCACCATAATGATCGTTTTAACGGGTGGGTTTCAAATTTTTAAAAACCTGCAAGAAAGAAATGCAATACAAAAGGCAAATGATTTTGTATTGATAACTGCAAACATTATAAAGCTAATTGATGAATTTCAGACAGAACGTGGGCAAAGCCTGGGTTTTGTCCGAAGTGGAGGCGAAGAGTTTGCTAGTCATTTGCCAGTGCAAAGAAAGAAAACGGATGACGCAATTCTTGCTTTCAGAAATGATATTAGCGTTCTTGCTATTAAAAATAATTACTGGGGCCTAAAACCCAGTTTCAATAAGCTAAACGTTGAAATCGATCTTCTTCCAAGCATTAGGAAATCTGTAGATAAATTAGATTCGAAGTTTATTTTTACTTATTACACCGAGTTCAATGGCCTTGCCCTCAATCTAGTACAGTTTTATAGAGCATTAACCTCTAATATTGAGCTGTCACATCTCGCCAGTAGTTTTGCATCTATTCTTTGGATAAAAGAGCATGCATCAAGAGAAAGAGGAGCGGTGAATGCTGTTCTGGCTTCTAAAGAATTAAGCACAGCAAATTTAAGGGAAATTATCAGTTCCATAGCTTCTCAAAAAGAATTGCTAAGGGATCTATCCACTTT
>JAJDAV010000217.1 GCA_029261695.1 Nitrospinaceae bacterium | reverse complement strand
GCGTTTAATCCGGGTAAAGATTTTGGTCCCTACGCACTACCAAAAGCTGCAATGGTAGCATTGACCAAACAATACGCTCTCGACTACGGTCAGTTTGGGGTTCGCTCCAACGCAATCAATGCCGATCGCATCCGGACTTCTTTGTTCTCAGAAGAAGTTGTGACAGAACGCGCCGCGGCGCGAGGTCTTTCTGCAGATGATTATTTCAAGTCGAATTTGTTGCAGACGGAGGTTTATGACACCGATGTGGCGCAAGGGTTCCTCAATCTCGCTCTTGCAGAAAAAACCACGGGCAGCATTCTAACCATCGATGGTGGCAACATCGCCGCCAGCCCCCGCTAGCCACTAGGCGTGGGGCCAGTGCGTAAAACCTTCTTGTGTCTGGCATCTGATCTCCACTTGAAGATCTATTTCTCGTTGCCAACTCTGCTAAGGAGCCACGCCCGGGGGCAGTAAATCAGGGTTTTTAGGGTCTGCTTTCGACCCAAAGCGGACATAAACCCAATTTATGAAACATCGGAGGTTCAATCTTGCCCACTGACTCCAGTATGAGAAAGTAAATTGAATATTTTGCCGTTTTCCTTATCATATATTAAGGCAATAGGGCAATTAACAACTAACCAAGGGGATTGGTGAAATGGATGCACTCCCAAGAGAGGTTGGATATTTATATTTTTTGGATTTGAACCCCCAAAAGTTTGCTTCACTTGTGGTAGAAAAATTTTTCCAAAATAATCCTGACTTGAAGAAGTGTTGGCCTTCCGAAAAATGCAAGTATGTAGAAACTGATACCATCCGGGATTTGGAGTACTTGGATTTTTCCTTATCTAATAATAATCCGCAATTATTTAAAGATTATTTGGATTGGGCGACACGGGTAAGAACTTCTCGTGGCATTAAAATCGAAATACTTAATCAGCGTTATAAAATCTTTTTTGACGCTATAAAAGAATCGACCTCTCTAAACAAAAGTCAAGACACCCTTCAATCTCTTGAAGACATTTTCAATGGGTATGCAAATGTTGATGAGGTCAAACCTGAAACACCGTTCGAAGATGATATTAATACCATAGGAAGTATCTTCCTTAGCAGTCTTTTAAAAGGAAACCGCCATGAAGCCTTAAATATTGCAACCGAAGGCTTTAATCAGGGGATGGACTTGAGGGACTTTTATTTGAAAATCATTCAACCCACCATGTATGAAGTGGGTAGGAGGTGGGAAATAAACCAAATCACGGTTTCCCAAGAGCATCTTGCTACGGCCATAACGCAATATGTCATGGCCCATACCTATTACGAATTTGTTCCTGAAAATAAGGGGAAAACCAAAGGCAAAATTTGTTTGTCAGGAGTCGGTGGCGAGATTCACGAAATGGGCTTACAAATTGTCGGAGCTTTGTTGGAGTTAGATGGCTGGGAAGTTTTATACCTTGGAACCAATTCACCTGATGACAGCATTATTCAAACTATAAAAATGAATCAAATTAGCTTGTTGGGAATATCGGTAACCATGTTTTTCAATCTGCATAATGCCGAAAGATTGATTCAGAGAATCAGGGCTGAAAAATCGATTGAAAATTGCAAAATTATTGTGGGTGGAAAAGCATTTTGTCTTGAAAATTTCGGCAAAAACTACTGGGAGTCTATAGGTGCTGATGGATTGGGGTATGATGGTGAGGATGCCATTAAAGTTGTTAACTCTTTATTATAAATTATTAAGGCAGGTGCTTTTATGGAAGAGAATTTTCTGAATCAGATAACTCATGAGACCATGGGAAAGCTTTTCTTGAAATTTATTGATACTAATCAAACATTGATATTTATTTTTTCTGATTCGGAGGGAAAGGTTATTCATTGCAATCGTTCTTTTTCAAATCTTGTAAACGAAGAGCCCAAAGAAGTTATTGGAAAAAATATATTCGAATATATGGTGGGATGTGATGAGCATTATAAATTAACATTAATCCAAGATTTAATTGGAAACAAGAAACCACTAAAACAATATTTGCATATTACGGGAAAAAAGGGTTTTCCTCGAACCTATCATTTTCATTTTTTTTATGAGGATGGGTTTGTGTTTGCTTTAGGGGAACCTGAGGTTGAAAGTTTAGAACATTCTAGTGAAGTATTAATGAGGCTTAACAATGAAATGCTCAGCTTGCATAGAAATAAGAGATAGTAAAGGGATCACGCTTGAACGGCTTTCAAGAGAGCGATGGTTAAATCTCCACCAGTTCCACATTGGATATGGGAGGCTTAACTCGAAAGGATTGCCCCTTTTAAATGGATTGTAGTGTCCGCTATTGGCCGTTTCCAGACAAAGGAATGGAGGAATTGCATTAGAATCAATAATCCGTTATTTCCCCGCCTGAAATTCGATGTGGTTCTTTATTAAATTCAAGGGGATGATCGGTGCCGGGTAGGATGGTGCCATCGGTTGAATAAGGGCCGATCTTACTCCATGTTCCTGCCTGATGCTCTGATACGTATTCCATTTCCAAAATAGCTTTTGGGTTTTTATAACCGTATTTTGAAGGCGCGATCAACCGTAAAGGAAATCCGTGTGCATCTGAAAGGGGTTTGCCGTTCATCGAGTGAGCCAGAAGTACCCTGTCTTGATTCAAAGCTTCCCGCGAAAGATATTCTTTATATTCATCCCCACAATGAAAGAGAACTCCCTTGGCAGCAGGTTGAGGTTTGACCAGCTGTTCCAAATCTTGAACTGAAAACCCTGACCATTGTGCACGCGCTGACCAGCACTCAACACATTTCATTCTAGAGGACTGTGTGGTTGTGGGGAATGAATCAAAATTTTCCATTGTGAAAGATTGCGGCGCGTCACAGAGTCCGCTGATTTTAAGCTTCCAGGTTTTGCCGTTGATACGGCGCATGGGCTTCCAGAAATTGATATAGAAGTTTTTGAATTTTCCTTCGCGAGTTTTCCCGATGAAGTCGGTTCCTTCGTAAGAGTGAAGTTCTTCCGCTTTTGCTGAGCCACGAAACCAACTCCAGAAAAGAATGGAGGTTGCCCACAATCCGCGTTCAAGAAACAGTCGACGTGTTAATTTTCCTAACGTGCGCATCGAAACCCCAAAAAAGGCAATCTGCTAGAGGGTGAAACCAGATTGCGATCAAAAGTTTTACTGAACTCATATTCCAGATGGAAGTTCCACAGTCCACCCTTTGTTATCTTTTTTTTATAGAAAACGCTTACGGTCCATTCCCAGACCGAGCCGGCCATATCGCGAACGCCATAAGGGGAGATGTCCTTTTTGTTGAGTCCTACCCGACGCTTGATCAGTCCTGAGTAAAAGGGATGCGGTTTCTTTCGTGGTTTTTTGTTTCCCCAGGGGTAGATGCGAGCATCTTCTCCGCGCGCCGCTTTTTCCCATTCTTCTTCTCGGGGAAGC
>JAJDAV010000216.1 GCA_029261695.1 Nitrospinaceae bacterium | reverse complement strand
CCAATGCAATTCATCCTTCTCCTCCCGAAAAACACCTAATAACAAATTCAGTGTGTTTGTCTCCCCTTCCCTTCTATTTGAACTTGATAACCCCGCAAGAGACTTTTGGTCCAGTTTTCTGGCATAAACATAAAGGACATAGGTTGAGCCTGGAGGAAGAGTTGCAGATCGTAGAAGCTTGGAAAATAGTTGCCTTTGTTCACCCTTATTTTCTGCTTTTATCGATTCTTCACCCACAAATTTGTGTTTGGTATCTAAACTCAATTGTAGATCTTGATAATTGGTTTTATTTAATCTATTGGGAAAATCAAAATCTTTTTCCAAGGGTACAATATTGGAAACTTGGAACTGAAAATTATAAATATTCAAACTACCCTTTTGCTCTACAAGATTAAAATATTCAGGTAAGAAAGAAGTCCCGTGTATCAACCCTGATGTTGAAATTTTTTCAGGAGAAATTCCTTTATGCCCCAAAAACATTATCCTTTTTAATTTCCCTGCTTGAACAATATCCCGCATGTTTTCTGCGATCCTTTTTTCGGTATAAAACCGAAGGACTCTATCATCCCAGGGAATGACAAATAAATGATCTGAGGGAAATTCGTTCATATAATCGAGTGCCTTTTGCGCCTCCTTCATTTTGACAAATTTTGTTTCAAACCGGTTTTCAAGATAGTCCTTTAAAAAGCTAACTGGACTAACCATCAAAATTAAAAAAGTAATCGGAATTAATAACTTCTGAAATTTTTCAGGAGAAACTTTTTGCATCCAGTCATATATATAAATAAATCCATTGGAGGCTATAAGCATAAAAAATGGCAACCAATAAAAATATGAGCGTGGGGGTCCCTGAATACCAGAAACAAGATTGAAAACGAGAGGCAAAATAAAAATAAGTAGCAGAGTTGGGCTCTTCAACCTAACAACCCCTAAAATGAAAAACAGGAGTAATAAAATTCCCCAGGGTTGTGTGAGAGCAATAAAAATTTCCCAAGATCGGTCTAACGTCGGCTCAAGAGTTGCCAAACCTTCAAGGGCTCTTGCATATAAACTGTAGGTTTCGAGTCCGCGTTGAAGATCGTCATAAATAAACAAAAGATATATCCCTGCTACCCCACCCATAAGCAATACGGGTAATGCGGAGATAAAATATTTTTTTAAATTATTTTTATTTTCAGAATATGCATCGACAAGTAAAACCGCCCCACAACCTGCCAAAAAATAAATATTACTGGGCAATATAAGCACCATACAAAAACCGGACAGAACAAAAGCCAGTGGAAGATACCATCGGTTTTTGTCTGAGAACATTATTTTCCCTGTTATGTAAACGATAAGAGAAAACATAATAGTGAGGGTATACCCTCTTCCCTGTTGCGATTGCACGAAGAGAGGCTCTGAAAATGCCACCAGAAGGCTAGCCAGAATTGAAGCTATAGATGATTTTAAAAGGAGTCTGCCAGCAAACCAGGTTAAAGGAATCACTAACACACCGGCCATAGCTGAAGGCAGACGAAAACTTAATTCATTTTCGCCAAAAATTCCCATAGAGATATTTGAGAAAAAGGAAAATAATGAATGCTGGTTGGGGCCTTTGTATTGGGAAAATAAGATTTCCCATGGGGAAGCGGCGTGCTCCCAAAAAGTGGTCGCTTCATCGCCAAAAAGGGGAACTCCCAGACCTGGTAAACGAATTGCAACAGCTATCCCGGTTAAAACAAAAAGAAAATAGTAGTAGTTCGCAAAAGTAGAAGGTTTAGTTTGGGTAAGCAATGGCAGGAAGGGTTTAAAATAAGGTCTCTAAATTAATAGAGATAAAGTATTGATCAGATATCAGCGTATTTTAAGTCCATATTGATTATAAACTATTATTTTTACGAACTTAATTATACCTCAAACTGGTCATATGGGTTTAGTTGGGCTATAATTTGAAATAAATAATCGCTTCAAATTTTATATAGAGTGGAAAAAACTATGAAGATGCATCATCTGGACAAAGATAAAGTAGACGCGATCATGCTGAAGGTTAAGGAAGTGGTCGACTCGGGACAATATCCCGCCGACACCATTGAGGAAATTTTTAAGCTTTCTGAAGTGGATGGCGAAAAGTTTTTGGAATGCAAAGCCCATCCCATTCAAAAAGAAAAAGTTAATTTTGAAATGGATCCCGAAAAAGGGGTGAGGTTTTTTGACCCTTTTAACTTTTTCACGCGGGGAATCTATAAAGACATGGATGGATTGACCGTATGGACTCTGGACAATCTCAAAGAACCCTGGGAATACGAATAATGTCTTAACTGAACATTTTCTTCTACAAAAAAAGCCCCATGCTCAAGAGCATGGGGCTTTTTTTATTTCTCTTTTTTTAATTTAACTTTTTTCCTGATCTTTGCTGAAGTCGTAGGAACCTTTTCTCGGTAATGAAGCTGTGAAACTGTCCGCCGCTTCTTTCATTGCTAAATCTTTAGCATCGCCCTCTTCTTGAGCTTTTTTCCTAGCTAAAGCTTCTTTTTCTTCTTCGGTTAGGTTTTCTTCAGATTCAGCCTCTTTTCCTTCTTCAATTGAGGCTTGCTGACCTTCTTCTACTTGTGCATTTTCATCATCTTCTTGTGCTTCTTTCATAGACGACTTAAAGTTCTTTATACTGCGCCCAAAAGCACTACCAATCTCGGGAAGTTTTCCCGCTCCAAAAATAATCATAATTATGACCAATATAATCATCAGCTCTGGAAAACCAATCCCCATCATAATTCGTGCCCTCCGCAATATTTAAAAAACATCCCCGATAATCGATTAACGGGATCTTAATTTTTTGAAATTTTGTTGATTTTTCTAAGTTTATCCTGTTTTAGTCGGCGAATACAAGGAGAATAGTAATTAACTTAGAAAAAATCAAAGTTGACTAACAAATTCAAGGAACTTCCGGATTTATGCAAACATAAAATCGACTTTCCGATAAAGATGTAAATGAAAATCTTATTGGGATATTAATAAAAGTTTTAATTAAATCAACACTAAACTATTGACATCCCCAAATAATAGATTAACATTAAGTAAAGAACTTGTTAATTTTGTGTAACGATTTGAACTCGTTAAGAAGTTTATAGAAAATGAATTTAGAGCTATTAATCGCAATCCTATTTGGGGGTCTACTGATCTACCGAGCGCTGTTCTCACTTCGTAGAACACGCATGCGCATAACTGCAATGAGTCTGGGAACACTTATTATTGTCACAGTGGTTTCCGTTATTCCTCAAGGCTCCGTTAACCAGACAGTTGTTACCCAGAGCAATTCACGCTACTCCCCAAGCGAGCAGGAAAGCTTGGTATCCATTAAGCTCTACCAAAATCAGATAACTCCTGAAATCAAAACTGAAGCAGAAACTTTAATAAAAAAAGCTCAGGCCCGTCCCTTTCACAAAAAATCTCCTGAAGATTTTCTGGTTCTTGCAAGTCGAGAATACGAACAAAACAATATAGATACAGCGCTGGACTTTGCATATGCAGGCCTACATTTAAACCCGAAGAACAAACAAGTGGATGCCGCTCTTAGCAACATTACAGGGATGGTTTTTTCCAGTTTGGGTCTTGATGAATTTGCTACTGTTAGGTTTGAAGAAGCGATTAAAAAATTTCCTTACGATGCTGACACACATAACCATCTTGGAATTCTTTATTTCGAACAAAAGGATTTCAACAAAGCTGAAGAAAAGTTTAAAAAGGCTCTAACCCTTAGGCCAAAAGATGGCAGGATCTATTACAACCTGGGAAACCTATTTAAAGAACAAAACAGCTTGCGAAAAGCCGAGAAGACATTCAAGCATGCTTTAAAAGTCGCCCCCAAGTCACCCGACCTTCATAATGGATTAGGAACAGTATTGTGGGCTCAGGACAAGCAAGCTGACGCGGAAAAGGAATTTCAGAAAGCGATGGAACTTTCTTTAGGATATGGTCTGGAATCCAAAGGCGAAACACCCCAAGAAAATAAAGATCCAAAAAACTTCTAAGCAGCACCCCCTACTCAAAGTCTTACTTTAGGCATCGCGCAAAGAATTAATAGCTTTCTTGTAATCTTTTGCATTGAAAATTGCTGATCCGGCAACCAGAACGGTTGCACCTGCCTGTTTTATATCCCCAGCATTTTCGGCCTTGATCCCGCCATCTACTTCCAATTCAATAGGGTTTTCGTAATGCGACATCACGTCATTCAAATTCTGAATTTTATCCAGCATTGAGGGAATGAACTGCTGCCCTCCGAATCCAGGATTTACAGACATCAGTAGAACAAGGTCTATTTCATGAAGAATTTCTTCAAGCGAAGAAAGGGGAGTCGCTGGGTTTAGCACCACTCCAGCCTTAACGTCCTGTTCCTTTATCAATTGAATTGTCCGATTCAGGTGAGTACAGGCCTCGACATGGACAGTGATAATATCAGAGCCAGCACTGGCAAAATCTTTAACATAAGCATCGGCATTCTCAATCATCAAATGGACATCCAACGGAAGCTCAGTTGCCTTACGCACAGATTCCACAACTGCAGGTCCGATGGTAATGTTAGGTACGAAATGTCCATCCATTACATCTACATGAATCCAGTCAGCACCCGCTTGTTCAACCTCTTTCACCTCTTCATTCAAACGGCCAAAATCTGCTGAGAGAATGGATGGAGCAATTATTATTTCTTCTTTGCTATTTGCCATTGATTTGATTTCCTTATCGCATCACAAATTTCGGGAAGCATATCACAAAAGCCTGAGGGCTGTCCTCATATAATACAATGGTTATCAAAAGCCACTTTCTTTATAATAGAAGGCTTTACCTTAACCACCAATATTGGCCTGTGGAACAGAAACTAAAAATAATCCGAGAAAAATTCAAGACCCATTTGATGCAAGATCATAACATGCTGATTTTAGCTGCATTGATTGGTTTTCTGGCAGGGTTTGCCTCGACGGCATTCCGATGGATGATTGATTTTTTTGGAATCGTCTTTTCTGCCAAGGGATTATCGTGGATCGGAATTACGGGCACTGCACTGCCTTTTCTTTTACCACTTATGCCAATGGTCGGAGGAATTATTACAGGCATTATTTGCCATTTCTTTCCTGACGCGGTTAAGGAAAATGGCGTCCATAGGGTTATGCACGCTGTAGCTTTGAAAGCAGGAAAAATCCGAAAAAGAACACTTATAACTTGTTCAACAACCTCCGCACTTACCATTGGCTCGGGTGGCTCTGCAGGTAGAGAAGGCCCCACCGTTCAAATTGGTTCGGCAGTAGGCTCGGCATTGGGGAATCTATTTCATTTATCGAGAGAGCGGGTACGTGTATTGGTCGGCTGTGGCGCAGCAGCGGGAATCGCCGCATCTTTTAATGCTCCCCTGGCGGGAGTTTTATTCTCTCTCGAAATTATTCTGGGCGATTTTGCAATCCGCACCTTTAGCCCAATCATTGTTGCTTCAGTAATAGGAACAGCAACGGGAAGAGCTCTTGAAGGAAATGAAATTACATTTCAAGTTCCCATTCATGAATTAGTCAGTTATTCAGAGATTGTTTTATATCTCTTTCTAGGGCTTTTATGTGGGCTGGTTTCGCGCTTGTTCACTTTGGTTTATTTTAAATCAAATGATTTTTTTGAAAATAAAGTACATATTCCAAAACCCTTGAAACCTGCCTTAGGTGGATTAATCGTTGGCTTAATTTCACTGGGGTTCCCCGCAGTCCTAGGGAATGGGTATGACTTTATGGAAATGGCTTTATCTGGTGAACTTGTATGGGGAATGGCATTTCTATTAATTTTTCTAAAAATTATTAGTACCTCGGTCACACTTGGCTCAGGTGGACTGGGTGGGGTTTTCGCCCCATCGCTATTTATAGGAGCCATGCTGGGTTCAGCATTTGGTGCATTGGTTCATGGAATCAGTCCAAACTTAACAGCTTCACCAGAAACCTACGCCCTTGTTGGCATGGGGGCTGTTGCAGGTGCCGTGATGCAGGCCCCCTTGACCAATATTTTAATGCTCTTTGAACTGACCAATGACTACACAATCATTCTTCCAATAATGATTACTTGCATTGTTTCCGCTCAAACATTTCGCGGATTCACAAAAAATTCGATCTATATTCAAAAACTTCTTAAAGAAGGAATAAATATTCAGCACGGCCGTGAAGTCTCAATTCTAAATTCGATTCGAGTCAGCGAAGTGATGAATAAAGAAATCACTAGCATTCCAGAAGGAATGCCTTTTAGAAAAATTCTAGAAACCATCTCCTATTCCAAAAACTTCTATTTCCCTGTAGTCAACGGGCAAGGTGAAATGTCTGGAATATTATCATTTCATATGGTGCGTGAAATGATTTTTGAGGAAGAACTCGGAGACCTTGTGGTCGCAAATGACCTATCGGTAAAGCCTGTAAAGTCTCTTACGCCAGACAACAACTTAAATCAGGCCATGGAGCTATTCGCTCAACTCGATGTAGAACAACTTCCAGTTGTCCATAAGGACGATGTCAAGCGGGTCATAGGAATGGTAAATAGGGGCGAGGTCGTCGCGGCCTATAACCGAGAAGTATTGGTATCTGAATTTGACCGATGACCCAACACCCCTCTTCTCCTGAAAAATTTTTCTCATTTATCCTAATCAGCCTCTTGTTTTTAACAGCATGTGGAAGCCAGAAATCTCAGAACCATCAGCGTTCACAGTTTCTTATGGGAACGTTGGTCGAAATTTCTGTTAGCGGAATCGACAAGGAAAGTGCATACAGTTCCATTCAACTGGCCTTTCAGGAAATTCGTCGGTTGGAAAATTTAATGAGCACCCATATCCCCACTTCAGAAGTTTCAAAAATAAATCAAGCTGCTGGAAAAACTTTCGTACCGGTTTCCCAGGAAGTACTCGAAGTCATTCAACGATCCTTATTCTGGTCTGAACAAACAAAGGGTGCGTTTGATATTACAATTGGTCCCGCTCAGGAACTGTGGAACTTCGACGAGCCTAGCCTTCCGTCAAATGCCGCCATCGCAGATGCGGCGAAGCTAATTGACTATAGAAACATTCAAATTCAAAAAAACACTGTACTTTTATCTGGAAAAGGAATGCTTCTGCATTTAGGGGCTATAGGAAAAGGATATGCGGTTGACAGAGCAATCAAGATATTAAAAAACAACAAAGTCAAAAATGCATTGATAAACGCAGGTGGCGATCTGATAACCTTGGGGAAAAGATCAAATAATCTTTCCTGGAAAATTGGTTTACAACACCCCAGAAACCCAGAATCTCTTTTAGCATCTTTTTCCACTTCAAAAAAAGCAATTGCAACCTCAGGCGATTACCAAAAGTATTTTGAATTGGGTGGAAAACGCTATCATCATATTCTTGATCCAAAAACAGGTCACCCCTCAAACGGGACGATGTCAGCGACGGTCATCGCAAACAATGTTATGGATGCGGATGCCCTGGCAACAGCAGTTTTTGTATTAGGCCCTGAAAAGGGGATCGTGCTACTTGATTCTCTAAATGATATGGAAGGGTTGATTGTTGATATTAATGGAAAGGTGAACTCTTCAAAAAACATAAACTCAATCGAAAATTTTACCCTCAGCGCTAATAATGTCGGCCATTAACTGGTGGCCAATAGTGTTGGGATGACAAATATCTGGGAACAAAAAAACAAGCTGAGTTTTTTTCTCAATCAATTCCCCGTATGCCTCGAAGTATGTGACAAATTTTTCCGGATATAAATCATGCACCTTTGATAAATACGAGCCAAAGATTTTCGGAAAATCATAAAAAGGAACCTGAAGAGCCTTTGCTGCTTGCTCAGCAACCTTACGATACTTATCCCCATTGCATATATTTATGAATTTAGGTTTTCCTCCTCTCTCTTTAATGGTTTTAAAAATTGAAGTTAAATTCTCCTGATAATCTTTCAATGAAACTCTGCGATTTTCTGTTTTCACCAACGTAAGCTCAGGCATGGAATAAATCAAAGTTCGCAACCAATTTACTAGTAACAATCGATTTAAAGACCAACTAATTTTCCCTGCCAAGGAGTTTCGTGTTTGAAAATGCCAGTGATCTGACTTTATGGAAGGATAAGAATCATTAGAACCAAAAGAAACTATAACCAAGTCATCTTTTTTAATTCTCACCTTGTCATCAAGTAACAACCTCCCATGATAAGAAGTAAAACCCGGGGTTGAATAATTTTTTAAAAAAATATTTCTACCTTCTTTTGTAGTCCCTGCCAGTTTCTGTACAAGTCGTTTCGGATATGAATCCTCAAAATTCACACCCCATCCAAAGCTAGTAGAGTCTCCCAGCACGTGAAGAGTTTGAGTCCCTATAACATTTCCTTGAGATTCAGAATACGACGCTGAGATACGATTGCCTAATGAATCTGATTTGAGGGTCCAAGGAGGGAGCTTTCCAATAAAATCTGCAGAAGAGTAGTTTGAAACCGTAATTTCAAAGTTAGGTTTAAGCAAATATCCATAGCGCCTATCGGGTCGATAAGCATATGCATCTTCATTTACAAATCCTTGCTTGACTATAAAACCCTGATACTGCGCCAACACCGCTGAGTCCAGCTCTTCCATCCAGGCTGGGATTGCAAATTTCTTGAAAGGTAAGGTGGGTTGGAATCCAGATAAATATAAAAATGTTTCAAGAAAACCAAAAAACATCAACACAATAAATGCCGTGAATAAAAAATGCAGAAGTTTTTTTCCTTGAGGCCTTTGTGTCACAACAATAAAGTAGGCTATGAACTAACGTGTTTATTCAATAAAAGAGAGTTCCCAACTACGGACACAGAGCTTAAAGACATTGCCGCAGCAGCGAAAACAGGTTGCAAAAGAATCCCATAAGATGGATACAAAATCCCAGCCGCTAGGGGAATACCAATGATATTATAGATAAAAGCCCAAAATAAATTTTGCCGAATTTTAGACATTGTAGCTTTGCTCAACTCGATAGAATCTACAACAGCCTTAATGTCTGCCCCCACAAGCGTAATATCTGAAGCCTCCATAGCCACATCCGTACCACTTCCTAAAGCAATGCCCACATCAGCAGTTGCTAATGCTGGGGCATCATTAATACCGTCCCCCACCATGGCTACATATTTGCCCGATTGTTTTAGCCTTTGAATCTCTGCAACTTTTCCTGAAGGCAAAACCTCAGAAACCACTTTATCAATGCCTAGCTGGTTGGCCACCGCTAACGCCGTTTTAGCGTTATCCCCTGTCAACATGATGACTTCTAATCCTTTTTCTTTTAGACGCGATATATTTTCTTTTGCATGTGGTTTTAAAGCATCGGTTGTAGCAATGATTCCTGCAACCAGACCGTCAATACAAACGATCATTGGGGTTTTTCCATTTTCTGTCAACTTAGTCAATTGGCTTTCAAGGGATGATATATCAATCTGGTTTTCTATCATCAATCCTTTGTTTCCCAGCAATACATTTTTACCATCTACGTTCCCCTGAACACCAAAACCTGGCAACGCTTGAAAGTTTTCCGGCGCATTGAGTTTCAGTCCTCTTCTTTTAGCTTCGGTTTCCACCGCTTGCGCCAAAGGGTGCTCGGACCCCTTCTCCAGTGTTCCCGCAAAAAATAGAAGTTGGCGGGTATCCCATAAAGTTCCTGGTGCCAGTAATACATCAGCGACTTCTGGTTTTCCCCAGGTCAGAGTTCCAGTTTTATCAAAGACAATGGTATTCAGTTTTTCTACCCGCTCTAAAGCTTCCCCTCCTTTGATCAGGACTCCCATTTTTGCACCTCGGCCCGTACCAACCATGATAGCGGTTGGGGTCGCCAAACCTAATGCACAAGGGCATGCAATGATCAAAACTGAAATAAAAGTCATAAGAGCAAATGTAAATTTGGAAACGGGAAGCTCAGCAATTGAATTCCCAAATATCCACCAGAATAGAAAAGAAGAAACTGCCAGAGTTATCACGGTAGGCACGAATATCCCTGCAATTTTATCGGCCAACTTCTGAATCGGTGCTTTAGACCCTTGTGCCTCTTCCACCAGTTTAATTATTTGCCCCAGAGTGGTTTCTTGCCCCAAACGGGTTACTTTCATCTTAAAGAATCCAGTCTTATTTATACTGGCACCAAAGACCTCATCACCCACAATCTTTTCGATGGGAACGCTTTCTCCCGTCAGCATAGATTCATCCACCGAAGAATTACCTTCAAATATTTTTCCATCCACCGGAATTTTCTCCCCAGGGCGGACTATGATGACATCTTCCAAAACCAGTTCTGAAATTTCGATTTCGTGTTCTTCCCCTTGGCGCTCTACCTTTGCTGTTTTGGGTTGCAATTGCATCAGTTTCTTAATGGCATTTGAAGCACTGCTCTTAGCGAGCGATTCCATCCACCTCCCCAATAAAACTAAAGCTATGATCATCACTGATGTATCGAAATAGACTGGGACCTTTTCATCAGCAAGGCTTAAAATTGATGGGAAAAATGTCGCGACAGCACTGTACAAGTATGCGGTGGAAGTTCCTACAGTTATCAAAGTATTCATATCTGCATATCCGTGAAGCAACCCATTCCACGTACCGCGATAAAATTGCCAACCACAATAAAACTGCACAGGAGTAGCCAATAGGAATAACAAAAAGTTTATAGAGATAGGCAGCCCATCCCCTTTCATGCTTAGGCCCATCACCAGAATACTGGCTACACCACTGCATACTAGTTTCAGCTTTAGGGTAGCCCGCTCACTTTGTTTCTGATTCTGTTCATCGGAAGGCATACCTTGTTTTGCGGGAAATAACTGATAACCGGCTTCGGACAAAGCTTCTTTCAATTTTTCAAAGCTGATAAGCGCGGGAAGATATTCAATAGATGCTTGTTCAGTGGCCAAATTGACTTTGACATCAGACACGCCGGCAAGAGAGGATAATTTGTTTTCAACCCTGGAAACACAAGAAGCGCAGGTCATTCCTCCTACTTGAAAAGATTGACGCGTGGTGGGGACTTCAAACCCAAGTTTTTTTATCTCTAAAGGAAATTGTTCTGCTCCAATTTTTTCGGAATCAAATTCAACCGTTGCAATTTCAGCAGCAAAATTAACTTTGGCAGAAGAAACCCCCTCAAGTCCTCCAACTTTTTTTTCAATCCGCGCCGAGCAACTGGCGCAACTCATTCCCTTTACGGGGAGAGAAAT
>JAJDAV010000215.1 GCA_029261695.1 Nitrospinaceae bacterium | reverse complement strand
ATTCAAGAATTACTTCTGTACTTCCTCTTTTCGAAGGAACCTTCGCCATACTCGATTTAGATCTTTCGCTATTCTACTGGATCAACCAGCATTTTCAATCCCGAATGATGGATAAGTTTATGCTGTTTGTCACCATAAAGGAGAACTTCTATATTCCCGGGCTGCTATGCCTTGTTGCCCTTCTTGCAACCTATAAAAATCGCGGACTTGCTTTTCTTCTCGCCGCAGGTATCGCAATTGGGCTGGCCGATGCCATCGGTCACAATATTTTAAAAGAAGGCATTCAACGTCTTCGCCCCTGCCATGTTCTGCCGCCAGACATAATAGGAATGGTTAGTTGCTCAGAAAGCTTTTCCTTTCCCTCCAACCATGCTGCCAATTCTTTTGCTGCAGCAACTCTGTTGAGCCTCTGTTTTCGAAATACTACGCTTATGGTTTTTGCTTTTGCACTGCTCGTCTGCTATTCGAGAGTTTATTTAAGAGTACATTATCCTACAGATGTGTTGGGCGGAATGGCTTTGGGCGGCGCTATGGGCTACATTGGTTATCTAGCTTATGGCAGGATTTTAAAATATATAAAACCCTGACGGCCTTTCCTCAATGAGCCAAAAAAAAATTCTGGTTATAAAACTGAGCGCCTTAGGCGACGTTGTCCACACCTTGCCCGTTTGCCGAACCCTGCGGCAGGAATACCCCGATGCTTTTATCGCCTGGATGGTCGAAGAACGTTATCAGGAACTTTTATTCAATAATCCTGACATTGATGAAGTTATTCCCATCCGCACAAAATTCTGGCGAAAAAATTGGAACCGTAAAACCCTGAGTGAAATCCTAAAAATAATTAAAAGCCTGCGTCAAAAGAAATTTGATGTGGTTTTCGATTTGCACGGACTATTGAAAAGCGCAGTCATCGCAATGTTAAGCGGTGCCACTGTTAAAGTTGGGTTCCATAGAAAAAACTGTAAAGAAAAAATCAGCGCTATCTTCACCAATAAGAAAGGCCCTTATATGGCAGGTGGAGTTCATGTGGTGGATATGTATCTGACTCTGGTGCAATCTGCGCTTGGTATCAAAAATGAAGTGAAGCAATTCCCCCTCCCTGAAACACAAGAAAAGAAAGTTGATGACTTTTTCCAGAACAATTCCGAACTCACAGCTAAACCCATTATAGGAATCAACTCCGGAGCGGGATTCGAAAGCAAACTTTGGGAACTGGAGCGGTTCGCACAATTAGCAGACCGTATTTCAGAAGAACTTGATTGCAACATATTATTAACTTGGGGACCGGGAGAAGAAGATAAAGTCCAAAAAATTTCCGCAACCATGAAACAAAAAAGTTGGGTCGCCCCACCCACCACCCTGCAAGAATCTATAACTCTTTACAAACACCTCAAACAACTGGTAAGTTGTGATTCGGGGCCACTTCATCTTTGTGCTGCGTTGAACATCCCAACCGTATCACTTTTTGGGCCAACCGATCCCGTGCGGAACGGAGCATACGGGTTGAATCACGAAACAGTTTACAAAATGCTTACCTGCAGTTTTTGCTGGAAAAGAAAATGTCCTTTGGGCACCAAAGAGTGCATGAAGCAAGTGACCGTAGACGAAGTATTTGAAGCCGTTCAATCGAACCAGAAAAAAAATAATCAGGTGGAGTAAATTATGGGAATAGATAAAGAGTTACTGGATATTCTGGTTTGCCCTAAATGTAAAGGCGACCTTGAGCTGAGCGAAAAAGAAGACAGCCTCAACTGCAAAGCCTGTAGTTTGAAATACCCTATTAAAGAAGATATCCCTGTTATGCTCATTGACGAAGCACTTCCTCTGGACTAATAGAAAATTTTCGTAAATCCTTTTCTACAACCCGAAATCGCTATCTTCCGGATCAATCAATCGCTCCGTAACAATTGGCATCCCGCATGAAAAAGTTTCTCCGATCCATCGAATATCAAATTAAAAATGGCCTTTGGAAACTTTTTGGACTGTTCGCCAAAAAAGATGTTCCATTAGCACCCCTCCCTCTTGATTTCTCAAAGATATCCAAAGTGCTGATAGTGCGACCCGATAGGCTGGGAGACGTTGTTCTTTCCACACCGATTTACGAATCCTTAAAACAATCCTTCCCTCATTTAAAAATCACAGCGATGGTAAATCCTATTCAGGGAGGAATTCTGGAGGATAATCCCAATATTGATAAAATAATTTTAATGCGGCGCAGAAGATTCTGGCGTGCCATTCGAGATTCGCGCAGAGAAAATTTTGATCTAGCCATCACACTCAATAAAAAATTCAGTGCCACAGCAACATTTTTCACCCTTTGCTCAAAAGCAAAAATGAAGGCCGGTTATCTGCATATACAGAATCCCTGGAAATACAATATCCAGCTATCCATTGACGGCCCACCCAGCCATGAGATTGAAAACAATCTGGCACTACTGCGGCACATGGGAGTACCAAAAATAATTTCTCAGCCCAGAATTTATTTCAACGAAAAAGAAAACCAAAAAATAGCAGGGATCATTAACTCAGAGAAATGTGAGCGGCCTCTCCTATTGGTCAAAACAGGGACTCGCATCGCAGAATGGGGTTGGCCTTGGGAAAAGTTTCAGGCCGTCATGGAGCATATTCTGAAAAACAAAATCGCAAATGTGTGGTTAATAAATGGACCCGGAGAGGAAACCGGCCTGAAATCTCAAATCGCCGATATGGAGTTCAAACCGCGAATATTACCCCTTTTAAAAACAAAAGAACTTGCGCTTTTGATACAACAATGCGATCTTCTTTTTTGCAACCACACGGGCATCATGCACCTTGCCTCAGCAGTGGAAAAACCCGCTTGCGTTATTTTTAAACACGGAGAAATTGAGAGATGGGGACCCAGGCATCCAGCTAGCATTGTTCTCGATGACCGATACCAAAAAACTCTTACACCAGAAACAGCAATCGATTCTCTTCAGAAAATCCTAAAAAACTAAATGCCATGAATAGCGAACAAAATAAAAATCCGAAGAACCCAGGTATCGCAACCGCTGGTTTGATTTTTGAGGAACCGGTCGTATTTGAATTAGGGTCACCGGGTCGCAAAGCCTATTCGTTACCCTCCTGCGATGTGCCGGAGATTGAATTGGAAACCTTGTTGCCTGCCGATGAAATTCGCGAGCCAATTAAAGAACTTCCAGAGCTAACAGAACTGGATGTTGTTCGCCACTATACCAGGCTATCGCAATGGAACTTCAGCATCGACACCAATTTTTATCCGTTGGGATCATGCACCATGAAGTACAACCCAAAAATAAATGAAACTCTGGCACGCCTTCCCGGTTTTGCAGGGCATCACCCAATTGCAGCAGATGACGATTCCCAGGGAAGTCTGCAACTCATGTATGAACTGCAAGAATGCCTAAAAGAAATAAGCGGCATGGACCATGTCAGCTTGCAACCCGCTGCCGGGGCACAAGGAGAGTTTGCCGGTATGCTAATGATCCAGGCCTACCACACTGCAAAAGGAAACCCTCGGAAAAAAGTATTACTACCCGACTCCGCTCACGGCACCAACCCTGCCAGCGCAACTCTTTGTGGTTATAAATCAATACAGATACCTTCCAACGCAGAGGGGCTGATCGATATCGAAAAACTTGAAGCCGTCATGGACGAAGATACGGCCGCCATCATGTTGACGAATCCCAACACATTGGGAATGTTTGAAAAAGATATCCTAAAAATTACCGAGATTGTTCATAGCAAAGGCGGGCTGGTTTATTGCGATGGCGCAAACCTCAATGCGGTTATGGGAATTGTCAAAATGGGAGAGATGGGAATAGACGTATTACACATCAACCTGCACAAAACCTTTTCAACTCCTCATGGTGGCGGTGGACCGGGAGCCGGGCCCGTCTGCATAAAAAACATTCTTGAGCCTCATCTACCCAAACCGGTGGTAGAAAAAAAGGGCAACAAATATTCTTTAAATTATGACCGCCCTGAAAGCGTTGGAAAGTTGAAAGTGTTCAACGGAAATTTTGGTATGCTGCTGAGGGCCTATGTCTACATCCGCACGCTCGGACCCGAGGGCATTCTCGAAGCCGCACAATCCGCGGTATTAAATGCAAATTATATCCGCGCTAAATTAAAGGACACGTTCCATCTGCCTTTCACCGGCGCAAGTCTGCACGAATGCGTATTCAACGATAAGGGGCAGGGCATCACCACAATGGACTTCGCCAAAGAACTCATCGACCACGGATTCCATCCGCCGACGGTTTACTTTCCATTGATTGTAAAAGGGGCATTAATGATCGAGCCGACGGAAACCGAATCAAAAGAAACGCTCGACATGTTTATAGAAGCAATGAAATCCATTGCTCAAAAAGGTCATGATGACCCGGAAAGTTTTCACGATGCTCCACGCCTGCCAAAAGTAACACGTCCCGATGAAGCAAGAGCGGCACGCCAACCCGTCTTAAGATGGAAGAAATAATACCCCCCCTGATAAGGGGGGCTTAGGGGGATTCCAAATAAACAGGACTTGAACAAAAAGAAAATCAATTAAAGCAACCCCCTCAATCCCCCTTATCAGGGGGAAGCACATCACTCCCCAATAAATAACGCCTTTATAAGAACCAAAACAGCAGTAGTCACAATACCCGCTCCAATCAAGTTGAGTATCAAACCCGCTCGTGACATTTTAGGGATGCTCACCCAGCCACTTCCAAAAACAATCGCGTTAGGGGGTGTCGCCACCGGTAACATAAAAGCAAACGAAGCCGCCAACGTTGCCGGCACCATAAAAAATAAAGGATGAATCGTTGCAGCAACTGCCGCCATTCCGAGGATAGGAAGAATCATCGTTGTCGTTGCCGTGTTTGAAGTTAGCTCGGTTAAAAAAGTCACCGCAAGGCAAATGACAAGCACCGTCATCCACAAAGGCCAATCAGAAACACCCGTGAGTTTTGATCCGATCCATTGGTCGAGTCCACTCACTCCGAATCCAGCTGCTAAAGCAAAACCTCCCCCAAATAGAATCAAAATTCCCCAGGGAGTTTTTGATTGTACGGTTTTCCAATCCAAAACAAACCATTCAGTTTTTCCATTCAAGGTTAATCCCTGAGTTCCATTGACCGGCATGACCAATAAAAGCAGACCCATTGCCATTGCAACGGTGGAGTCGTGCAAAAACTTTGGGTTTTCAAAGAGACTCGACCATCCAGGTATTATAAAATCTCCAACTACAATGGGCTGTCTGAAAATCCATAGAAAAGCCGTAAAACAAAAAACAGTGGCTACAATTTTTTCCGCCCGACTCATGGAACCCATTTCATCAAGCTCTTGCTGAATGATTCCACTTTCTCCACCTTCGATCTGGGACATTGGGAAAGGTGAAACAAAACGGCAAAGGTAAACCCAAGTGATAGGGATAAATACTAAAACAATGGGCAATGCCATTGTCATCCACTGAAAAAAACTGATTTCAGGGTTGTCTGGAAAAAGATTTCTATAGAATCCGGCAAACACAATATTTGGGGGTGTGCCAATGGGGGTGCCGACACCCCCAATACTAGCCGAGTAAGCCAGGGCAAGCATCAATACAAGCCCCAATCCATTTTCGATTTGTTTTTGTGAATCGAAATTTCTCGCACCATTTAAGGAAGCATCTAAAGCAATTTGTCTCACCACCGCCATAGCTACCGGAAGCATCATCATCGTTGATGCCGTGTTGGAGATCCACATCGACAAAAACGCAGTAGCAATCATGAATCCTAAAACAATACGCTTGGGGTCCGTCCCCATCGCGTTGATGATCCATAGAGCGAGGCGTTTATGAAAATTCCATTTCTCCATGGCGAGAGCGATCATGAATCCACCGAGAAACAAAAAAATAAGATGATTTGCGTAATTAGGAGCAACCTGTTTACTCGGCATAATGCCCAGCAAAGGAAATAAAACCAGAGGCAACATCGCGGTCACTGCCAAGGAAGTGCCTTCACCGACCCACCATATCGCCATCATTGCAACAACGGCGAACATGCGCTGCGCACTTTCCGTCATACCTTCGGGAAGCGGCATCAGAAGAATGCCACAGAACGCAACTAGCCCCAAAAGTAGAACGACTATTTGTTTTTTAAAAGAATTTTCCACCTAGCGATCTTAACGCTATAAAGGAAATCACACAAGGAGAGGCAAGAAAAATAAAATTCTCTACCTGAGATTCGCCGGTTAGTGAGCGGAGGCTGAGGAACCTGAAAGGATTTGATTTATTTTCAGGGTAGATACAATGTGACTATCCATTCCCAACTGGGTCGGCGTGTAGCCTAAGGCTAGAGCAACGAGTTGCGGGAGATGCAGGATAGGAATGGACTGGTTTTTCTTTTGCAATAATTCAATTTCGGGTTGATAAGAATCAAGACTCAAATGACAAAGCGGACATCCGGTTGCGACTACATCGGCACCGTGCTCGATCGCATCTTGCAAAGCATTGCCCGACATACCGAGCGAAGCATCTTTGTTCATCATCACGATAGGAAAACCACAACATTTAACACGACTTGGATAATAAACCGGTGTCGCCCCTAATGCTGCGAAGATATCTTCCATTCCTGTAGGATTGTCTGGATTCTCAAAGTCCGATCTTTCGGATGGACGCAAAACATAACAACCGTAAAACGCTGCAACTTTCAGTCCGGTCAATGGACGTTTGATGCGTGATTTTAACCGTGCCATCCCTTCTTCAGTAGCAAGGATGTTGGCAAAGTGTTTGATGCGTGTTTTACCGTTGTACTGATGCCCCCCCTCTTCGAGGATGTCATTTACTTTTTCTTTGTATTCTTTATCTTCGTTCAAATGCGCTTCGGTTTTCTTCAATGTTCCCTGGCAAGTAGAACAAATAGTAACGATGTCTAGTCCCTGCTTTTCGGCAATTGAAAACGAACGCGCGTTCAATGCATCTGCAAGTAGAGGGCTTTTTTCTGAAACCACTCCTGCCCCACAGCAGGACGCACTTTTCATTTCTATAAATTCAAAGCCAAGACCTTCGGCGGCCTTGGTGGTAGAGAGCATCAACTCCCGAGTCGCCCCTTTGGCGACGCATCCTGTAAAAAGGGCGAACTTCATTGATCCAACTCCTTGAAAATACGTTTAACGTCATCGACCTCTTCAATTGAATGATGAATGATCGGCGGAACTTTTCCTTTGAGCAACATTCTGAGTCCTATGGGAATCAGGCTGAGCAGTCCGGGGATGTTGAAAAATCCCATCGACTCGACCGGAATTCTGTTTTCGTTCAGGTTGCCACTTCTTTTAACTGAATTGGTGAAAGAAAGAGCATGGCGTGCGCCATTATTGTTGTGCACTCCTTTTTCCAATGCCACAGTCATAATTTCTTTTATGCGATCGAAAGGGCGTGCCGGTTTCGGGCAGCGCTCTACACATTCGCCGCAATGCGTACAATCCCAAATTCCTCCGGATTCACTCAAGTCCTGCACACGTTGCAATGTTTTCGAGTCGCGAGAGTCTCCGACAAACCGTTGGGCTTTTGCAAGAGCTGCAGGCCCGAGAAAGTTATCATCGACTTCTAGAGTATTACAATCCGAATAACAGGCACCACACATGATGCAGGTGCTGGAGTCATCGATGAGAAGAAACTCTTCCGGGGACTGATGTCTTTCTTTTGCTGGCGGTTCGTCTTTCGGTTCCAGGTACGGTTTTACTTTATTGATTTTGTCCCAGAATGGTGTGAAGTCGACTGCCAGATCTTTAATGGGCTTCATGTTCCCCAAAGGTTCCAGGGTAATGGTATCGTCATTATCTAGCAGGTGTTCACCTTGACGTTGGCAAGCCAGTAAAGCATGACCGTTTGCTTTGACTGCGCAAGACCCACAAATCGCACTTCGGCAAGACATGCGATAAGAAAGGCTGCCATCGAGAGTCCATTTGATCTCATTCATGCAATCCAGAAGTGTAGCGCCGTCAGGAATATCCAACTCAAACTCTTCGAAATAAGGTTCGGGTTGTTTTTCTGGATTGAACCGTTTGATTCTAAATGTTGCCATTAATAAGTTCTCTCAGTGACTGGGAATTTAGTAATTATCACGGGTTTGGTTTTTATGACAAACCCATCCGACGAATCATAAACCATAGAGTGATGTAGGAAGTTTTTATCATCGCGTTTTGGATAGTCCGTTCTGGAATGGCCGCCTCGACTTTCCTTTCGGTAAAGGGCTGCTGCAGCGATGACTTCTGCCATGCTCAGCATATTTCCCAATTCCATAATTTCATAAATTTCAGTATTAAACAGTTTACCTTTATCCGTTACTTTACCTTTTTTGAATCGCACTTGCAGTCCTTTAAGGGTATCGATACAGACTTTCAGTTTTTCTTCGTCACGATAAACACCGCAATGGGTCATCATAATTTCTTTCATTTCATCACGAATATCGTTGTAGCTTTCGCTGCCATCTCTTTGAAAAACATCCTCAAATTTTTCCAGCACTTTGGTTTTTTCCTGGCCTTCATTCACGTTACCAAAGTCTTTACCTCTTGCATATTCCAGCACAGATTTGCCTGCACGTTCGCCAAACACCACGGCATCAAGAAGGGAGTTTGTTCCCAACCGATTTCCCCCATGAACTGAAACACACGCGCATTCACCCGCGGCGAAAAATCCGTTCATTTTTGTGTTTTCTGCATCCAGAATAACGTGACAGTCTTTATCAACAGGAATTCCGCCCATGGAATAATGTGCCGTGGGTTGGATGGGTATAGGATGTGTAATACAGTCAATACCGAGAAAGTCGATTGCCAATTGTCGAATTTGTGGAAGGCGTTCCATGATTCGCGCTTCGCCAAGATGCCGAAGGTCGAGATTAATGCAGTCTTCACCGTTAACGCCGCGTCCCGCATCTATTTCACTTTGTTCTGCACGGGAAACAATATCGCGTGGTGCCAGTTCCATTCGGGAAGGAGCATAGTTTTCCATAAACCGTTCGCCGTTGCCATTGAGCAGGTAAGCTCCTTCACCACGAGCCGCTTCGGAAAACAAAATGCCCTGCCGGAAAAGTCCGGAAGGATGGAACTGAACAAATTCGGGATCTTCAAGTGGAATGCCCACTTCAAACGCTGCCATCACGCCATCAGCAGTACTGGCAAAAGCGTTGGATGTAATTTTATATACTCGGCCATAACCGCCGGTGCAAAAAACCACCGCTTTGGCTCTTATAACTTCGACTTCCCCCGTCTGAATATTACTGACCACGACACCGTTACAGCGATCGCCATCAACAATGAGGGAATGCATATACCATTCGTTATAAATTTTTACGGATTTCTCATTCTTTATCAATTGCTCGTGAAGAGCATGCAAAATCGCATGTCCGGTTCGGTCGGCTGAGAAACAGGCCCTTGGCTTGGAGTGTCCGCCAAAACTACGTTGCGCTATCTTTCCTTCTGGAGTACGGCTGAAAACACAGCCCATGTGCTCTAGTTCATAGATAATTCGAGGCGCTGCCTTGACGTACTCTTCAACTGCATCTTGATCGTTGAGAAAATCACCGCCTTTGACGGTGTCGTACATATGCTCTTCCCAGCTATCTGGCTCGGAGTTTCCAAGTGAGGCGGCAATTCCACCCTGCGCTGCTCCAGAATGTGAACGGGAGGGATAAACCTTGGTCAACACAGCTACATCAAGCTCTTTAGATGCCTCAAGAGCGCACCGCATTCCAGCCAGGCCGGCACCTACGATCACTACATCATGTTCGATCACAAAAACACCTCAAAACGGGGCAAACTTTTAATTCTTGTCCATGACAGTTTATGAACTCATTGCCCAGATCGAGCCATCACTGTCATCATTTCATCCGGCACCCCAAAAACATGAAAACCATTGAAAAATCTAAGAAAACTTAGCTGGATTCCGTTCGGAGAGGTTGTCAATCGGGGCATTGACCGGATATAAAATCGAGGTGGAATTTAAACATTTCCGTCCCTTGAAAGTCAAGCAAAATGAAATTGGGGTTGCAAATGCCCGGCAAGCCCATCATAATGAGTCCTGCCAACGAGAGTGTGTAGCAAGCTATTGAATTTAAAAGCCCCCCTCCCTCAAAGACAAATGGCAAAGACTCATTGAGCCGAAAAAACGTTTTCCCGTAGAAAAAAAAATGTCAATTTCGCGCAGTAACGACTGCAGTATGGAGTATTCATTTGGAACTCATTAATTTTGAATCTTTACCTCTCCCAGAACCTATTTTAAAGGGAATTCGTGGTGCTGAATTCAAAACTTGTACCCCTATTCAAAGCAAATCACTGCCCATTACTCTGGCCAAAAAAGACCTCGCCGGACAAGCACAAACGGGAACAGGTAAAACTGCCGCTTTTCTGATCACTCTATTTACCCGGCTGCTCGAAAACAATCCGGAACCTGCTGCAAAAGGCAAAGAAGGTCCTCGCGCTTTGGTTCTCGCACCCACCCGGGAACTGGCACGACAAATTGAAAAAGATGCCTTGTTACTCGGAAAATATTGTGGCTTTAAATCAGCCTGTATCATTGGTGGAGTCGATTACGACAAGCAACGCAATCAGATCAAAGCAGGGGTTGATATTCTCATCGCCACCCCTGGACGGCTCATAGATTTTTACAAACAAAAGTTCTTTAGCCTGAAACGAATCGAAGTCCTCGTTGTCGATGAAGCGGACCGCATGTTTGATATGGGTTTCATTGTAGACTTACGCTACTTATTCCGCAGTTGCTCTCCCTACAACAAACGACAAACAATGTTGTTTTCGGCCACTCTTAATTATCGGGTCATGGAGCTATGTTATGAGCACATGAATAATCCGGTAAAAGTGGTTATCGAACCCGAGAAGGCTGTTGTAGATGAAATAAAGCAATCCCTTTTTCACGTAGGACAACACGAAAAGTTTAACCTTCTATTGGGATTGCTAAAACGTGAGGAAGGCAAAAAAGTTCTCATTTTTTGTAACACCAAGATTGAAGCCGAACAACTGGAATGGAAGTTAAACCACAATGGATACAACTCGGGACAAATAAGTGGTGATCTTCACCAAAAAGCCCGAATTAAAGTTCTTGAAGATTTTCAAAAAGGGGATATCTATATCCTGATCGCGACGGATGTTGCATCGCGGGGATTACATGTAGATGATATTACTCATGTCATCAACTACGATCTCCCTCAGGATGCCGAAGACTATGTCCACAGAATTGGCCGTACGGCCAGAGCAGGTAAAAAAGGCACCGCCATTACCCTCTGTTGCGAAGACTTTGCACAGCATCTGGAACGTGTTGAAGTTTATCTGAAAAAGAAAATACCCGTAGCCTGGGCAGATGAAGAATTATACCTTGAAGAAAAACCAGGCACTCCGCCGACAAGGAAACGCCGTCGCCCACCAGCAACAAAATCAAATTCCCAATCTAACAGTCGTCCGCGTAATGGCAAAGGACCGCAGAGAAGACGTCCCCCCTCTAGAGCACGATCAACATCCTGAAACGATCAAATCGAATCAATCAGTTTTAGAAATTCTTTTTCATCAAGAATAGTAAGAGCCAGTTTTTGTGCTTTCTCTAATTTTGATCCGGCATCTTTTCCCGCAACTACATAATCTGTTTTCTTTGAAACTGCAGATGTAACCCTGCCCCCTAGCAATTCAATTTTTTCCTTGGCCTCATCACGTGAAAATTCGGTTAGGGTTCCTGTAAGCACAAATTGTTTTCCCGTCAGAGTGCCCTCTTTACGTTCCCGCCCCTGTTCTTCTACTACGACTCCCATGCTCTCAAGTTTTTCTATGTCTTGCACGTTGGCTTCTTGATCGAGAAAGCTATTTAAACTTTCAGCGATAATCGGTCCGATCTCCATTACCGCTTCCATTTCTTCATAGGAAGCTTCTCTTAACTTTTTGATGGAACGAAAAGTTTCTGCAAGTATGGAAGCTGCTCTTTGCCCCACATGTCGCACCCCTAAACCAAACAGCAACCGAGCCAGCCCAGATGATTTACTTTTCTCAATAGCATCAATCAGGTTTTGTGCGGATTTATCAGCAAGGCGTTCAAGACCAGCGACCTCTTCTTGTTTCAAAGTATATAAATCAGAAAATTTTTTAATGCGGCCCGACTCCACCAATTGGTCGATAACAGCAGGACCCATATGATCGATATCCATCGCTTT
>JAJDAV010000214.1 GCA_029261695.1 Nitrospinaceae bacterium | reverse complement strand
GGAAACGAAGTGAACATCACTGCCAAGTTTCTTCACGAACTTTCAAAAGAACAGAGAATAGCCGTTGCGGCCCATGAAATTGCCCATCTAAAATCGGGGCACTACTACACTCGGCTCGGTGCATCTATTTTGACCTCTATTGGGTTTTCTGTGTTGAACGTTTTTGTTCCCGGTGCAGGTTATAGTGAATATCTGGTCAAGCCTGCGCTGATGGGTGGTTTCTCGCGGCCGCAAGAACTGGATGCGGATAAACTGGGTGTCAGTTATTTAAATAAGGCGGGGTATTCAACTAAATATTATCTGCAACTTTTAGATGTACTTAGTAAAAGATCGGGAGAGAAAAGTGAGGAGGCCAGCTATTTTTCCACCCACCCAACAAATGAAGAGCGGATGAATCAGATAATAAATTTAAATCAAACTGACGATTGATGAGAATTATTTTTTTACAGGGTCAACGAGGTAGGTGTATCCGCTCAATCCTTCTTTGTAAAGATTCAGGAAATCGTCGGCCTCCTGTTGGGTGACAATACCCCGTTGAACACAACCAATGAGGAATCCATCAATGCGCCCTGCAAGTTCGTCGGCTGAGAACTGTACGTAGTCAAGTACATCCGTTACATCTTCACCTTCAATGATTTGTTCGTACTTTAAAGTGCCATCATCGTTTTGGGAAATATGAACGGTATTGGTGTCTCCAAATAGATTATGCAAATCGCCTAGAATTTCTTGATAAGCTCCCGTTAGAAAAATACAAAGAGGGTAGGTTTCGCCTGGTTCCAGTGCGTGAACGCGAAGAGTTTTTTCTGTTCCTCGGTTGGTTCCGATAAAAGTGTCAATCCTGCCATCCGAATCGCAAGTGATGTCCTCCAGGGTTGCATCGCGAGTGGGTTCCTCGTTCAATCGATAAATCGGCACCACGGGAAAGACCTGATCAATAGCCCATGAGTCTGGTACCGATTGAAAAACAGAAAAATTACAGAAATATTTGTCAGCCAGTCTGGTTTTCAAACTGTGAATTTCATCGGGCATGAATTTAAGGCGCGTGCTTAGTTTTTCAATCTTTCGGCAAATGCCCCAATAGATTCTTTCCGACATGGCTCTGTCTTGCAAAGTAATCAAGCCTAAGAGAAATTGGTTCTGTGCCTCATCTCTGAAATGCACCGCATCATGCCAGGATTCATTTAAATTTTTATTGGAAGTGGAATCGAGCACATGAAAAATTTCTTTAACCACCTGAGGCGCATTTTCTTCGATTTCAATGGTGTCTCTCCATTCAGGGAAACTTGTCACATCGAGAACATTGACAACTAGAATGGAATGGTGGGCTGTCATGGCCCTGCCAGATTCGGAAATGATATTTGGATGGGGAAGATTCTCTTTTTTACAGATTTCTAAAAGATGGTACACCACATCGTTGGCATATTCTTGCACCGTGTAATTGGTGCTCGATGAAAAAGTAGAACGAGAGCCATCGTAATCGACACCCAGCCCGCCGCCGACATCAATGTATTCAATGTTGCAACCAAACTTCATTAATTCTGAATAAAACCGGCCTACTTCCTGCAAACTGTTTTTGATTCGGCGGATATTGGTGATCTGGCTGCCTAAATGGAAATGGATTAACTTGATACTGTCGAGAATATCTTTGTCCTTAGCTATTTGCAAAGCTTCCATCAGCTCGATGGAATTCAATCCGAATTTCGAGTGCTCTCCCGCAGAAGAAGACCAGCGACCCTGGCCGGTGCTTAATAATTTGATGCGCAGTCCAATGTTCGGCTTTACCCCCAGCTCTTTTGCAACCTTTTCGATTAGAGACAGCTCATTCAATTTCTCTACAACAATAAAAACCTTTTTCCCCAGCTTTTGACTCATTAAAGCTAGCCGGATAAAGGCTTCATCTTTGTAACCATTGCATACCAACAAAGCTTCGGGGTTATCAAGGATAGCCAGGATAGCGTGCAACTCGGGTTTGGACCCGGCTTCGAGGCCAATGTTGTAGGGCTGGCCAAACTTCACAATTTCTTCGACAACCTGCCGTTGCTGGTTTACCTTGATGGGGTAGACGCCGTGGTATTCCCCTTTGTATTCATATTCTTCAATGGACCGTTGAAATGAGTTGGCGAGATTGGCAATGCTGGCTTTAAGGATGTCCGAAAAGCGGATGAGAACAGGAAGAGAATAACCCTTGGACTGGATGTCGTCGACTAGGTCCTTGAGGTCTATATCATGTTTGTTCTGGTGATTGGGTCTTACAACGATATTCCCTTTAGGGTTGATGTCAAAATACCCCGCACCCCAGCCGCTGATATTATAATGTTCGCGGGCTTCTTCAATGGTCCACTTCGGCATTCAGAGGCGTCCTTTTTAACGGTATAATTTTATAAATTGAGTTCATTCAAATTACCTCAAAGCTTGAAAATGTCAATTGAAAACAAAGCGTTTTTTTGAATTCCTAAACTGTGCTATAAATTCTCCATTGTTTGTTAAATCTTCAATCTGAACCAGAGATAGAAAATGAAAATTGAAAAAGTCGAGGTGCAGGAAATTGCTCGTCAGTTTGGCACTCCTGTTTATGTATATAGTCTTGAAATTTTGCGTCAATCCATTCAAGAGATTAAAAAACTCTCTCCTGTCACCCGTTACGCAATGAAGGCCTCTTCAAATGTAAGAATTCTTCAGGAGATGCTGGCGAACGGAGTCAAGATTGATGCCGTTAGTGTTTATGAAGTTCAACGTGCTATTCGCGCAGGCTATAAAGCGGAAGACATATGTTTCACCAGTGATGTGTTTTTTAATTCTGATGATGTGAAGTATTGCCTGGATAATAATATTTATTGTAATTGCGGCACATTGGGAATGGTTGAAGAGTATGGTCAGGCTTTAAAAAAGCAAGGCACAGGTTCCGCAAAAATTTCCATTCGTATTAATCCTGGTGAGGGAGCAGGACATTCAAAAAAAACCAACACAGGTGGACCCTATAGCAAGCACGGCATCTGGTATCAAAACCTCGATGAGGTAAAAAAATTATTAAAAGAATATGACCTGACCCTTTCAGGAGTGCATATGCATATTGGGTCCGGTGGTGATATGGAACACCTCAAACGCATTACCGGAAAACTGGTGGATTTTGCCAAAGAGTTTCCTGATGTGGAAACGATAAACTTTGGGGGTGGTTTGCCTTATCAGTACGATCCCGATCAGCCGCAGGAAGATATTTCTGGCTACAAAGCTATCATCGATGAGAGAGCGAAGGTTTTGAAAGATCATTTTGGTCGTGATGTGGTTTGTGAGATTGAACCGGGAAGAAGGTTTGTGGCCGGTTGTGGTTACCTGATTGGCGAAGTACGATCTTTAAACCATACCTTTGATGAAGATGGAAAACGTATCGATTATGTTTTGACGAATGTTGGGTTTTGCCATTTGATTCGCCCAATGGCCTATGGCTCGTTTCACCCCATCTGGTTTGATGGAGAAAATCTTGGGCCAGAACAAGATCTGATTATTGCTGGTCCGGTCTGTGAATCAGGGGATGTGTTGACGCAAAAAGATGAAGAGCCGGTTCCACGAAAACTGCCGATGCCAAAATCCGGAGATTGTATCGTAATTGGTGGGGCAGGGGCTTACGGGCATGTCATGTCTTCGAACTACAACTCGCAACCTCTCATCCCAGAAGTGATTGTCGATGGCGACCAATGCACCCTGACCCGTAAACGCCAGACGCTGGATGACATCATGCAGTCTGAAATTTAAGATTTCTGAAATAGCGGATCAATTTTTTGTGCCATTTGCACATCAGCGAGGGTAACGCCGCTTACCGTGTGGGTCCAGTACCTTACTGAAATTCTTTTGTAGTTGATGATGATGTCGGGATGATGATTGTTTTCCTCCGCAGCTGCTGCAACTTTGCCGACAAACTCAATTCCTTCCATAAATTTTGAAGCGTGATGCACACGTTGAATGTAGGGAACGCCTTTTTCGTTCTTTCCCGTTTTCCAGTCTGGTGCCATCTCATTTAATTTTTCTTCCAGTTCCTGTTCGGTTAACGCAGTTTTTTCTACCATTATCTTTCCTTTATTAGTTCTTCGAGTTTTTTCCGCAAGGTAATTTCGTGAGTCTTGTACACAAAGCTTTCTTTTCCATTAATGCGTATTACGGGAATTTTTTCTTTATAAGTTTCAAATAGTGCAGGGTCGGATTCGATGTCCGTCACGGTGAGTGTTACCGGGAAATCAAGTAATACCCGCTCAACAATTTCTTTGGCATCGTCGCATAAGGGGCAATCATTTTTAGTAAGAATTTCGATTTGAATTTGCATGAAGTTGAAAATCACCCCGGCCTCTCTTTATGAAAGAGGGGATCTTAAAATTTACTTTATTAATTCTAGAAGCTTGTCGGCATTAGCCCGGCCTTCAAAAGTTCTGACCTATAGGCCCCACGCCGAGTGGCTACATGGAGTGGGTCATGGTGGTGACTGTGCCCCAGATTATGAGGGCTGCGAAGGTAACTATAAAGCCTACCAGGACGATCATGGCAAAAGGACGCTTTTTCCAATAACGTTCTTTGTTTTGATCGACAATTGGAATGGCAGCTAAAAATCCAATGATAATGGGAGGGGCCACAATTAAAAAAGGAACCCAAACATTTTCCAATGCATATATCCAGACAAACTGCCAGGGAGGCTTGGTGACTTCGAGTCCGAGTACCGGCTCGTCTCCCAAAGGAGGTGCTATTGTTAGTGCCAGCAGACAAATTAACAGAAAGACCCCCGCGCCTGCTTTTCTTAGATATGCCATATGATGGGTAAAAGGAATGGTCTTTGCGGGCTTTGTTGTATTTGGCAATTGTGAAAGCTTGTGGTATTTGACATAAAATAAATGGAGTCCGATCATCAATATTGCGATGATGGGTAACAGGGAAATATGTGCCATATATATCCTGTTTAAAAGAGGAACCCCTTGTGCAAAAGCTTCGGTGAGCGGCAACCCGAAAATGCCCATTTGTTCTGCAACCCAAAGAAAATGCGCTAACGCCTCATATGCTTCCTGATCCCATTTAAGAACGGTCCCTGTGAACAGCAAGTTGACCATCATCAGCATTATTCCAATACCTATGAGCCAATTGATTTCCCGCGGATTTTTATAGGATGCGGTGAAGAATACGCGGATGACATGCAGAGTCATGGTCACGGTTAATACTTCTGCGGACCAGAAGTGGATGCCTCTTAGGAACCAGCCCATATATACCTGATCAACAAGGTAATGCAGGCTTTGATTTGCACGTTCTGGATCGGGAATGAAAAACTGAGCTAAAAGAATGCCGCTGATTACCAGAACCCCGAAGGCCGATAAGGTCATGCCGCCTAGAGAGTATTTTATGGAATTGGAATGTTCGGGGATGTCGTATTCAAGAAGGTGGATGCCTAACCGGTCTTCCAAAATTTTTGTAAGTCCGTTGGCCATGCTGTCATTCCCTCGGTTTTATGAAAGTTAACCCTGCAAAAACAAGTCCAGCGAATAAGGTGATACCTACTGCTGCTCCATAGCCTTTGCTCGATGTTTCCACTATTTTATGTTTTGCTGACTCTACTTTGGGCATGTTGTGGTCATCGCTCTCATTGTGGCTGCCTTCCATTTTCATTTCCGTTTTCTGAGCAGGTTCGACAACTTCTCCGGGCATGAAAAGGTCGCTGGGGGAGAATAAACCAGAATCTCCAAAAGGATCTGCTTCCTTCTCTTCATTAGCATACATGGGATCGATGGGTGCTGTTTCTTCTGGAACTGCTACTGGAGCTACTTCCTTTTTGTGACCGCTGTGCGCCAACGCATTTTGAGCGTTAAAGATAAATAGGGCGGCGATCAATAATAACGAGAATGGATTCATGACCCCATTACCAATTGTGTAAAAGCTTCCAGTGTCTCATCGTTAGCCCAGTCTCTAGGCCCAATGGCTTTGTGTCTAATAAGTCCCTCGCGGTCAACGATAAATGTTTCAGGAACACCCGTGGTCTTATAAACTTTTTTTGCAACGATACTTTCTGGGTCCAGTAATACTGGGAAGGTTAGATTAAATTTTTTCATAAAGGGTTCGATCAAGGTTTGATCCTTATCGACACTTATTGTGAGCATTTCAAATCCATGATCTTTAAATTTACGGTATAGCTTTTCCATGGATGGCATTTCGACTTCACAGGTTCCACACCAGGTGGCCCAGAAATTTATAAACACCACTTTGCCCCTGTAGTCTGAGAGTTTTGCTTTCCCACCGGCCAGAGTTGCAAGCTCAAAGTCGGGAGATATGAATGCCTCTGCGGGGTACTCGGTTTCATAAGGTTTTAGCTCTACCTTGTTTAGGGAAACAACGAACACAGATAAAAGCGCTGCCACCAAAAAGGTGTAAGGGATGTAGATGCTAATGGGTTTGTCTTGAGCTACGTTTTCCATTTTTAATTATATTTTGTTTAAGGGTCTAAGTTCGACGATAAGGACGGTAGAATTTTTTGTCTACAGCAATAACAATTTCGTCCAAAGTCTTACCTTGATTGTATAAGTCATAAGCATAAAAAACTTCATTCAGGCAAATATCACATTTGGAACCATGCTTATTAGTGTAACAAGTTAATAAAGTTTTGTGGTTATGATTTTTTTTGCAATAGCAATAACAGAACAGGCTATCGATCACCTTCGGTATTTCTGCTGCAATTCGATAGGCCTCTGCCACTCTTCCCGTAAAAACTGCATCGGTCAGTATGGGACGGGTTTCAATTAAGAATCCCGTTGCCGGTGCTACCGGTGGAACTTTTACAGATGGTTTTGTGGTTACATAAACTCCCGCCACAATCACGCAAACAAAAACTGCCATAGCTATGGTTGAGAGACGCTTTTTATTAACGTTGGAAACGTTTTTCCCGGATTTCTTTTTGGACATTTTCTGCGATAAACCCTGATTGAGTTAAATAAAGTATTGATTACCTTTAATTATATGGACTGAAACCTTCCGATGCAACTGCCAATCCCACTAGCTTGAGGGGGATAAAATAAGTATTTTGCTGAAAGGTTGGTCGGGGATACCGTTAATCTTATGTAAAAGGATCAAAAAGTCACTTTACCTTTCTAGGTTGCGGGCTAGATGCCTAGCGGATGATTTGATACCATTTAGTGAGAATGCGTGGTGGAAAACCCAATTTAAACAGTGTAGCAATGAGGATGTTTCGTAAAGTTGTGAACCAGATGCCTTCCTTTGTCCATCTACGGGGTGAGGTGAGAGCTTTTTCTTTAAGAAGAACTACCGACCCCAATTTTCTTAGTCGCTTGAAAAAGTCGATATCTTCGCAAATGGGCAGCTCTACAAACCCGTTCATTTGGTGGAAGATGGTGCTTTTTACAAAAAAAGCCTGATCTCCATAAGCCATTCCCAAATATTTTGAGCGTATATTTGCAAGCCGGGTAATTAATTTTAGAGACCATTTTTCAGAATCAATAAAAAGAGAGAATGCGCCGCCGATTTTTTCTGGGTCTTTCATTGAGTGAAGCATTTTATTGTAGCTGGCAGGTTCAATGCGGCTGTCGGCATGAAGAAAAAGAAAAATATCACCGGTGGCGATTTGTGCCCCGGCGTTCATTTGCGGCGCCCGTCCTGAGGGGCCTTTGATCACATATTCTGTAAACTTGTTTGCAATTTCGACCGTGTTGTCATTGCTGCCACCATCGCTAACAATCACTTGATGAGGAGAAAGCTGCTGTATTTGCGCCAGAGTTTCACTCAAACACTGGGCTTCATTGAAGGTGGGGATGATAATTGAAATTTGCAATGAATTTTCCTTGGGTTTGGGGCTGTCTAGGCTTGAAGCATTACTACGCCTTTGTAATCAGGCATCAATATATTATAGAATAGCGGTAGGTTAAACTCGATTTCACAATTTTTCTGTGCGCCCGGTTATGGGCAAGGTAATTATGTTAGCGCATTTTATAGACTCCCGATCATTTCAATGCGGTTATTTCCAAGACCGCCAGTCTCTTTTCGAAGAGTATCTGCTGGAAGATGTTTCGGAAGTTGAGTTCGAGTATTTATTGGCACACGGTATGCGTCATTTTGGGGACTATTATTTTCGCCCCCGATGTCAAAATTGTTATCTGTGCATTCCAATTCGCGTGCGTATCAACGAATTTAAAATGACACGCAATCAAAAACGCGCGTTGAACTCATGCCGGGATATCAAAATGAAAATTGGTGACCCGGTATACACCGAGGAAAAATTCAAACTTTATTTGAAGCATAAGGAAAGGTTCAATTCTTTGCAGGACGATGTGGAAGATGAACAGAATTTTCGCATGTCATTTTATGTTAATACTCCTTACGGAATTGAGTTCGAATATTATCAGGATGGCAAATTAGTCGGTGTGGCTCTGGGAGATAAAACTTCGAAATCGTTTTCGGCTATCTATACCTTCTATGAAGTTCCAGATAAGAGAATGAGCCTCGGCACATACAGCGTATTAAAGCAGTTGGAGTATGCGAGCCAGTTTGGAATGAAATATTTCTATCTAGGTTATTATATTGCCGAAAATGCCTCTCTAACCTATAAGTCGAGTTTTCGGCCCAATGAAGTTTATATGGGGCGGGAATGGCGTCGATTTAGAAACGCCGCAGGTGACTACCTGATTTCTAAGAAACGTTTGCAATGGAAAAATTCCGACCTGCTTGTCAAAGCCGCTTCCACCAGCGTGACGCTAGATTCTGAATGACCCCCCTCTGAGGAACGGAATAAATTCTATTCCAGAATCAAAAAAGTTTTAATTTTACGGGAAAAATTTTGACCCACTGCTAGTCGGATTCAGGAGGGGTTAGATGATATCGGTGAAAACAAGGACCATCCAAATGACCAGGATGACGTTGAAAATCACACCCACATGGAAGAACCAGTTGAAGAATTTGGAATGGCTGTATTCGTAATCGTCTTTATTTTCTTCTGTCATAATTGGTCAGTCCATTACCAGGGTGGTCAAGCGTTTTGCCAGTTCTGAGCCGCGAATCACTTTTCTAATGGGGCGCTCTATAAAATTAAGACTCATATAGAGCCGGTCGAGATTCATAAAAGTTTGTGAATCTGCAATCGCCTGGCCGCCTTCATCTCGTATTTCGTTCCTCCAGATACTCAATGCGCTCAGATTTTTAAGATAAGGTGAGTTGGCAATTGCAATAGCCCCGGCATTTCCCATTTTGTTAGAGCATAAATATAGTTTTTCTAGTTCAGTCAGATATTTGCTTGCAGCCAGTGCTTCTATACCTTCATCGCCGATACCGGTGCTATCGAGATGCAGAGCTTTTAAATTTGGCCATTTATCAGATGTCGCAATAGCACGGGCACCTTCAGGTCCAATTGGATTAGAGTCGAGAAAAATTATTTCCAGATTTTTCAGGTTGGGTGACTCTGCCAAAGCTGCAACACCCGCCGGACCGATATTGTTGGCTTCAAACATGATGCATTTAAGGTTTTTCAATAAGTCCGCACCTGCAAGAGATTTCGCTTCCTCATCTCCGATGATATTGTGATTCAGGTAGAGCGAAGTTAGGCTCGGCAAACATTTTACCTGACAGAGAATTTCGATAGCTTCGCCGCAAAGCTGATTTTGGCTGAGATAAAGTTGTTCTACACCCGACAGTTCATCGCTTGCAGCCAAAAGGCGCATTTCTTCAATGCCAATATTTTTGTCTTCCAAGTCCAAAAGCTTGTCGTTATCGACAAGATTAGCCGATATCGTTTGCTCAAAACTCACATCTACCATTGCCAAACATCCTTGAAATTATTGTATTTGAAGGGCTACTGTAATGGATTTTATTTGAAATATCAAATGGAGGATTCGTTTATAATGTGTAGATCGAATCTATAGCGGGAGTGAAAATGATTGTAGGGATTCCAAAAGAGATTAAGACCGATGAATATCGAGTCTCTATGACCCCCGCCGGGGTTCATGACCTCGTAACGCATGGGCATAAAGTGCTAGTGGAAAATAAGGCCGGTGAAGGCAGTGGCATTCAGAATGAGGACTACCTTGAGCAAGGGGCTGAAATCATTCCACGAGAGGACCTGTTTGCCCAAGCGGAAATGATCGTAAAGGTCAAAGAGCCCATCGCTGAAGAGTGTTCCCTATTACGGGAAGGGCAAATTCTATACACCTATTTGCACCTTGCCCCGGCGCCTGAATTAACTCAGGCTTTGCTCGATCGAAAAGTTGTCGGCATCGCCTATGAAACCGTACAATTGCCAGATAAGTCTTTGCCATTGCTTATTCCCATGAGTGAGGTAGCAGGAAGGATGGCAGTGCACGAAGGTGCGAAATATCTCGAACGTGAGAACGGGGGACGTGGAATATTGCTCGGTGGTGTGCCGGGTGTTGATCCCGGTCATGTCGTAATAGTGGGGGGTGGCATAGTGGGTGCGAACGCGGCAAAAATGGCAATCGGCACAGGAGCATCTGTGACCTTGCTCGATGTTAATCTGCCTCGATTGCGTTATCTCGATGACATTCATGGCAGTCGACTGAAAACGCTAATGTCGAATAAAATTAACTTAATGGAATCCCTTCGCACCGCCGACCTGGTCATTGGTGCGGTGCTTGTGCCAGGTGCACGCGCGCCGAGACTGATCACCCGTGAAATGCTAAAGGAGATGCAACAAGGGTCAGTGATTGTAGATGTGGGAATAGATCAAGGAGGAATGCTTGAAACTTCTCGTCCGACGACGCATAGCGATCCGATTTTTGAGGTGGAAGGTGTTGTGCATTATTGTGTCGCCAATATGCCGGGAGCTTTGGCACGTACTTCTACCTTTGCGCTTACCAATGCAACTTTCCCCTATGCCTTGAAGCTGGCTAACGAAGGTTATAAAAAAGCCCTGACCAATGACCCGGCGTTGCGGGGCGGGCTCAATGTCTGCCTCGGCTTCATCACTCACCCAGCCGTGGCAACGGCTTTGGATAAGGAGTTTGTCTCGCCTGAGAAGTTTTTATAAGATTAAGTTTTTAACTTAAAGCTTTTCATTAGAGAGTCGGCAATGGGATTTGGAATTTTTCTAGGACTAGAAACTAACCAAAACGACTCCATTACCCCTTTAAGGGTTCCAATTTTTATAAGCTTCCCTTCTTTAACTAGTTCTTTGCCAGCAAAATCAGGTAAAGGAACCAAGCCCATTCCCTCAATGCCAAGTAATTTTTGAATGCTGGTGTCTTGAGTTTCTATGATCACATCCACGGGGATATCATTGATTTGTAAAAAGTGGTTCAGGTCATGCCTTAACTTGCTATGAAGGGACGGCATGATGAATGGCTGACCTTTAAGAGATTGCGGGAATTTTCGTTTTAAAGATTGATATTTTTTAGTTCCAAAAATTGAAATGGGAAACTTTGCTAAAAGCCGGGAAAAATATTCTTTTTTGTGACCAATTGTGGGTGGGTAGTTAGAAAGTACCAGGTCTATTCTATGAGCTTCAAGTTCTCTGAATAGAAAATCTCCTTCTCCTTCAAGCACAGATATGGTGCATGGGCTAGTTTTTTGTGCCGAGCGAATCAACGATTGAGCAAAGCTTTTAGGTACGCTATCCAAGGCTCCAAATTGTATATGCGTTCTTTTCGAGAAAGTTCCATCCTTTACGACCTCCATTAGCTCATTGCCCAATGTGAAAATTTTATTGGCATATTCCAAAACGGCTTTACCCGCTTCTGTGAGAATCAGTCGCTGCCCTTTTCTTTGGAACAGGTTTTGGTTTAGCGCCCCTTCCAGATTTTTAATTTGGGTACTTATGGTCGGTTGACCGATCCCTAATTTCTTTGAGGCACCATTGATGCTGCCTTCTATTGCGGTAATCCAAAAATAATAAAGATGATGATAGTTAAGCCAAGTCATGGTTTTAAGTTTTTATGGTTTGATAAAAACGAATTAGTTTTAATAAATTATCGAATATTAATAATTTGAATTTTAGAATATCATGATCGTTAAGGATTGAAAATATAAAAGTATGAAACCTTGTTCAGCCAGCGAGGTTTCTAATGACCGGGGTAGACCTTCCCCCTCCTCAATGCCCCGGTCATTGTTTTTTTTAGGGGCTGATGAGTGTCAATCTCTTTGTCGGATAGAGGCTGAAATTCTGGTCAAAGGGGAAAAATAGCGATAATTTTAGGCGAATCCGTGTAAGTTAAGCTTAAAATGAGAATTGTTGTGGATTGGCAATTTATTGCAATTTATTATTGATTAACTTTATAGAGGGAAGCCATGCAAACAATCAATGAATTTATGAGTTCTCCGGTCATCGAAATCGATGGGCAGATGACGGTTGAGGAAGCCGCGAAAATGATGGTTGAAAAAAAGATAGGAGCGCTTATTGTGAAAGAGGGCGAAAATCCTGTGGGTATTATCACCAAGTCAGATATGGTGAGCAAAGTTGTGGCGCAGGGCAAAGATTCTAAAGGCACGAACATCAGCTCGGTGATGTCGAAGCCCCTTTTGTCTAAGGACCAATATGTGATGCGAAGTGAAGCCAATGAGTTCATGCTTCGAAATAGAATTAAATATTTAGTGGTAACTCAAGCTAAAAAAATCGTTGGAATTATTACAGCCAAGGATTTAATTTCCTAGTCTTTTTGATTATGTGACTTTTGAGAGTCAACTCTGAATGAGAAAAAAATCTGAAAAAATATATATAGCTCCCTGGGAAAAGGCTTTTGACAAGGTCTTAACTCCTTTGGAACATTTTATTCATCGTCAAACCACCAGTGCCATATTGCTCATGGTTTGTGCGGTCGCAGCTCTTTATCTTGCGAATAGCCGTTGGAGTGAAACCTATCATCACTTGGTGGAATTGCCTTTTGTCATTGGATTCGAAAACCTTATTCTTTCCATGTCTCTCCATCACTGGATAAACGATGGGTTGATGGCGATCTTTTTCTTTGTGGTGGGGCTAGAATTAAAGCGCGAGATTCTGGTTGGCGAGTTGGCCGACCCCAAACAGGCATTGTTACCTATCATTGCTGCTGTTGGCGGAATGGCAGTTCCTGCTCTAATTTATTTTGGGATTAACCCATCGGGCCACACCGCAGATGGATGGGGCATTCCAATGGCCACAGATATCGCTTTTGCCTTAGGCACTCTTGCCCTTTTGGGTAGCCGCATTCCTAAAAGCCTGCTTACTTTTTTGGTAGCCTTGGCTATTGTGGATGATTTGGGCGCTGTTATTGTCATCGCCTTATTCTATACCGAGTCATTGGACTGGAACGCCCTGGCAGCAGTATTCGTTCTTTTGGGAGCCTTGGCCAGCCTCAATCTGGGAGGTATTCGCCAACCCCTACCTTATGTATTAGTTGGTGCGCTTCTTTGGGGGGCGATGCTAAAAAGTGGAGTCCACGCCACGTTGGCTGGGGTTTTCCTGGCATTTTCTATCCCAATGCGTCCCAAATACAATCCGGAGCAATTCCTGGCTCATGTAAATACAACGCTCACACAAATTAGAGAGGCTTTTAATCGCGAACACAACGTGATTAAGAACGAAGAAATGCGCACAAAGATTGAGGCTCTAGGTGAAGGGGTACATTTGGTACAGGCCCCAGCGCAGGTTTTAGAAAATAAAATGCATTTACCCTCAGCTTATCTGGTCATCCCCATTTTTTCTTTGGCCAATGCGGGAATTCCTATTGAATGGGAATCTTTTGGAACCAGTATCACCCACCCAGTAGCTTTGGGGGTTATGGCGGGTCTGATTTTGGGTAAACTGATTGGTGTGACTGGCTTCACCTGGGTTGCAGTGAAGATGGGGCTTTGCCAATTGCCACCCGAACTGAACTTTAAGCATATCCTGGGTGCCGGGCTTATGGCCGGTATCGGTTTTACCATGTCTATCTTCATCGCCGAGCTTGGCTTTGCACATCACCCTGAGGATTTATTAATGGCAAAAACAGGGATACTCCTGGCCTCTCTCATTGCTGGAGTAACCGGATACATCTGGTTATATCTGTCTTGCTCCAAACCTTCAGAAACCTGATTTTCTATTTTTTATTCGGCGTATCCTTGACTTTTTTAGGCCGGGATTTCATTTGTTATGCATCAGGTTTTGATCGTTGAAGCTTGAAGCGTTTATGATTCGAATTTTTTAATTTTTATTAGGAGGAACCATGCTTCGGGTTGCGTTATTTTTAGGGGTGAATTTGGCTGTTGTGCTACTGATCAGTCTGACGTTTCGCTTGTTGGGATTTGAAGGTCTGCTCGCGCAAAATGGTATTGATCTCAATATCACTGCTCTTATAATTTACTCATCGCTATTCGGCTTTGCGGGTTCTTTTATTTCTCTTCTCATTTCTAAAAAAATGGCGAAAACTGCCATGCGGGTGCGGGTGATCACCGAGCCTAGCAACGATATGGAACGCTGGTTGGTCTCTACCGTGGGTCGGCAGGCAAATTGGGCAGGAATAGGAAAACCCGAAGTAGGCATCTTTGAGAGTCCTTCACCGAACGCTTTCGCTACAGGTTGGAATAAGAACGATGCCTTAGTGGCGATCAGTACCGGATTGTACGACAACATGAGCCGTGAAGAAGTCGAAGCGGTGTTGGGTCATGAGATCAGTCACGTCGCCAATGGCGATATGGTGACGCTTGCTCTGATACAGGGAGTGGTCAACACCTTCGTTATTTTTCTTTCCCGTGTGGTTGGGTTTCTGGTGGATCGCTTGGTGTTCAAAGTCGAACGCGGTCACGGTCCGGCGTTTTGGATAGTATCGATCGTAGCCGAGATGGTGTTTGGCATCCTTGCCATGATGATCGTCATGTGGTTCTCACGCAGGCGAGAGTTTCGAGCAGATAAAGGCGGGGCCGCAATTGCCGGACGTGAAAATATGATTCATGCTTTGCAACGTTTACAAACCGTTAAAGACAATCCTAAACTGCCAGAAGAAATGGCCGCCCTGGC
>JAJDAV010000213.1 GCA_029261695.1 Nitrospinaceae bacterium | reverse complement strand
CACTCGAATGCAAACAAGACCCTAGCACACTCTGTTCAGCCTCCTTGTTATAAGGAGGGAGCTTGTTCAGAGAAATTTCTGTCAGGGCATCTGCCATGATTATTTAGGCTCAGTCGAACAGCTAATTATTTTGTTTCTTCTGCCTTGGGCTCTTCAGTTGCTTCTGCACTTACTTCTGCAGTTTCTTCTGCCTTGGGCTCTTCAGTTGCTTCAGCTTTTTCTACTACCTTTTCACCTTCGACGGTTAAACTGATCTGCGCCGTTACCTCAGGGTGAAGCTTAACCGGAAGAGAATATTCTCCAGCTTTTTTAATGGGTTCCTGAATCTGGATTTTTCGTCGATCGACATCAATTCCCTTGGCTTTCAGTAAATCCGAAATTTCCTGCGCAGTCACCGCACCAAACATTTTGCCGCCATCTCCCATTTTCTTTTTAATTTGAATAGGTGCTTTAGCAATTTCATCCGCTACGCCCTGGGCAATGCCGGTAATCTTTTTAACTTTAGATTGAACAATTCTTTTTTGATGGTTGAAAGCCTTAAGATTATTCGGGGTTGCAAGCAGAGCCTTACCTTTTGGGATCAGGAAGTTTCTTCCGTACCCGTCTTTTACCACTACTTCATCGCCACAATATCCAAGTCCATCTACATCTTCTTTTAATAACAGTTTCATAAAATTTTCCTTTCCTTAAACGACTAACCTTCTTCACTAGGAAGCGGATTCCTTATTTTTCTGAAATCCACCCACATATCGAACACGCCGATACCGGCTATCAATCCGATAAGAAGGGGTTGTGCAAAAATTAAAATAAAAAGAACAAGCCAAAGAAAAATCGGAACTTTTCTGGCCTTTAAAAAATGAATTACGACGCTCATCCCCTGAACAAAATAGATGACCATCATTACTACAAATAAATTCAGTCCTGCGTCCGCTACCATTCCCTGCCCAAGAAATAATGCTGCACTGGCCGCTATAAAACCCCAAACCAGATTTTCTGGACAAATCCACTCAGAGAAGGTGCTCTCTGAAAATAACCCCGGGCCGTAAATACGCCCCCAAACTATTCGTAGCAAACTGTAGTTTACTAAAGCACTGATGAAGGACCCAATAAGAACAAAAGCCGGGTAAGTAGATGCAAACCCACCCACCGTTTTCTCTACAAAGGCTTTCATGTCCTCGACTTCAGCTTTATTTTCTCCTACCGATTTAAAAGTCTCAATCGACTGAGCAAAATGAGCTCTTATCTGCTTCTCAAAAAATTCTTTTACCGTTGTTTCTTGATCTCCCAGCAACGCTACCAGAAGCAAGATCGATAGCCCTCCAGAAATGAGGGAAGAAGCCCCTATGCACCAATCTCCCGGAAACCGTGCTCGAATCATTTCCCCCAGAACCAAAGCCATCACAGCATATTCAGCCATGAAAAGCATTGCTTGGTTCTGACCCACAAGAAACCAGAGGACGCCAAAAATCAGAGCCATCAAAACAAAGGCCACCTGCTTGCCACGCTGCAAAAAAATAAAAACCAGCGGAAAAGGCGATAACACTCCAACCATTGCCCCTAAAGGTGGAAAAACCAACAAGGCAAATAAAAGCGCAAAAATTAGAACGACAGGTAACAGTAAGTTTTTTGGCTGCTGTTCCTGGGTCAAAATTAGTGCTGAACAGAAAAAGGCAACAACGCAATATTGCGAGCTTTTTTAATTGCCCGTGTTAGCAATCTTTGGCATTTTGCACAATTCCCTGAAATTCGAGAGGGAACAATTTTACCCCGCTCGGAAATCAGCGGCTTTAATGCTTTTATATCGAAAAAATCTATATAAACTTTGCTGTCGTCATCGTTACAAAAGCGACAGATTTTTTGTGAGAAAAATGAACGTTTTTTAGTTGTCTCAGCCATAGTTACCTTCTTTTATATATATTTGGTTAAATTAAAATGGAATATCATCAGCATCGGGAGCAGGTGATGAACCCGTGTCCATATCCATTTTAGCTCCTTGTTTGGTTAAAAACTGCACATTGTTGGCTACCACTTCAAGCTTACTGCGTTTTTGACCGCCATCTGCTTCCCAAGTCTGGTAGTTCAACCTTCCTTCTATAAATGCAAGGCTACCTTTATTTAAATATTCGGCGCAATTCTCACCCTGTTTTGCCCAAACAGTAATATCAACAAAACAGACTTCATCCTTCCATTCTTCGCCCTGCTTAAACTTTCTATTTACCGCAAGCCCGAAACTGGCAACTGCCGTACCACCCGAGGTATATCGAAGTTCGGGGTCTCGCGTCAGGTTTCCCATTAAAAGTACTTTATTGAAAGAAGCCATTAAATCACCCGATTTTGATTTGGTTTATGATTATCAAACTACTCGTCATTATCTTTTTTATCTTTCGTATCCTTTGTATCCTCAGTAGCAGCAGCTTTTTCACCTTCTACTTCTTCTTCTCGGCCCAATGCTCTTTCCAACTCGTCATCTGCTAAGAGAACAACCATAAACTTAATGATTAGATCGAAAAGTTTGTATTTTTTTTCAAGATCAACAACGCCGGAAGGCTCAAGGGTATGATAGATATTAAGATAAACCCCAAAACGGTTTTTCTTAACTCTATAAGCAAGACGTTTTTTGCCCCATTTTTCAGTTTTCAGAATAGCTCCGCCATTACTTTTTATGAACTCTCCTATTTTTGCGAGAGCTTCATCAACGCGGGATTCTTCAAGGTCGGGTTTTAGAATCAGGACACTTTGGTATGAACGCAATAGATACCTCCTCATGGGTTAATAAGGGATGATGATCAAATACGAACTCGCATCTATCAAACATCGCCAATAGCCCCAACTCAATAGTTGGAGCAAGGGACTGGGAAACTTCTAAGATCTTATTTGGCCACTAAATTATCATATTTCGCCAAAAAGAGGTAATCTTTTCATAGACCTTTGACAAAATCAAGAAATTAAAAAACAGGGGGATAGCACCCCCACCAAAACGCATGAACAGACACAACATTATTATCCTTTGTTTTTCCACTCTTATAGGATTTTCTGGATGCGACCTTCCATCGCCACCACCAGATATGCTCTACAAATTTGATGTCATGCCTGTGGGCAAAGGCCCCTCCTATCTTTTAACCCACGATCTTAATCAGGATGGAGAGCCCGATCTGGTTTCCGTCAATTCGAAAGACAGTAATATCAGTCTCCTCTATGGAAAAGGCGATGGCACATTTCATAATGCTCGTCACATTCAAGTGGCTTCAGAGCCGACCATGGTGGCAGCCGGTGATATCAACCGCGATGGCATTCCCGATCTGGTCGTAAACTCACGCGGGGCTCAAATGTTTGTCGTATTGCCGGGCAATGGTGATGGCAGTTTCAGAAAACCCATTCCAATAAAAACAGGAAAAGTGCCCTTAAACGTAATCCTCGCAGATTTTAATAATGATGAAAAACTCGATGCAGCAGTGACATTGACCTTCGATGAAATGGAAATTTATATGGGCACCGGGGATGGCTATTTTAGAAATGGAGATACCTATATGACCGGATCGCGCTCGTTTTCCGGAGTCGCTGAAGATTTCAACGGTGATGGCAATATAGATTTGGCTCTTGCCGCCAGCAGTTCCAGCGCAAGCTCCATCAGAGTTTTCCTGGGAAACGGCAACGGCAGCTTTCAAAAACCAAAAGCCTACGCCAAAAAACTTGTTCCACTGGCCGTCATTAAAGAAGATATGAATGAAGATGGAAAGCCAGATCTCGTTTTCGCAACCGGAAAAGGCGATAACTTGTTTATGCTCTACTCAAAAGGGGATGGAAGTTTTTCTGATCCTGTTTCCTTTTCGGGTGGAGGCGGACCTTTCGCCTTAACCGCAGGCAATTTTAATCCAGATAAACTTAAAGACGTAGCGGTAGCCAATTCTCGCGCCAGCACCTTTTCGTTGGTGGTGCGAAATAAAAACGGAACCTTCCATTATCCAACACGCGACTATGTTGTAGACGGAGGAACCGTGCTTGCGATCACCAGCGGAGATTATAACCATAGCGGCATGAGCGACATCGCCGTCGCTAGTAATTTTAAAAACACCGTCGAAATTTATTTACAACGACGGAGTTTTAATTGACCGAAGAAAAGCAACCCATTGTTAGTGACTCGGTGTGTCTGAAGCAATTTTATCCATCAAAGCGAAAAACACACCACTCAAAACAAAGGTCATATGAATGACTACTTTCCACATGAACATGTCTACGTTAGCCGGAGTCGGTTCGTCTGGAATTTCGACAAAAGTTTTCAACAGATGTATAGCTGAAATTGCAACTATGGCGCCGATGACCTTTAATTTTAGCCCGCTGAAATCCACCTTACCCATCCAACTGGGTCGGTCAATATGATCTTCTACATCTATTTTTGAAACAAAGATTTCGTAGCCCGAAAAAATGATCATCAGTAAAAGTGAGCCGATCAAAGTCAAATCTATCAAAGCCAAAACACCAATCACCACATCCGTTTCACTCATACTGACAACATGAGCCGTCAAATGAACCAATTCCTGAACAAATTTAATGAGAAGCAAGATGATACTGATTACCAACCCGAGAAAAAAAGGCGCCAGCAGCCACCTGCTATTAAATATATATTTCTCTAGTCCTCTTTCTATTTTTTGATACATACTTTCTCCAGATCAACGATAAAACTATTTTACTTTTGGAAATTCTATAGAAAAAGGGCTGACAGGTAAACCCGCCAGCCCTAAATATAATTTAACCAGAAAACCTGGTAACTAAACAATATACTTAATAAACCACCTCAATATATTCCGTGACAGATTTAACCCCTTCCGTCTGATTAATGATGGATAGCACCAACTGTTCTTCAGCACTACTGCTGGCCTTGCCAATCACATACACTTTATTCAAAACAGAACGATAAAAATAGTTTACCGAGCCAACATTAGTATCAGTCAATAGCTGCGCTTTAATTTTGGTTTCAATCCAAAAATCATTAACAGCTTGACCTGTACCACTTTTCTCATCATCACCCTTTTCCTTTTGTTCTCGTCGCGCTTCCTTTTCTGCTTTGGTAACAATCTGTATTTCATTGTGCAAAATTTTAATTCGAGAATCTTCCCGGGCAAGGCTTTCTATTGTAGAACGCACACTGCTATCGTCCAGGGTCCCCGTAAGCATGACCCGCTGCTCCCATACATCGACGCTGATATCAAGTAAAAGCCCTTTGTCTTTATTTTTAACGCGATCCAAAATACCCGAGTGTATTTTGGTGTCGGTGACCTGATCTTCCGTACTGCGGTTCTCCCAAGCCTTTTGTGCTGCAGAAGTAACTACTGAAGCACAACCAGTCATAAAAGTTAAAGCTCCTGCCAGCAATATCGCCGACACTATTTTGATACTCTTCATACTTAATCTCCCCTTCTGAATTCAAATTTTCCCCACTATTCGCTGATTATTAAAGAAAGAATTATTTTAATCAATAAATTTAATTATCGGATATTAGATGCTAGATATGCACGACTTGAACCTCGACAATAAAATATCCCCAAGCCAAACTTTACGCGATCCGATATAAACACAAATTTTTCCAAATATTTAAACAACTCGACAACAAAAAAGATTGAAATTACGGATACTAATGGTTTATTTTCAATGTTTTAGGAATATTAGCAAATGCTAATTAAAGAATTTAGGATATAATCGCAAATCATTTTTTCAAACAGATTATTTTAAATCTTAAAAAGAAAAAAAGCCTAGTAAATTTTTATGATAAAAGACGTTAAAAGATTGAAATTTAGGGATTGACGGTGCTATTTAAACATGGTAACTTAGCCACGTTTAAAAGTATTCTAAATGAATTCACAAAAATAGTTTTCTATTTACAGATATACAGTCAATAACATTTTCACAAGATCCGTAATGGGGAGGAATTTTTAAATGAGATTAAAAAGTTTGAAATTGATTGCAGCTTTTGGGGTGATGCTCAGCGCTAGCTTGATGATGAGCCCAGTTGCAAAAGCCGCTGATGGCCCTGCATCAGGTGAAGGTTTTTATGCAGGTTTATTCGTAGGTTATGGTACGGGTGTAACCCAGGCAGATGTTTCCACCAAAGTTACTAGTCAAACCCTAACTGCGTCCGTATTCGAAACAGAGCGCGGTGGTGTAGCTCTCAGTGGTATCCAAGGCGGTGGCTGGTTTGGCTGGGGGTTGAAAACAGCTGATGATTTGTATTTCGGTGTTGAGATTGAAGGCGCGGGATCTGAAGAGCAAGTCGAATTGACATCCACCGTAGGAGTCCAAGATCCAGGTGGAAGTGGAACTATTACCAGTATCAAAGTCCAGAGACAATGGCAATCTGGTGCAGCGGTTCGCGTTGGCTATTACATAAATGAAACAACCCTGTTGGCCCTGAAGGGTGGTTTTTCCGCCAGTGCATTCAAGGTCGATGTTGGCTCCACCAACGAAACCTTCTATGGCGGTGGACCTCAAGTTGGAGCGAGTGTTGAGTCTAAGCTGAGCAAACTTGACCCGAACTTGAGTCTTCGTATGGAGTGGGTTTACACGGATTATTTAACTGCAGACATTGGCGGTATAGAGGGTGTTGGTAATGGTACAACTGGAGATGCTGCTACTGAGATCACAGGTTCTGACTCTGTAGGCCGAATTGGTATCACCTATAGTTTCTAAACATACTTAGTTACAAAAAAGGGAGTGAGAGGCTAAGCCTCTCACTCCCTTTTTTTGTTTGAGCAATTTTTAGTTTTTTTTAATTGCCTTCCCCCCAAACCCAATAAAAAATAGCCCTACCTTCTCCAAAAGCCGGGGTTGTTATTTTCCTCCTCCTCCAGGAGGTCGTGTAATTCCTGATTGCTGGAAAATCTGCCCCATCGCGTTCAAAAAATTATTTTGTTCATCCCCCAATATCTGAGCATTCTTCTTATTTTCATCAAAAATATTTAAACGAATCTCCTGAGGCCGCTCTAACAACCGGTCCAAGGCTTTGGCTGTGTTGACCGGAGGATGGCAAGTTCCCTTTTGGCAAAGATAAACGGTAGGTTCATTCTGATTCGAAGTTTTACCCTCCGCTAAAGGAAGAGTGGACTCGCCTTTTTCGTTCCAGACGACAACTTTATTGGGACGATAGTCGGTTTGCAGCACTTTCCACATTCCATCAAATTCTGGATCGTCTCTGGGTCCTGCAAAAATGGCTTCTGTTGGCGAAATGCTGGATGAGCTCACTGTCGAGAGTAAACCGCTAAATGCCGCAGGACTATCTTCCATAAAAGCCTGAAATGCTTTTGTCGTTTCTGCGGATTTTTCAAGGTAAGTGTTATTGCTTGTCAAACGCCCCAGCTTTAACAGGGCCATAGATGCAATAGCATTTGCAGAAGGCATAGCTTCATCAGCCGGATTCTTTAGTTTTGATACCAATCGTTCCCCTGACTTTCCCGAAATAAAAAACCCGCCTTCCTGCTCATCCCAAAACTCATCGATCATCGCATCTGCCAACAGTTTCGCTCTGGTTATCCATTCATAGTTTAATGAAGTTTCATAAAGCGTTATTAGAGATTCGAGAAAATAAGCATAATCTTCCAAACACCCCGCTATACTCGTTTTACCGTCTTTATAAATGCGATGTAGTTTTTCATCTTTCCATTGTTGCGACCAAATAAATTCAGCGCATCGTTTGGCAGTTTCAATATATTTTTCTTCTCCCAAAACGGCATAGCCCGTAGCCATAGCGGTGACCATCAACCCATTCCATGAAGTGATTATTTTTTCATCTGTATCTGGATGCGGCCTTTTATCGCGGGCCTGAAATAAAGTCTCTTTGCCTTTTTTCAAAATATGATCGGCCTCAAATATCGGAATACTTTCTGCTTCTGCGAGGGATTCCACTTTCATATTCAAATGCAAAACATTTCGCCCGTCCAAGTGCCCCCTGGAAGTCATACCAAAAGCCCGACTAAAAATCTTGGCGTGTTTCGGCCCCAAAAGATTAAGTACCTCTTTCAACTCCCATGTATACCAAGTCCCCTCTTTACCCTGTGTGTCAGCATCTTGACTGGAAAAGAAAGCACCTTCTTTTGATGTCATTTCCCGTTCCATCCATGAGAAAATTTGTTCAGCGGTCTCACGGTAAATATCCTGTTTTGTGGCTTGAAACATATCCAAAAACAACTTTGCAAGAAATCCATTATCGTAGAGCATTTTTTCAAAATGCGGAACACGCCAAAACCGGTCGGTTGAATAACGGTGGAATCCGCCTCCCAACTGATCAAAAAGACCACCCTCTGCCATTTTTGTTAAACTTTTATCAAGAATATGCAGAGTATCTTCATCCCCTGTTTCCGCCCAATGCCTGAGCAGTAGCGTGTAATGCATAGGCTCAGGAAATTTCATCCCTGAACCAAAACCTCCATTCTCTTCATCAAAACGTTTAGTTAATATTTCAATGGCTCCTTGAATGAGGCGGTTAGCCTCTATTCCACGAGACTTCCCCGCCTTGTTCTGTAAATCAATTTTTTGCAATAAATTTTGCGCTTTTATATCGGTCTGATTTGGGTCCGTCTCGAATAGCTTTTGAGCTTCTTCCAATATTTGGGGAAATCCTGGCCTGTTAAACTTTGGTGTGGGAGGAAAATAGGTTCCACCAAAATAAGGTTTTTGATCGGGTGTGAGGAACATACTCAACGGCCACCCGCCATGGCCGGTTAGCTCGACCAATGCTTTCATGTAAAGTGCATCCACATCGGGATGTTCCTCTCGGTCGACTTTTATATTGATGAATCCCTGATTCATCAATTGTGCAATTTCAGGGTTTTCAAAACATTCATGTGCCATGACATGACACCAATGGCAGGAAGAGTATCCGATACTCAAAAAGATGGGTTTATTTTCTTCTCTTGCTTTGTTTAAAGCTTCCGCTCCCCAAGGGTACCAATCTACAGGGTTGGCTGCATGTTGCAATAAATAGGGACTGGTTTCCCGAGATAAACGCGAGGACTGATCGGACAAAATAATTCTCTCCATAAATATTTAAAGAAGGCAGGATACTAAAAAAGCGCAGGATAAAACAGGCTTTTAGCTGGAGAGGTTAATTTTAGCTAGGTGTTATTTCTTTAAAAGCCCGTGTCGATACTGATGATAAAAATCTCGAACGCTTTCATATTCATCCAAAGCACTTTCTTCCAACTGCTTTTTATCATCAACAATAAAAGATGCGGAATTTATATTATCTTCGGCTGAAATGCCAACATTCAAGCCCATGCTAGCTCCAGCCATAGAACCTGGGCTTAACAAGGCATCAGCAGTTCGTCCAACAATGTTTCGCGCCGTTGAGGGGCCAAAAAATGGAAGTACTATATACGGGCCAGTAGGAATACCATAATAGCCCATGGCCTGGTCAAAATCTTCATTAACATCTTCTATGCCATATTCTTCACCCGCAACATCTGCAATCCCCCCTAAGCCAACGGTTGTGTTAATCAAAGTACGAGCCAGAACCCGCCCGGATTTCTTGAATTCCAACTGAAGGAGGCTGCTAACAAATTTAACCGGTGCCAAAGCATTAGAGAATACATTTTTAATACCTATCCTTAAGTGCTCATGAACGGTATTTCTGTATCCCCTCGCAACAGGCTCTAAAACAGCGTCGTATATAGTCTCATTTACACCAAACATCCAGCGGTTATAGCCTTCCAGAGGATCAGTCAAAATGGGGATATCTTTTTCTGTTCCCGCAAAGGGGTCTTCTAAATCTTCGTAATCATCGGGGTTCTGCGATGATTTCATTGTCCCCTGAGCTGTTTCCAAGGAATTTGGCCATTCCTCTTCAGCCTTAGGCAGTTTCTTTTCGAGCTTGATAGTTACATCAGAGGTCTGCGCATAAACGTTATCACCTATTTGAGATATAAAATCAGGAGCTTTATCTCCATTAATACCTCCTGAGCCGCTACTAGCCCAGCTAGATGTAGAAACATTTAAAGTAAGAAAAATTGCCGCAATTAAAAATGTTTTGCCCATGGACTGAACAGTTTTATTAAACATTGTTCCTCTCAATTAAAAAATCAAGTCAGTCTAAAATGTAAAACCAGCCATGCATCTTGTCTAGATCGATGCTAAATGAATATATCAAAATATTTTATCCGTGCATCCAAATTTCCAACCCAAACGTCAATGTTTACAATATTGACACATTAACTAATATTATCAAATATAGCATATTCCATGCCATTCTTTCATTAGTCGCTTATTTTTCTAAAACATTTCAAGGATTTTTAAGTGGCTCTGGGAACGCCTTAGCCAGCCTGTCAAGCGACCCTTTAGGAATGTCAATCTTAGCATCACGGGCTTTATGAGCTGTCTGCCAGGCTTTCTCATATTTACCAAGATTATATAAAACATCGACCCTAAGGGCATATGCAGTGCTATTAAGTGGATGCAAGGAAAGACTTTCATCCAGCTTAGCAATGGCGTCTTCATATTTTCCCAGTGCATTTAATGACGCTCCCCAATAGGCATATGCATTGCTATGTTCGGGGTTTATTTCAAGTACCGTGCGATAATGGTCAATGGCTTCTTCAAATTTTTTGTCCATAGCCAAGGTCAACCCCCAATACAAATGAGCTTTTTCATCTGTGGGGTCATTTTTAGCTGCAATCACAAAATGGTTGATAGCCTCTTCTGCTTTTTTCAGTTTAACTAGCGAAATGCCCCACCAAGTGTGTACCTTGGAGTGTTCTGGGAACTCTTCAGCCACCTTTTTTGCCATGTCGACAGCTTCCTGATACTTGCCCAATGCATTCATTTCACGAATGACCTTTATTGGGTCAACTTTGATCTTTTGGTCCTGACCTCTGGATTTTTGTAATTGTTTTAGACGGGCATCAGATCTTTTTGCAGCCCTTTCCTCTGCGATCATTGCTTCTTCCATTCTATCTTTAGCAGAAAGGTACACAAAACCAATTACCGTAATAACGATACAAAGATACCAAATGATTTTAATTTTAGTGGGCATCTATTAAGCTTTCAAATATTCGGGATATTATTCCGGAAGGACATTAAATATTAACTTTTCCGTGAGAGTATACCCTTATATTTTAAGGGATCAAAGCTTCTTTAATAGATTTTCTGCTTTTTGAATCAACCCACCATGCTGAGGTTGATTTTGAGCCAAATTTAGAAAAGATTGCAGGTGTCTTTTAGAAGAAGTCGGATCACTTTTCTGAATTTGTACAGCTAGATAAAAATGCGCCAAAGGGTATTCTGGGTTTAGTTCCAGAGATTTTTCAAATTCTTCAGCCGCCCGCCGTGCATCCTTCTTAAAAGCATAGGCCAGCCCCATAAACAGGCTAAGTTCATGGTCCCCTCTATACCATGTAAGAGTTTTTTGAAGAATAGTTAGTGCCTTATCAGGTTGACCCGAAAAAACATATAACCTCGCCAGGGCAAGGCTACCAAAAACATAAAAAGGGTTCGCCTTGATAGTTTTTAAATAAGCATTTTCTGCTTCATCAGTTAGTTTTAATTCCTGATAAATATTTCCCATGTTCATATGAGCCAATACATGTTGTGGCTCCAGCAGCAAAACTTCTTTATAGGAAGCAAGAGCCTGAGTAATGTCTCCCACATTAAATGCCATTTCTGCTTTTTCCAGAAACGTTTCAATTCTGGCTTTACGTTTTATTTCTTCAATCTGACTTTCAGATCTTTCCAATTGCGAAAGCCTGGTAAGCACCCTGGCCTTAGTCTCTGGGGAAGTATTTTCAAATTTCACAAAATCTGGCTGCAACTGAATGTAGGGAGTAAGTTGCCTTACCAGCACATCCCTTTCATCTTTATAAACGTATTCTGGCGCGTTGAACTCTAGCAATGAGTTATTGTCTGTGTGTAAGGGCGCATTTTTACTAAACTCCACCAGTTTCTCGCGAGACATGATCATTAGACTCATCATATCTGGCACATTTCTAATTCCAATTCCCTCTAAATCTTTTCCTGTAATTTTGTTTGCTATATACTTTTCTGCTTTTTCAAAAGATAATCCATATTCCTGTTCAGAACCCATCAATAAATAATCATCTCCCGCGATGGATTCCCACATAGTCACATGGGGGAACTTTTTGGTAAACGAGCGGATAATAGATTTGAAACTATCTGGGGACATATTGGTGTGAACCCAAATGCAGGCAATTCCTCCAGGGTTTAACCTCTTTTTTAACAACTCAAAAAAGTCTACCGTAAACAAAGCCCCCACACCCGATATCCACGGATTGGAGGGTTCAGAAACGATCACATCATATTTGTTCTTTGATAAGGCAATATGGTTTCGTCCGTCTTCTAGTAATATTGTTAGCCGATTGTCATTGAGGGCATCATGATTGAAAGGATCAAAAAACCGCGACCCTTCTATAACAGCGGGTGATATTTCGACCAGATTTATCTTTTCAACTGGAAACTGTTCAACAGCTCCTAAGGTAATTCCACTTCCCTGACCGATCACAAGAGCCGATTTAGGATTCGAATGAAAAAGCATGGGCAAATAACCCGACAACAATTGGGTTCGCATATCCAACGCTAAGGAAGCATCTGTTTTGCCATTCACACGCAAGAAGATATTTCCCGAAGCAGAAAGCTCTGTTGTAACTGTTGTATGCATACCCTCTTTAAAAAACAGAATCTTATTTTTCTTTAGCTCCGCTTCTTTTAAATCTCCTATTCGATAGGGCATGAAGGAGCCACTGGAAATAATTGACTTGTCCCAGGGGGCTATCGAGTTTGCAAGTAATAAACATAAGATTAAAACTCCAGGCAAAAAATACATTCGCCAGTTAAAACTAAGCTGAGCCCCAAAAAACAAAATGCAGATACCTAAAAGAACATTTAAAAAAACCACACTCAAAATTGTGGTTTGCAATCCCAATACGGGTATCAAAATAAAGCCCGCTAAAAATGAACCTATTATCGTACCAATGGTATTGAAAGCATAAGTGCGACCAACATTTTGGCCTACTGTTTCCAGTTTTGTAGCCATGATCTTGATCACAATTGGGAATTGAGCTCCCATGAAAAATGTAGGGATGAAAAGAAGCGCGAAAATAGTTAGGAAATTAGCACCTTGCATAATCTCAAATTGCTGCCCCCAGTTTTCATAAACCCAACGATTAAAAAAAGGGATACGGCCAAAGAGAGGAATTATAGACAGTGCCGACAATCCAATAATTATTTGAATTAAACCATACCCTCTTAATAAATTATTTAGTTTGGAAACAAATCGGGAGGCTGTAACAGTACCGATAGCCAACCCTAAAATAAATACCGTGAGGATGAGGCTGAAGGCATACACCGAAGACCCCATTAATAGCGACAAAATTCTTGTCCAGGCGACCTGATAAACCAAAGCAGCCAACCCCGCAACAGCAAAACTCAAAAGTATTAATAGTTCGCGTTTTTGCAAAGGGCTTTCAACATCAAGGGACGAAGGCTCAGAATATTGCAATCTCTCTTTTAAAGGGGGCTTGAATACAAAATAAATAACCAGCGCGATACCAATATTCGCAGATGCAGCAACCGCAATAGTTGCCTGCACTCCCAACAGTCGCATAAAAATAAAAGCCGATGACCAGGCACCCACTACGGCACCAAAGGTATTGATGGAATAAAGAGTCCCAACATCTTTCCCTATAAAGTTTTTATCATGGGAAACAAATTTGCTGAGGATCGGAAGGGTTGCCCCCATAAATGTCGCAGGAATAATTAAGAGTGCACAGCAAACCAGAAACCTAACCAAACTGGTTTGAGTATATGAATCTCCGAGATTCAAATAAATCCACTGAAAAAGTGGAAAAGCAAGATCAACTAGAAAGGGAATGAGCAAACAATAAATACCAATCCCCGCTTCTAGAATTGCGTAGGCTGCCAGCGGGTTGAAAGCTCGGTCAATGAATTTCCCCCCCACGTAACTTCCTAACGCCAACCCCCCCATGAATGCAGTCAAAACGGTGGCTATAGAATAATGGGTGTTGCCCATAATCAAGGTAAGCAAACGGGTCCAAACCACTTCGTAGATAAGGCCTGTAGCACCTGATACGAAAAAAAACAGGAAAATCCAATTTCGGGAAGGGAGTTTCAGCGGAGTTTCTCCACTCTGGACAGCAGGATCAACATGGGTAAAATATTAAGGGCGATACAGTACTTTAAAAGATATCAGTTGACGACATTTAGAATGTGTCTTTATTTCTCATCTGGTTTTGAGAGGGCACAACGAAATCCAACAATACTGTCTTTACGACCTGGAGAGGCTGCAAACCTTTTTGAAGTGCGAATATCGACACTCCTTGCATCCCAAGAGCCACCTTTAAAAACATGATTTTTACCCTTTTCAGGTCCCGTGGGATTCATTACATTTGCCGTTTGATAGTAGAACTGATCGTAGAAATCGCTTACCCATTCAGAAACGTTTCCAGCCATATCATAAACTCCGTAGACGCTTCTTCCCATGGGGTATTTCCCTACAGGCCCCATAAATTCGTACCCATCTCCGGTACCTGCCAGGTTAGCGCGTTTTGGAAGAATTTTATTTCCCCAAGGATAGTTTAGACCATGTGTTCCTCTAGCAGCTTTTTCCCACTCAGCTTCTGTAGGGAGTCTTTTTCCGGCCCAGGTGCAATAATTCACCGCATCGTGCCAAGAGACACCAACTACAGCATGACTGGGAACATCCATCACTTTATGATCCCCCGGAAAAAAAGGCACCGAAGGTTTTACATATTTGGCCGCTTTTCTATATTTATTATATTCTTTGACGCTGACTTCGTATTTATCAATGTAAAATGCATCCAGATAAATTTCCTGCGCCGGTTTTTCATCGAACCCGCCTGAGTCTGAGCCTCGTGTAAAAATACCTTCAGGGATCAAAACCATTTCTCGGCCATCATCGCCAACCAAGGTTTCATAAATGCTAAAATCGCGATTATCTGAAACCTCCACATCGTTGGTTTTTTTGGACAATTGTTGTACCCTCTCATCATGGTCGATAGATTTTTTTATCTCCCAAATAATGACGAGAAGAAATATTATGGAAATGGCAAAACAGAAAATAACGCCTATCATCAAATTTTTATCACGCATGGGCAATCACAGGAAAATAGTTCAAACACAAATATTTCAAAGAGATGATTATAATTTAATCCACCATTAAAGCAACGTTAATTTCAATTCAAATCCCATAATTTTAATGGTGTTAATTCGAGTAATTAAGTAGGGTTAAGACATGAAGATGGATTTATTAAAAATAAAAGACCAAGCCTTATCATTTATGAAACCTGCAAAAAACGAGGTTTTAAAGTGGTATCGCGGTCAATATGAAGTGGATCTAAAATCGGATTCCAGCCCCGTTACAATAGCAGACCGCAATGCTGAAGAGATAATCAGAAAAAAACTTTCCAGACATTTTCCAGAACATGGGATCATTGGAGAGGAGTTTGGCAACCACAATGTCAATGCAGACTGGGTTTGGACCATTGACCCAGTAGATGGCACACGCTCTTTTATTCGTGGGCTACCCCTATTCGCATCAATGATGGCATTACTATATAAAGGCGAACCCGTACTAGGAGTTATCGAACTTCCCGCATTGGGGGAAACTGCCTGGGCGGTAAAAGGCAAAGGAGCCTACCTCAATGACAAACCCCTAAAAGTTTCAAAACAAAAAAAACTTAAAGGTGCTTTCGTTGCAGTGGCCGACTGGTATTGTTTTCGTCAGCAAAAGCAAACCTCACTGTTTAACAGACTAAATAAAGAAGCGGCAATTGTTAGAACTTATCCAGACGCATTCGGTCACCTAATGGCAATACGAGGTGTAGTCGATGTCATGGTAGACCCTCTCGCAAAAATATGGGATTACGCACCTTGCAAAATTCTCGCGCAAGAAGCAGGTGGTAAGTTTGCAAATTTTTCTGGGAACCGAGCAAGCATTGAGGAGGGAACCGCGATTGTGGGCAATGCTGCTATCGTTAAGGAAGTTCGAAAAGTTTTTGCTGAGAATAAAAGTTAAATAGGTTTTCGTCCTGCAAAACCCGTATTGAGATCATGCCAAAATAAAATTTCGGTTTCTGGCATTCTCCAACAGAGATAGACCTCTCGCCCTTCTCTTATTGATGGAAAATCTATTAGCCCCTCACGAACCCCTTTTACTTCGCACCCTACTTCCTCAATCTTGTGCATTAAGTTATTGTATTTTAGCACCGCGTTTAGATAATCCACTCCTTGCTCGCTACCCCCATTCCATTTGGCTTTTTCCCTGGCATTTTTTATATCGGGGAAATCATTATTCAAAGATACTGAAAGCTTTTGAATTCGAGGGACCAAGTCTAAAAGTTGCGGGACAAATGCATTTGCTTCTTGCAGGGTAAAAAGTTTTTTAGAAGACATACAGAGTTAAATAATTGGGGGAAGAGTACGAGTTATTAAAAGGCTATTATACGGATTCAAAAATATAATTCCAAGCCAACTCACAGCCGCGTGTAAAACTTGGCGATTCCGACGTCCTGAAAAAATCTTTTTAAGCCACTTTAAGGTAAGCGCCTCCCCCTCCCACACCACGAAAATACGCTAAACCCATACAATTAAAACACTTATAGACAATTATAAAAAAAACAATCCCATCCTTTTATTTTCAATATTGGAGTTTTGAATTTCACCCTGTTTTCTATTGACAAATGAACCGTAAGGTTATAAATTCTGACATGCTTTGGCTAATAAATCCTACAAAATCATGGGATTTTGCAGATGAGCGCCTAGAAACAAACAGTCCAAAAAGTTGGTAAATTTAAAAGGCCAATAAAAATATGTTTTAGTTTGTTTGTAAGTCAAGTAGTCCAGTAAAAATAAGTTAGTGAAAAAGTTGTTATTCCAAACATCAAGTGTGGGGAGGTTAGTAATGAAAAAGGCAATTTTATTCGTAGCAGTAAGTGCATTCGTAGGTTTCTTGGGTTTTGGTAGCATTGCTTCCGCAGATTCAGTTCTACCCGGAGCATATACCCAGAGCAATGCTCAGGTAATGGGAGTTGGACAAACCATGATGCAAATGGGCGCACGTGATCGAGCTCTGACAAACGCAACCAACTTAAGATCTAAAGCAGCAACATCTTTAGCAGCATCGGGTGTGAACTCAGACTTCCAATTCGGTTCTTCTCAATCAGACCAGTCTTGGAAACAATGGAGAACAGCAGAAGACGCAGGTGTGGTAGTAGGCTTAGTACCTGGTGACTGTCGTGGAGATAATTCAGATGGCAAATACAGAAGCCAAATGAACGACAACCGCATTGATCCTTTTGGCAATCCTTACATGAAGGAAAACCTGGTATCTCAAGCTGATTGTGAAGTCAATCATCCAACATTGAAATAAGCCAGGTCTGCATTAAAGTAAAGCATTCAACCTCTTAATGAGGTATAAAGCCGATAGAACATTTGTTCTATCGGCTTTTTTTGTGTTTTTTT
>JAJDAV010000212.1 GCA_029261695.1 Nitrospinaceae bacterium | reverse complement strand
GAAGGTACGCAAAAAACTAAATGATAAGATCACCTATCATGGTGAAGCTATGGGGGAAATTAAAAACCATTTGATAAAAAATGCAGCAGCATTGTTGTACCTATCAGATTGGGAAAGTTTTGGGATATCCGTAGTCGAAGCCATGGTAGCGGGAACTCCAGTCATCACCTCGAATATCCCCCCCTTCCATGAAACAGTGGAACAAGGAGTGACCGGTTTTATTTGCGACAGCAAAAAAGAACTTATTAATGCGGTAGAGCAGTTGCCCTCCATCCAACCTTCAGCCTGCCGCGAAAGAGTGGTCAAACTTTTCAGCAAACAAAGCATGGCCGAGGGCTATCAAAAACTCTACGAGCAAGCCATCGCAAAAAATAATTGGTAAGCACTTAACCAGTATTTCCAACCAAACAAAATTAATTCCCTAGTTAAAAACTCTCTCAAAAAAAGCCAGCATCGCTGCCCAGGATTTTTGGTCTGCCTTTTTGTTATATTCCAATGCCGCAATATTGAACTTCTTACTAAATTCATCGGCTTGAGGATTCGTAAAACTATGCTTCGCACCCTTCAAGTTCATATAGGTGAAGTCGACATTGGCTTTGAACATATCCTGCGAAAAAGTAGCCACGGATTCGGGTTTTAAAAAACCATCCTCTGATCCATTAATAACCAGCACCGCAGACTTCATGGAGTTCTTTGTAATTGCCGGTTCCACAGGCAGTGCACTATGAAAAGCAACAACCCCTTTTAAATCTAAGCCACTTCTTGCCATTTTGATCGAAACCGCCCCTCCAAAACAAAACCCAATCGAACCGATGCGTGAGCCATCGACCGTTTTATGGGCTTTCAAAACTTCCAAGGCCTTGTTGTATCGCGCCTGAGAATCCGGCCAGTTGCTAAAAGCCGCATTCATAAACTCCCCGGCTTTCTTAGGGTGATTCGCCAGTTTCCCATCACCATACATATCCAGAGCTAAAGCCGTATATCCTGCTTCAGCCAGCATTTTAGCGCGGTTCCGAGCATGATCGTTATGCCCCCACCATTCATGCACCACCAGCACACCCGGTCGCTTGCCGGACTTAGAATCATCAAACGCCAAAAAACCCGTTAATTTAGTGCCATTGTGACTGTATTCGACCACTTCCGTCTTAACTTCTGCATTTGCCAAAGTAACAAAACTTAATAAAGCAATAACACTCAATGCCAATATTTTTTTCATGAGATTTAACTCCCAGATTTAAAAGTTCAATTTTTATAAGATACGAAATTGTACCGAGCGGAAACTTGAAAAGGAAGAAAAACTTTTCTATTCATATACCTAATGGTCCCGCCTTGCTAAACCGGTTCTGACCTATTACCAGTCACAGCTAGTGACCTTTCCATTTAGCATTGATGGCAAGAGACCCCATCCGGATGCCCCCCATTCGCAGGCTGGTCAAAAGGTCAAGAGACGGAATAAAAAACAAACCACGAGATTTCGCAGGTTGCGCTAATGATTCACTATGCTCTTCCAGATTAGAAGGATTTTTATCAAAGGTCAGAATGAAGTCGCCGGACTCACTATCGGTTTTATAACTGTAGCGGTGTTGCGGCAAACTTGCTTTGGAATTATCGGCAGTCAAAAATCGATGCGTGCTAAGAAAACTACTTTTCGCCTGATCGAGGTAGTTGGGGTCTTCAATCAAAATCTGTTTGTCAAACTCCGAAACATCAAAATGCTGCCCCCCCTCGACCGCCACTTCTTCAATCAGTTCGCCATCTTTTCCAAACAGTTGGCCCACTTGATTAGCCAACTCCCTATTCAACGCTGGGAAACCGGATGAAAAATAAAGCAGCAGGTCACCTTCCGATTCCGGTACCTCTTCATCGGCTACATCAACCTCGTCAAAAGCTCGAAACCCTCCTGGGGCAGGGATATCAGGAGTAATGAGTAACCAGTTCATTGGACCGAACCCAATGGTCGCAAAGTGCTTCTCGCCATCGGCAATTTCGTAGGCCATACCGGGGGTTTGAGCACCAATACGTGCCACATTCATTGCAATCAAAGGCAGATCATCAAATATATATTTTTGAAGTAATGAGTATTGATATGGGGGGTTCAATACCCCTTCCTGAGCCTGCACCTAGACACTCTCCTTTATCGTTTTACTGAGTTCCCCATCTGATACTTTTTAATCAATCCGACTAAAATTGTTTAAGGCTTGGGAAAGTTAAGAATATCGTCGGTAAAAAATCTTTTTTCACAATCTTCAAGGCGGCTTTTGACCAGCGACTTTTTAAACGCTCCATCTATTCGCAACCAACGCGAAATATGTTCCTCGGAGACATGACATTCTTTCAGGCTATCCTCAAGAAGTTTAGCCCGCACTTCAAATAGCTCTTCGGTGATAAACATATGTCTATGGCCATTTTTCGGTAGAGCCCCTGAATAAATTTTTCCACCGCCCATATTGGAGACCATAAAGTCTGTCTGCTGATTTTCAATTAACTCTTGCTTGATATGTTCAAAATATTTTCTCAACCATGGATGCTCGTAAATTTTATCGTAAAAAACCTTGTGGACTTTTTCAAGCACAGGCCTTCCACCTATTTGATCAAAAAGAGTATTATCTTCCATCATCATCTCTGGAAAAAATAGAACTTCGTCGGTCTTGTTTGGGGCCACTCCCATGTACCAGGGCCAGAGCATCCATAAGAAACTCATCGTTGACTTCTACAAACCTGGCCACAGTCATATAGGTTCCCGAGCTCAACCGTTCACATCGGGTCACTTCACTCAGCAATTGGTTTTTCTTCAGGTCGGCATTGGCTTCAAAAACTACCGAAACAGTTTGACCAATTTCAAAGGAATTTTCTGTATCCAAAGAAATAGCTTCCACCGTCAGGTCTATGATTTTTGCGGGCAAATTTTGGCTTTCTGCTTGAACCTCAACCCTTATGTCGACCAGCGAACGCGGAAAACTTCTTTTATCCTCACCTTTACCCATAAACACCTTCCTACAATAACGTTATCTTGATAGTAGTTAATACTACTGTAAAAAGACAAATACCCAAAAAAAAACCCCTCCCGATGATACGGAGGGGGTTTTTAATTATGATTGGGCAAACGAACTATCCCACATAAGAACATTTACTCGCAGGAGTTCGAGTATCCATATTTTTACCACGTGAAGTATGATCATCAATTTCCGCTGCACAACCAATCATCCTGCCAAACAGGAAGGTGGCGAAGCTGGCAGACTCGATATCCTCTTCCTTTAGCTTGCCTTCGCTAAAATCTGTCCAAACAATTTTAAGAAGGATAACGGCAATCACCGCGTCGATGTTCACGCAATAAACGTTCTTACTGACCTTCGCCTTGAATAGTGCATTAACAAGACTATGATAAAAGTCGAGGAATACGTTATTGATGCCTTTTTCCTTGAACAGGCCATTGACGAAAACTTCGCGTGGATCGTAGTTGACATCTTTACCCTTGAATACAGGATGGTTCACACAAGGTAGCTTGGCATAATCGAGATTGCCAACTGCTTTTTGTTTCTTTTTGTAGTCAGAGTATTCATTCGCAACCTTAAGAGCCATCGCATCAAGGTCGAGACCGTGATTTGATTCTGCTGGATTTTTCAACCCTTTACCCTTGAAGTTTTCCATTAGGAATGCTGCCGCTTCAAAGCCGTTCCCACCATGAGCGAATCCGGTATGCGTGAGAAAGCCGATAAAGGCTTTGTTCACCTGAACTCGTTGAGGCTGTTCGGGTCCATCAGCACTGACTGCGCCTTTGCAGCCTTGAGCCGAAATGGTGCCCGGTCCGTTAGTAATGATGAGCCCGAGTAGAACCTGAAACTCATAGAGTTCGGATTCAGAAGGTTGTCGCCCCAACAACGTGACAAACGCCGTTTTGGTGAAGCTGTAGTTGGGAATCAACTCTTCAAGTTTAACTCCTGCAATACTGTCTTCCGTATGTCTGGAAGCCGGAGCAGAAACGCCCACGATGGTGCTGTAAATACGTGAGTACCAAGGCAACCGGGTTAGCGTGTCTTTAGAAATCTTTTTACCTCTTAACGCTTCCCACCCTAGAGTGACCCAAACCGCACCAAACAACGCATCGGTAGAAAGCTTTCCGCCATTGGCTGCGGCAAAGTCCTGCACGAATTTGATGAACACAGAGTCGCCAGCTTTGTTGAGACAGTCTGCCAGTTTTGTTGCGCAATGATCTTCACCATCGGCCAGCAGAGCATCTTTATATTTTTCGGCTTCTTTCAATTGTGCAGAGTAATCGAATGTATCTTTCGGA
>JAJDAV010000211.1 GCA_029261695.1 Nitrospinaceae bacterium | reverse complement strand
CTTGATCGGTGAGCTTTACGCTGAAGGTTATGTGGATGAGTATTTTCGCGGCGAAAGCGAATTTGCAGTTATGGGGCAATGTGCGGGATCGGCTTTTGGAGGCCACCGGGTTTTCACCACGACTGCGGGTCCGGGTACTTTGCGTGCCATGGAAAACTTCCCCATGTGGGCGGGTTCTCGATTACCTATTCAGGTTTGTGTGACTTGTCGAGGAATCAATTCTCCTCTCAGCATTCAGCCTGATACTTTGGAAATGCATTATCTGCTTGAGACGGGAATGCTCGTTTGGCACGCCGAAACGGCTCAAGACTTATTTGATTTTATTTTGAAGGGTTTCATTGTTGCAGAGCAACCGGATGTTCACGTTCCCATTGCAGTATGTTGTGATGGCTTCTTTGTGACGCACACCAAGGACACGGTTGACCTTCCGCCGGAAGATATCTGTCTGACCCCTTATGACCCGTACAGAAATCCACAACCGGTTATGGATATGGAAACCGCGCCGATTCGTATGATGCGCGACCCATTTGTTATGAAATCCAATTACATCAGTTACGCCACCCATGCTTCCTGGCAGCAGGAAATTAAAGCGGCGGTTGAACGTTCTCGCAAGCACACCATTCCTCTTCTGGATGGTTTGATTGACGAAGAGAACACTGATCGTGAGATTCTTATTGTAGGTTCTGGAACTGCGGTATCGCAGAGCCGGGAAGCAATTCGACTTCTTGAAGAAGAAGGTGTCAAGGTAGGACTAGTTAAGATTAAAACCATTCGTCCCTTCCCGTACGAGGAAGTTCGGCAAGCGACCAAAAATGCGAAGCATATTTTTGTTCCAGAGTTTAATGTCGCCGGATGGTTAGCCCGTGAAATAAAAGCCAATATCCCAGATAACGAGAGAGTTTATGTCGGGCCGCATGTTGCAGGCGGAATGACCATGCCTTCTGAAGTTATTGTTGAAGAGATCAAAAAGCATTTGGGAATGGAAGTTGCGGCTCGAGGAACTCTTGGCTAGACCAATTAAAATTAATTAAGTTTTTCCCATACGGGAATTAAATTTAAAGGGGAATTTATGAGTAAAGAAAAGATCGTTTTATGTGAAGATCTGGCTGATGTAATGCCGCCAGAGTATCAGGAGCTGGTTGAATCAGCTACATTTGGTGATCAGGATCGCGGTTGGAAGGACATTGGTTCCTCCAAAGAGTTGATCGAACAGCATTCTTTATGTGCAGGTTGTCCTGAGTCCATCGCTTTCCGTTATATTTTGGCTAGTTTGCCGGCACCTGAAGATACGGTATTTGTTGGTTCTACTGGCTGTACCAGTCTTGTGTTTCCTCATGTTGCTGTGCACAACATCCATTCTCTTTTCGGAAATCAAAATGCAATTGCATCTGGTTTGAAGAGAACCTTGAAGTCTCGTTTTCCGGATGTTGAAAAAGATGTTGTGGTTCTCGCAGGTGATGGTGCAACGGTTGATATCGGGCTAGATATGACAATGCAGTCTTGGTTTCGCCAGGAAAAATTCACCACCATTTGTTTTGATAATGAACTCTATGCAAATACCGGTGGTCAGGAAAGTGGCCTGATGCAAAAAGGCTTTGTTGCTAAGATGGCTCCGAAAGGCAAGAACTTCGAAAAAGTCCGATTGCCAGAAATTGCCCGCGAGGCAGGCTGTGCTTATGTCGCGTTGTTGACAGTTAGTAAGCCTAACCGTGTTGAGCAGGCTATTAAAAATGCTGTTCTTATAGCGCGTGAAGTAGGCCCCACATTTGTACAACTTTATACTCCGTGTATTCTTGAGATTGGTAAACAGAGCATGGAAGGCTTGGATGAGATGAAAGAATCCGAAGCTATTGGCGGTCGGTTTGTTCAGAAAGAATACATAACGGATGAAGCTCAAAAGCTTTTGGACTCCATCAAAGAAGAAACCAAAGCTAGAAAAAAAGCGGCTAAAGAAGCTAAAAAGTCGGTTAACGCTTAAGAAATAGGAGTGGAAAAACTATGAGCAGGATGAATATCCGGATTTCGGGTTTGGGCGGGCAAGGAGCGGTAACGGCTGCGCATCTTTTAGCTATGGCTGCTAATAAGGATGGAAAGTTCTCCATCTCTAATCCTTTCTTTGGTGCTGAAAAGCGGGGCGCGCCTGCAGAAAGTTATGCGAGAATTGGAACAGAGCGTATTTATGACCGTGGGGAGCTGGTATTCCCTGATGTCATTATGGTGTTCCACCCTCAGGTAATTACCATGCAGAAAAGTTATACGGCTCCGTTTTATTCTGGGATCAAGGAGAATGGCCTAGTCATTATCAACACCAGCGCTGATCTTCTGAGTGATGAAGATCATAAAACGCTGTCAGACCTCAATGTTGCAGTGCTCAACCACGATGCGACCAAGTTGGCTCTGGAAATCGGTAAAACCGAGCTTTCCACCAACATGGCGATGATTGGTGCCTGTGCTGGTGTGACCAATATTGTAAGCCTAGACGCGCTGGATGGCGCTCTTCAGGATCGTTTTGGGAAAAGATATGTAGCTTCTGGTGGTACGGCAACTCTTGATGAAGCGATTAAAAAGAAGTACGCGAAAAAAGAGATGTTACTTAAAGCTAATATGGACACCATCATCAAGGGGCATGAACTCGCTTCTGAGTGGGCTAAAACGCAGGACTTGCAACTTGTAGAAGTCTAATTGTTTATGTGGGAAGAGTCGGTTTTAGGTGTTAACCTTTTTTATTTTTAGATAGAGGAGAATTTTCGAGTGTATAACATAGCTTGGGTAGATAACGAAAAATGTATCGCGGAAAAAGGTTGCCGACTGTGTATCATGTATTGCCCTGAAGCAGATACCATTATGCTGGATGAGTCTGTAAAAAAAGCCATCGTAATTGAGCCGCGTTGTAAAGGGTGCGACCTTTGCAAAGTGGTATGTAGTACCCATAATGCGATCACCATGTTCCCGGTTGACCCGACCACCGGTCAGGTTATTAGGGGAGGCGAGGCAGGCGAGGCTGCAGCTCTGGGACAAGCTTACGCAGGCTAAACACTTGAACAAACATCAAACCCATGGCCTGAAAAGGTCATGGGTTTTTTTTTGCCATAAGCAGGAGATTTATTTAGAACCTTGACTAATATTCTTCATCTAATCTAAGAGACTCCCTGTTTTAAAGGTAATAAACTCTACAAAGGAACTTGTGAATGGTTGATACATTTCAGAAAGAAGTGCAGTGCACTCTTTGTCCCGGTACTTTTGAGCCTTTGATTGAGCCGGAAGAAGATAAAGCCGCCTACCACATTTATTGTTCGAGTTGTTCCAATCACGTCATTGTGTCACGCGCAAACCCTGTGAGGGTAGCTTTTCGCGAAGTCATAGGTCTAAAGAAAGAGGCTTTGGCGCTTGCTTTTCAGAGTGTTTTGGCTCCTTGCTTTTGTGGCAGTGAATTCAATCACGATTCTGGGAAAAGATGCCCTGCCTGTCTTTATAAGATTGAAAGAGAAGCTAGAAAATCAGCAAGTGATATCGAGTCAGAATTCAAATGTCCCTGGAACATAGGGGAATTGAAAAAATTTGAAGCCAAGTTTTTTGAATATATTTTTCAGAAGGTCGAATCGAAGGAAGATAACCTTCAGCAATTGATCGAAAAATTTGAAGCCGGCGAAATCGATGCTGAAACTTATATGGAAAGATTGGAGTCCTTACGTTTTAGAGAATCTGCCCAGGTAGCGGTGATTCAGGCTTGGGCCATGATACTTGGCTCGGATGTAGCATTTAGGGCTGCGGAAGAGCATGAGCTTGTTGAAAGGTATGGCACTCGAATTCTGGTTAGTATTGCAGATGCTCTGGAAATCAGCGAAGGTAAAGCGGTGTTGACCACTTTGACTAATGAAATGAAAAACTGGGACGGTCCTGTAGAACGGGAACTCAATACCTTCATTGCTAAAATCGGCGGTGGATTCTAGCGGCGTACCGCCGCGGTTAATGGGTCTATGGCCATCAACCTAATAAACATCGTCTGGCCTTTTACTATTAGCTTGCAAACATTTCTTCAGGACATAGCCCTTCTGCCTCAGCCTCCAGCGGTGTCCCCCCACCTAGTTTATATAGCGTTGTAACACCTGTTGTACTGATGATAAATAGGAACTGCCGAAAAGGTTCAGGTGGTTTAATAGATGGTATAAATTGTACAGGTCTTTTCTTTCTGAATAGCCGGGGTTCATAGGAAAGGTTTCATGGTAAACATCATAAAATTTTTGCGGCAGTCTTCCAAACAATTCTGTCATAGCTAAATCTGCTTCGCGTAATCCATAATAGACGGCAGGATCAAAAATACAGGGCATGCCTTGGGAGTCGGGAAAATAGTTTCCAGACCACAGGTCACCATGTATCAGTGCGGGTTTCTCTCCAGATAGATTCAAAAATTTTTTCAGATTGTCACAAAGGGAATCCAGCTTTTTATCTATAGAAGAAGGCAGTAAGCCTTTTTGGCGGGCAAGCTTTCTTTGAAAGTCGATTCGCTGATCTCGAAAAAATTGTACCCCATCTTTATGTAGAGAATTTTTCTGGGGTGTGCTTCCTATATAGTTGTCGTATTCCAACCCGTAATTTTCCTGGGTCGTACGATGAAGTTCAGCCAGTGATAGCGCAAGGCGTTCTGCGAAGTTATTGTCTTCAGATGAGTTTTCGATGTACTCCAATAATAGAAACGTAGGGCGAGGACCGGATTGAACTGCAACGGGTTTGGGGATTCTTGGTCCATTTTTGGCCTGAGCAAGCAGCTGCAGTCCTTTAATTTCGGCCAAAAAAAAATCGCTGGGCGGATTCGAGTTTTGTTTCATAAAAACACGTTCCCCATTGGTTAATTTCAGCACCTGAGTTTGGTTGATGCTTCCCCCGCCTGTTGGATAGGACGATTCAATGGTGGCCCCAAATATGGGCTCCAACAATTCATTTAACTCGTCTTTCACGAGTCGAGTTTTGCTTTAAGGTGTTCTAAAATTTTAGGGCAAGTTCTCTCAACCATTTCGTAGACGAGTTGGAACCCTTTATCTCCGCCATAATAGGGGTCTGGGACTTCAAGGTCGCCATTGTTTTGAGGATCAAATGAGCGGAATAAAAAGAGCTTGTCTTGAGTCTCCGCAATAGGTCGAAGCGATTTTAAGGTGTTGAAGTTGCTATGGTCCATGGCCAATACGAGATCCATTTGCTTGAAATCTTGGCTTTGAAAATGTCGGCCCAGGCTGTTAAGAGAAATACCATTCTGTTGTGCTGTCTCCTGCATTCGAGTGTCTGGAGGTTCGCCAACATGCCATGCGCTCACCCCGGCTGAGCTTACTAGAATGGATTTCCCCAAATCTTCCTGTTTTACAAGAGTTTCCATTACGCCTTGCGCAAGTGGGGAACGGCAAATATTTCCATGACATACAAAGCATACACTTAATGTTTTGTTCATATATTGATTTACCTGAATTTTGCGTTTAATATATGCGAACATTTATATCATATTAATGAATTTTCTCTTGGCCTTTCAGGGATTATTTCTTTTTTAAGGGGTATTTTACTTTGATTCCACGTTACACACTTCCTGAAATGGCTTCCATCTGGGAGCCGAAAAACAAATTTAAAATCTGGCTGAAAGTTGAGGTGCTCGCTTGTGAAGCGTTAGCCAAGCGAGGGGAAATTCCAAAATCGGCCTTGAAGGATATCCAGGAAAAATCTGATTTCAATGTAGAGCGTATTGATGAAATTGAAAGAGAGGTTAAGCACGATGTGATTGCGTTTCTCACTTGTGTGGCAGAATATGTCGGCGACTCGGCTCGCTATATGCACTTGGGGATGACTTCTTCCGATGTTCTTGACACGGCTCTGGCAGTTCAGTTGAAGCAGGCATCTACTCTTATCTTAAAAGAGTTGAAGGCATTTCAGGCGGTATTAAAAACCCAGGCTTTGAAGCATAAAATGACGCCCACCATGGGACGGTCGCATGGTATTCATGCGGAGCCTCTTACTTTTGGGTTAAAAGTAGCCAATTGGTATGAAGAGGTCGGTCGTAATATTGAACGTGTCAAACGTGCTCGGCAAAGTATCTCCTATGGGCAGATTTCCGGTGCGGTTGGAACCTTCGCCTGCATCCATCCAGAAGTGGAAGAATATGTTTGCGCAAAACTGGGGTTGAAGCCAGCCCCGGTTTCTACTCAGATTATTCAAAGAGATAGGCACGCAGAATTTTTTACCACCTTGGCGATTGTGGCGGGAACAATTGATAAAATTGCCACAGAAATTCGCCACCTGCAAAGAACAGAAGTTCTCGAAGTAGAAGAATTTTTTTCCGCTGGGCAAAAGGGCTCTTCTGCTATGCCCCATAAAAGAAACCCCGTGGTGTCTGAGCAAATGTCTGGCCTGGCACGCGTGGTGCGGTCGAATGCTTTTGCTGCCTTGGAAAACATGACTCTCTGGCATGAGAGAGATATTAGCCACTCTTCAGTTGAGCGGGTAATTGGGCCGGATGGTACAATCCTTATCCATTATATGTTAAAGAAAATGACAAAAATGATGGAGCATTTGATTGTCTATCCCGAAAATATGATGCGCAATTTAGAAAAGACCGAGGGGCTTATCTTTTCGCAAAGTGTGTTGTTGGCATTGGTTGACAAAGGGATAACGCGTGAAGAGGCTTACAAGCTGGTGCAGACCAATGCAATGCAGTCTTGGACAAAAGGCAAAGATTTTCTAAGCCTACTTAAAAAGGATAAAAAAATTCGTGGATTATTGAGTGTGCGAGAAATTGAAAAGATATTTAATTTAAAATCCCAATTCAAAAACGTGGATATAATTTTTAAACGAATATTTAAAAAATAAAGAGACCATTATGGAACGATTAGAAAAGCTTTATGAGGGTAAGGCCAAAATTTTATACAAAACATCTGATCCTGATTTGTTGATTCAATACTTTAAAGATGATGCGTCCGCATTTGACGGAAAAAAAAAGGGAACGATCGTCGATAAAGGGGTTATGAACAACCACATGTCCAGCCGGATTTTCGAGTATCTGGAAGAGAATGGGGTAAAAACGCATTTTGTAAAAAACCTGAATGACCGGGAAATGCTTGTAAAAAATTTGGATATCATACCTGTAGAAGTCGTGCTTAGAAATGTTGCAGCAGGAAGCCTATGCAAACGATTGGGGGTTGAAGAAGGACGAGAATTTAATGAAAAACCAATTCTTGAATTCTTTTATAAGAGCGATCCGTTGGGCGACCCAATGATTAACGAATGCCATGTGGATATCTTTGGTTGGGCCACTAAAGAAGAAGTCGATATTTTAAAGTCAGAAGGACTAAAAATTAATAAACTGATGGTTGATTTTTTTAAAGAACGAAAAATTCGATTGGTCGATTTCAAGGTGGAGTTTGGTCGCCATAATGGTGAAGTATTGCTAGGCGATGAAAT
>JAJDAV010000210.1 GCA_029261695.1 Nitrospinaceae bacterium | reverse complement strand
TGGAATACAACAAGGCAAACAATATCACTCCTGCCTCTATCAAAAAATCTATTCAAGCTAGCATGGAATATAAAGAAGTTGATGAAATGGCTTTGGCCGTGGCGGAAGAAGAAGAAAATTATGAATCAGGGGTGCCTGTTTTGGAGTTGATCTCCAAACTGGAAAAACAAATGCTGGCCGCAGCAAAAAACCTTGAATTTGAAAAAGCTGCAGAACTAAGAGACCGGTTAAAAAAATTGCGGGCTAAGGATTTAAATATAATCGCAGGATAATTTAGCGTGGATCATTTCTCCGGTCAGCTAACCGAGATTGCACGAACTTCGTAATGCTGGCTTCTGTGGCAGGCGAAATATCACGCCACTTAAGCCCCGTCACAAAAGGTGAGGTTTCGCTTTTAGGATTTTTGCGCAAATTCCTGATCTCTGCCACCTGGCCTTGGACGTTTCCGCAATGGGGAATGTCAAAATCTAAAGTCAGCCTATTGTCTTTTGCTAACTGTTTTGTGTGAGTGAACAATATTCCGCTCGAACTGACATCTCGGATGATCCCAAAACCTTCAACTCTTTGACCGTCCTCTTCATAGAAATACCGAATTGGAATGTTGGCCTTAAATCTTTCATTCTTACGAAGGTTATGGGTATCAAATGTACGTGGGTATTCGATGATTAAAAGCGTTATAGCCTGAACAAATGAGAGAATGGATGTTGATTTAAAATTTACAAATAAACCCTCTTTGGTGTAATGCAATTGTATTCCAGTTTGCGGTGCAATCCTAAAATCCTCAACACCTACCCTGGGAAGATCCAGAATAATATATTGTCCTTTACGCCAGCCACGAACTAAGACGCTGAATACTTCGCCTCGCACCGTAATGGTAACTTTTTGGCCCATCACCAAGGGAAGTTCTTCTTTCTTATAAGCCATACGCTGTTGTTCCAAATGTTAGGGTTGCATAGTATTCTTCGGCCTGAACCCCTCTCAAAATGAGGTATAAACCGCAGAAAATGACAACATTAAGCCACAATATATTATTTTTTTAGATTGAGGGGATAAAGTACTGAATTTTGAGTCTTTCTTCAAGGAAAAACCATCATCAAGGGTGGAGTATTTGGGGCTGTAAGTTGGGATGGAACCCAAATTATGGGGCAGGATTAGGTGGGTATAACTCAAAATATTTTTTGAAAATCTTTTGCGCGATGGGTGCTGCCGTCGCACCACCGTGGCCTCCATGTTCTACCAACACTGCTACCGCAATTTCTGGTTTTTCATAGGGAGCAAACGCAACAAACCAAGCATGGTCTCTATATTTATAAGGAATCTCCTCTTCTTTTTCTAATTCTTCATTGGATTTCATTCGAACCACCTGCACGGTTCCCGTTTTACCAGAGACAACGACGTTCTTTAATCGAGACTTTTTACCCGTCCCTCGGGTTCCGTTCACCACATCGCGTAAGGCATTTCGGATGATCTCCATATTCTCGGGGTTGCCAGTAATTTTCCCTCTAATTTGAGGAAAAAACTCTTTAATTGTTTTGCCACCAGGCTCTTCAATTCGTTTAACAAGATAGGGTTTAAGTAGCATTCCACCATTTGCAACCGCAGCCATCATGTTTGCCTGTTGCAAGGGGGTAACAAGGTTGTACCCTTGCCCAATGGAAGCAGAAATAGTTTCTCCCAATAACCAGGGTTGCTTCCTGTTTTTTAATTTCCATTGGGTACTTGGAACAAGGCCACTTTTCTCGCGACTCAGCCCTAAACCTGTAGGCACGCCTAAACCAAGTTTTTTAGCATACCTTGCCAGAGTGTCGATCCCCATTCTGTGACCGACAGTATAAAAATAAACATCGCACGACTGCACTAAGGCATCGTGCAGATTTACGGCCCCATGACCTTGTTTCTTCCAGCATCGATACCTACCACGGCCCAGTTTAAAATGTCCTGGGCAATAAATAGTTGTCTCCGGGGTGACCACGCCTTCCTCCAAAGCCGCATAAGCAACAGCAACTTTATAAACGGAGCCGGGAGGATACTGGCTATGGATAGATCTATTTTGCAGGGGATGCATTTCATCATTAATTAACTTCTTCCAATTTTCAGGTGTTATCCCTGCCGCAAACTCATTTGGGTTAAAAGAGGGCTTACTGGCTATAGCTAGAATCTCTCCTGTCTGCACTTTCATCACAACGACAGACCCATTCATGATTTTTTCAGGAGTGCTGACCATCGCTTTCTCAAGTTCCTGCTGAACTTTCACATCAAGCGTAAGAACTAAATTATTGCCACTTCCTGAGGGTAATTTACGCAAAGTTTTAAGTTCTCTTCCAGAAACATCTGCTTCGACTTCTTTGTTCCCTTTTTCCCCCTTCAATGTTGATTCAAAGACATTTTCCAATCCGTTTTTGCCAACAAAGTCGCCTTGGCTGTAGGATGAATTGTTTAAACTCTTCAGTTTGGATTTAGAAATTTCGCCCAGATATCCAAGAACATGAGACATTAATTCTTTATAAACATAATTTCTTAATGGCTCCGCTTTAATTTTTATTCCGGGAAGACGCATATTATTTTCCTCAACAAATGCGACTTCCTCGCGAGCAATATCCGCTTTTATCAAAATATCCTTAAAAGATTTTTCCCTACGAATTTTTTTCTTTAACTCATCTCGGTCAAATTTAATTTCTTTTGCAAGCAAATCAAGAGAAGATTCTGCATCGCTGGCATCTTCAGGCGTTATGTAAAGGTTGAATGAAGGACGAATGCTAACAAGAGTTTCTCCATTTCGATCTTTTATTGCTCCTCGATAAGCCGGAAGACTTACCATTCGCACCCGATTATTTTCTGAAAGACCGGTTAAATATTGCCATTTTAAAATTTGCAAATACCAAATCCGCATAGACAAACAAAGAAACGCAAAAATTACCAGAATGGTAAAAACACGAATCTTTTTTTTAATTGTGTCGTTGGTCTCTGTACCGTGGCGAAACATATTTAATTAGCTCGAGTCATATGAGGATTACCCGTTTTCGACTTCAACCAGCTATTGATCTTATTCAGAACTAAAAATATAACCGGCCCTATTACTCCATTATAAATACTATATGCAGGTAATGACTGGTAAAAAAAGCTGGGTGCGACCTCCCCTTCCAAAACAGTATTCATAGAAAAATAAAACACCAGACCATCAAACAAAGAAGATAAAATCAGAAAAAATGCGATTGGGATCACACCTTCCACAAAAAACTTATCTTTTAGAGCAGAAAAAAAGAAACCAATAAAACTTTTAGACAAAGTATTAACGCCAAGCAGGCCTCCCGAAAGGCTATCCTGCAACATCCCAGTCACAATACCAGAACCTATACCCATTGCCCGTGAGCAATGAACCCCACAATAAACCACCCAAATTAAAGCAAGGTCGGGAACCACTCCTCCAATGGAAAAGGTTTTCAACCACGTGGTTTGGATTGAAAATAAAATAACAACAATTAGAATTTGCGCGACGTAATACATGTTATCAATCAAGAAAGGAAAACAAGGACTTCCTCCAACCTAGACAAATCTGAACTAGGAGTAAGTAGGATTTCCTGAAACAATCCTTGTTTTTTTTTGACAACTTGAGAAACCGTTCCGACAATCAGTCCTTTGGGAAATACTCCACCCAATCCTGAAGAGAGGACTCGGTCGCCTACTTTAATGTCAGCCGTGTTCGGGACAAACTTTACAATGCAGTGTTCTTCCCCCGTACCAACAACAACCCCCGAAACACGGCTTTCCTGGAAAATAGAATCAACCGCACTGCGTGAATCAATGGTCAATAAAACTTTAGAAGTTGTGGGACCCGCATGAATTATCTGGCCAATGACACCGGAATTAGTCACCACAGCAAAATGAGTTTCCACACCATCTCGCGTCCCTTTATCGATAAAAACGACCTTGGACCATTGCGTTGCATCTCTACCAATTACGGAAGCAACCAGTGACTTCTTCTTCCGGTCATCCTGATAAGCCATTAAACCAGCAAGACGTTTTTGACGGGAAATTCGTTCGATCAGATCATTTTTTTCATTTACAAGCCTCTCCACTTCCAGGTGAAGTCGCTCGTTTTCTTTAGACACATCAACAAGATCAAAATAGTGATTGATTCCATCAGAAATGCCTTGAACTGTTTGTGTGAAGAGGTTTTGAAATGGGGAAAGAATGAGACCCGCAAATGAGTCGAGGAAGGAAATTTCCTTTTCCTGTTTGGCATTTAAACTCATCAGAGCCAAAGAAAACAGTAAAATGGAAAAAACCAGAATTATATTTTTTCTTCCTTTAGGTCCCTTGTTGGGCACTGCTAAATGGTAACCTTTCTCAGCAACTTCGGATCAGCCAGTACTTTACCGGCCCCTAATGCTACTGCTGAAAGAGGATCTACCGCAAGAGTTATTGGTAGACCCGTCGCTTCTTTAAGCAAAACATCTAAACCTTTTATTAGTGAACCGCCACCCGCCACCACAACTCCTTTATCAACAATATCAGCAGCCAACTCCGGAGGCGTACGCTCCAAAGCGATTTTTACTGCCTCAACAATTGTTCCAAAAGTTTCGGTGAGCGCTTCTCGAATTTCTTCGTCAGAAATTATAAGTGTTTTAGGAATACCAGCGACCAAGTCTCTTCCCTTCACTTCCATCGTCATCCGCTTCTTTAATGGATAGGCAGAGCCAAGATAGATTTTCACTTCTTCAGCTGTTCGTTCACCAATCAACAGGTTATACTTTTTCTTAATATAGTTAACGATTGCCTCATCCATTTCATCACCGGCAATTCGCACCGACCTGCTGAAAACAATTCCAGACATGGAAATAATAGCCACTTCCGTTGTTCCGCCACCTATATCGATGATCATATTTCCTGTAGGCTCCTGAACAGGAAGATCTACCCCTATAGCAGCAGCCATTGGCTCTTCAATCAGAAACACTTCACGAGCGCCAGCAGATTCAGCGGAATCCCTAACCGCTCTTTTTTCAACCTGAGTTATTCCGGATGGGACCGCGATAACAACTCTGGGCCGAACTAATGTTTTTCTATTGTTATGGACTTTGCGAATAAAGTTACTGATCATTTTTTCTGTAACTTCGAAGTGTGCAATGACACCATCCTTCATAGGGCGAATAGCTGTAATACTTCCAGGAGCTCTTCCAAGCATTTGCTTGGCTTCTTCTCCTACAGCCATGACTTCCTTAGTGGTGCTATTAATAGCAACGACTGAAGGCTCACGCAAAACAATGCCCTGCCCCTTGACGTTCACTAAAGTATTAGCCGTCCCCAAATCAATTGCCAAATCGTTTGAAAACAAATCCCAAAATAAATTTAACACTGCAACTACCTTCTTTTAGTTTCAGTTAAGTTATGTAACTAATTGTTTTTTCTCAACTTACTTTATAACAAGGGGTCGCACGAATTGCAAGATAAAAGCCACTTCTACATAGATAAGGACCACTTTCAGGAATACCTTTAGAAGTATTTGGATGGAACGCTCGTCGCGAAAAACAATTACATAATAATGGCTTGCGATTCTCTTTGGCCTTTTATAGTATAAAGGGCTTTATAAACGAACATGTCCGGGATGGTTTAATGCTAAGTATAATTCGCGAGCACGCTGATTCATGGATGATTAAAGCCATCCTCTGGTTAATTATTTTTGCTTTTGTTGGTACAATTTTTTATTCGTGGGGAATGGGGGGATCTTCCAGTGGAGGTGGCGGTGTCATCGCTTCAGTAGATGGAAAAAAAATCCTGCAAGGAGAATACGAACGAACCTTCAACAACCTCGTAGACTTTTATCGCCAACAATTTAGAAACCAGTTTTCTAATGACATGATTAAAAAGCTGGATTTAAAAAACCAGGCTTTGGAAGCATTGATCCAGAAAAAGATTCTTCTCATAGAAGCAGAAAAACAAAATATCCAAGTAAGCAACGAAGAAGTTATTTCTTATATTAAAAGACTGCCGGCGTTTCAGAGCAACAATAAGTTTAATGATACGGCCTATAGAAATTATATAAAAAGCCAAAGATTGACCCCCGGGGAGTTTGAAGAAGGACAGCGCGAAACCCTTTTATTGGACAAACTAGAAAAAATCTTTCGCACACACGCCAAAGTATCAAAATCAGAAATCCTGGAAGAGTTTAGTAGTCAAGAAGGCAAGGTGAAGCTGGAATACGTAAGATTTACAAGCGACCACTTTAAATCTAAATTAAAAATCACCGACCAAGCCTTGAAAGAATATTTTCAGGCTAATAAAACCAATTTCGAAATTCCTGCGCAAATCCGCGTCGAATATATAAAAGTAGAGCCTAAAAAATATCAGGCGGAAATTGAGCCTAGAGAAGAAGATATAGAAGACTATTACAACACTAAAATCGCCGATTTTAATGTTAAGAAAAAATACCAGGCCAGCCATATCCTCACACACTTGAAACCTTCAGACATTGAGGGCGACATACCGGAAGAAGAGAAACAGAAACAAGCGGAAGAGAAAGCCAAAGTAAAATCGAATGAACTCTTAGAAAAATTAAATAAAGGTGCCGATTTTGGTGAGGTGGCTAAAAAGTTTTCCGACGATCCAGCATCAGGTGCTAATGGAGGAAGTCTTGGAGAGTTCCCAAAAGGAACCATGGTTTCTGCATTTGAAAAAGCGCTCGACAAATTAAAACCAGGAGAAATCAGCAAACCTGTTTTAAGCCCTTTTGGCTATCATATTATCAAGCTTGAAAGCGTAGAGAAGAAAAGAATAAAACCTCTTTCCGAAGTCAAAGATGGAATTATTCAATCTCTAAAAGAAATAAAAGCCCGGCAACGGGTAAAAAGAATTATTAAACGTGCCCATCAATCCGCGCAACAAGATGATAGCTTGAGCAAAGCGGCCCAAAGCCATGGCTTAGAAACTGCGCAAACCCCTTTCTTTTCCAGAGAGAGCCATATTATCCCTGAAATTGGCAATCAGCCTGAGTTTTTCAACACCGCCTTTAGCATTGAAAAAAACAAAGTTGGCGAACCAATTATTACACCAGAGGTTTCTTACATTTTAAAAGTAGTTGAAGACAAGCCTGCTTACATTCCAGAATTGAGCGAAGTCGAAGAAAAGGTGAGAGAGGCTTTAATAGAATCCAACGATGAAGCCGCTACTTTGAAGAAATTTGAAGAACTAAAAGAAAGTCTAGCCAAAGAAAAGAACCTTGAGAAAATAGTCGAGGGTTACGATCTTAGTGTTCGAAACACTCCTTTCTTCAGTAAAGTCGAATCTATTCCAGGCGTGGGCAACATCGAACAAATCAAAGAAAAGTCTTTTACCATGAATATCGGAGACTACAGTTCAGCAAAAGTCCGCGACCGCTACTATCTCTATAAATTAGCAGACATAGAAAAAGCCGGCGCACCCGATAGTGAAGAGATCAAACAAATTACAAACAAAATCAAAATTGAAAAAAGTCGCCAGGCTTTTCAAGAATGGATCGACAATTTAAAAACTGGGGCGAAGATTCTGGTAGACAAAACGCTGCTATAAACTAGTCATTCTTTTATACTTCTTTTTTGTATAAGCGGTGAATAGCCAGAACTTTTTCAATCAGAGATGGCATATCTTCGGCAATAACCCGAATCATCTCTTCTTTTCTTATCCCACCTAAATCATAAATAATGTCAGGAACAGAGCCATAACCCGTTATGGCCTTTTCCGTCCCCCATTCGAGCGAAGACCCTTCACGAACCCTCACCTTCTGGGGTTCCTTTGCACGATCAAAAGAAGCTATTTCAAACCGCAACTTCTTACAGATTCTTAGCAAGGCATCTGTATACTTTATATTTATTACCGCCCGCATTTCAGGGTCGTGCTGCATTACGGTCAACACGATATTAGCAACATGGCGAGACCCCCCAAACTGAGGACGAGCTCCAGTAAAAATATCTTCTCCATTTTTTATAACGCGACCAGGAAGAGCCAGAACATCTTCATGCCTTTTGGCGTTACTCAATCCTAATCCGATATTGGTCTGAACTTCTGGAACCAAATTACCAATCCGCTCACTTTTAAAAATCTCAAGGGCTTTTTCTAAATCACAAAGCAATTTTGATTTTTCAATTTCCCGATACATTTCAGCGAGGGGATCAGCACATGAAACACCATTACCCGATGCCACACTACCTTGAATCGCTTTCCCAATATATTCTTTTGCATTATGCACTGCTTCTCGCAGGGGTGTTCCATTTGCCAGTTCTGCCGTAATTGCTGCGGAAAACACGCAACCCGTTCCATGAATGTCTGCTTTTGAAAACCGCTCAGATGAAAATATTTTCATCCCTTTATTGTCCAACAATAAATCCTCAGGATTTCCTTTAAGATGGCCCCCGGTAATTAATACGGCGCGTGCACCGGATTTCAATATAGCTTTGGCTGCCCTCTTCCTATCCGACTCAGTTTTAATTTTTATCCCAGAAAGTATTTCAGCTTCCTTTATATTGGGTGTTACCAATGAGGCCAGAGGAAGCAAATATTCTTTAAGCGTTTCTATTCCACTTCGAGTTAACAAACGCTTACCAGAAGAGGAAAATATGACCGGGTCAACAACAACATTTTTCAATCGGTTCTTCCTAATCATTTTTGCAGTCAGGAGAACTGTTTCTTCGTTGCCCAACATTCCCGTTTTTACAGCCTGACATTTCTTATCTTCTGAAACAGCTTTTAATTGTTGCTCGACTACCTCGACGGGCAAGTCGTAGGAAGATTGCACCCCAAAAGAGTTTTGAGATGTCACAGATGTAATAATTGTTTTACCAAAGATACCGAGCGCAGAGAATGTTTTCAGGTCTGCCTGAATACCCGCGCCACCGCTCGAATCAGACCCTGCAATGGTCAAGGCGCTATTCAAAATTCTATTAGACATAAATGAACCTTAATAAAAGGAGTAAAAAAAGGAGGGAGTAATGTAGCAGACGGTAAAGAACCCTGGCAATAAAATAGTTCTATAAATTATCCAACAGTTACAGATTTAGCCAGAGAACGAGGTTTATCAACATTTCTTTTGAGAGAGGTCGCAGTAAAATAAGCAAACAACTGACCAATAACAAGTTGAATCAGTGGAGCAATCAGCGTGGGAACATTAGGAAGAATCAACTCTTCGCTAAATAAATCGTGGTTTTTTCCTTGTCCGGTGAAATGGATTCCCAGGACAAATCCAGATCGGGCACGTATTTCCTCGATGCTATGCATTGTAGATTGATATAAATCTTTTTTCTCTTTTGGTGGGACAAAGACAATGGAAGAAATGTCATCGTCAATCATAGCAAGCGTACCGTGTTTGAGAAATCCTCCTGGCATCCCTTCAGCATGTACATAGGCCACTTCTTTCATTTTCAAAGCAGCTTCCAAAGCGATAGGATAATAAATTCCGCGCCCCAGATAGAGCCAGTTTTTATTCTTACAATATTTATTTGCAATGCGATGAATAAAACCTGATCGCTCATTTAAAATCCCTTGAATGATCGCTGGGAGTTCTTTTAAAGATTTTAAATTTTCTTGATAGGCCTTTTTAGAAAGCACTTTATTCTTTAACCCCAGTTTCATAGCTACCAGTGTCATAACCACCATTTGAGACAATGCCGCTTTGGTACTGATTACACAGATCTCTGGTCCTGAACCTTGCAAAATAACCTTATCCACCATTCGTGAAATAGAGGAGCCCATCACATTCACCACTGCCGCTGTTTTAGCACCTTTCGATTGCGAATATTTCAAAGCTGAAAGCGTATCGAAAGTTTCACCCGATTGCGACATTGCAAACACCAAGCTCTTTTTATTTATATTTGCCAGGCTTAAAAACTCATCAGAACTGATGGGAGGGATAAACTTCTGAGCCAATTCAGAAAAAATATATTGCGCATATTTTGCGACATAAAATGTAGTGCCAACCCCTAGAAAATAGGAAGATTCGGCTTTATCAAACATATCAACGACATCATCGAGACCAGAAGGCTCTAAATCAAGTGCATTTGAAATGGTCTGGGGCTGCTCGTAAATTTCCTTGAGCATATAATGAGGATAACCGCCTTTTTTAGATGTCTCGCTATCCCATTCAATTTTCGTAATAGGTTTCGAAATTTCTTCTTCGTTGAGAATACTCTTAACTACATAAGAGTCTCGCGAAAGAATAGCGTATTCCCCATCATCCAAAATTACCGCATTTTTTGTGTGGTCAATAAAAGCATTGAAGTCGGAGCCAACGAACTTTATTTCATCACCAATTCCCAGCATTAAAGGCGATTCGCGCTTGGCACAAAATATATGACCGGGAAGATAAGTGCAGATAAATGCTAAGGCAAAAGTTCCCTCAATCATGTTAAGAGTTTTCACCAATGCTTTTTCAGGATTCTTACTTTTTTTGAAAAATTTCTCAAGCAGGTGTGCGATTACTTCAGTATCCGTTTCTGATGAAAACTTATAACCTTCTTTTTCAAGCTTGTTTTTTAATGGACGATAGTTAGAAATGATCCCGTTATGAACAACAGCAAAGTTACCATCGCGAGATGTGAAGGGGTGAGTATTACCTTTAGTTACTTTTCCGTGCGTCGCCCATCGTGTATGGGCTATCCCAATATTACTTTTTTGCTGAAGAACATTATGTTTACGATAAAATTCTTCTACCCCACCTATATCTTTTTTAATTATAAGATGGGTTTTGTTCATCAGAGCCACACCGCAGGAATCATAACCACGGTACTCCAAATTTCTGATGCCTTCAAAAAGAAGCTCAGATATATTATTCAGCCCAACCACTCCGCTGATTCCGCACATATTTATCTATTATTTATGAGTTACGGAATAGCAAGCGGGAATAATTTTCCCTGAATGCACCACCGTACCCGGTTGAATCATATTTCCAGCGCCGACCACGACACCATCACCCAGAAAGGCACCCAACTTGGACATGCCTGTAGAAACAGGACCTTTTCCATTTTTAACGGATATAGGTTTCCAATCGACAGAGCGGTTTACGGTCATGCAGCCAGAGCCGATATCGACATTTTCTCCCAACACACTGTCGCCAATAAATGAAAGTCTTCCTATTTGTGTATTGTCCATTACAACGCAGTTTTTCAACTCCACTCCACTCCCTACTTCGCAGTTCCTTCCGAGAGAGGTATAACTTCTAATAAGGGAGTTGTTGCCAATATAACTATCACGACCAATTGAACAAGGTCCTTCAATCACCGCACCTGCCTTGATCAATACACCCTCTTCAATTTTAACTATTCCCTGCAACGTTACATTGGCTTCCAGGGTCGCAGTCTTTGCAATAGATGATTGCTCCCAGGAGTCCATTATCATTTTATTAGCCGTTAATATTTCCCAGGGATGGACCACATCAAGCCACTCGTCTTCCCACATAGATGCACGTAAACCATCACCAGCCACCATTTTCTTAAGAGCCTTCTCCATAGACCCTCCATTCGATTCCAGTAATTGGAAGAATGAGGCAGGCAAAATGAATACCCCGGCTAGAACGTAGTTGCCGAGATTATTGCTTTTAGGTTTTTCAATTAATTTTGTGATCTCCATTTGCGCATTTAGAAAAACATTCCCAAACTGCTGATTTGAAGGCGGCAAACAGATTGAAGCCACAGAACTTTTGAATGCGTGAAAGGATTGCTGAATCTTGGTGAAAATATTGTCCGCAGTAAGAATGTCACCATACAAAAGTAAAAAATATTCCCCGGGAGAAATTTTATTTTTCACCTGCATTACGGCATGGCCAATTCCGCGGCTCTGCTTTTGTTCTACATAATGGATATTCAGCCCATCATGATCATGCTCTTGCAGTGCCTCAATCAACTTTTCTCTCTTATGCCCGACAACAACAAAAATGTCATTGATTCCCGAACTTTTTAATAACTCTAGAGAATTATCGAGTATGGTTCGACCCGCAACACCTATCATGGGTTGAGGACGAGTGTCTGAAAAAGGAGTAAGGTGTGTGCCTTTACCTGCAGCTAAAATAATAGCTTTCATTAAGAAAATTCCGGTTGGAAAGGAAACGCTCTATTTTTCGGGTGGGTTTTAATTATCCAACAACTGTTCTGCACGCTTTAGGTCATCGGGAGAATTTATCCCAAGTATCTCATCGGTATCCTCAGTCTGCACCGATGCCACGGGAAACCCACTCTTCATTGAGTATTCTAACGTATCGGTCAAATAAAATTCTTCCTGAACATTACTATTACCGATAGAGGATAAAGCTTTAAAAAACAAACTCTTATCAAAACAATATACCCCGGAGTTGAATTCGTCAACCCTTTTCTCCGCGTCCGTAGCGTCCCGCTGTTCCACAATCCTTAAAAACCCGCCCTGTGCATCGCGGATAATGCGACCGAAGTCGTGTCTTCCTTTACTTTTAAGCGTCAAAACGCTGCACTTTGCTGCCTTCCCCTTGTGTTGGTTAAGCAGCTGCTCAAGGGTTTCCGTTTTTATACATGGCATGTCGCCACATAAGATAAGAATATTGCCTTGGAAATCAGCCAACGCCGTCTCCGTTTGGCGAGCTGCGTGTCCTGTACCCAACTGCTCTTCCTGGAGAACAAACTCAATATCCCGATTGGCAAACATTTCCTGAACGCGGTCTGCCTGATGGCCCACAACCACAATAGTTCTAGAGGGATTTAATCTTTCGGCTACATCGAGTACATATTCAAGTGTGGGTTTTCCTGCGACAGGTATAAGAACTTTGGCGAGAGAGGTCTTCATGCGGGTGCCTTTACCCGCTGCAAGGATGATAACGGCTAGGTCGTGCTCTTGCATTTAATTTCGTATTCCGCGATCTTCTTCCTCAAAGTATTGCGGTTGATTCCCAAGATATTTGCAGCTTGTGTCTGGTTGCCATTGGTTTCTTTTAAAACGATCTCAACAAGCGGTTTTTCAATGCCTCCCATGATTAATTCGTGGAGGTGACCGTTGTTTTTTTCATCCATCGCACCGACATATTGCTTAATGGATTTGTCGAGCCATTTCTCAAGGAATGTATGGACTTTTTTTTGAGTGTTCTGCATTTTTGGAGAATTCATTAATATCCCAGGAAATTAACGCGGCGTCCTCCCCAGGGCTTGGCGTGGCTTGATTGCGTGGATAGTAGCAAACTCCACTAACCCGGTCAAGCGAGTACTTGTTTTCCTTTTAAAGTCACATAATTACAGGTTGCTTAATTTCCACGCACTGGTCTAATATAAAAGATAATTAAAATTCACAATTGCATTTTCTATTTTATCTTAAAAATTTCTCCGATTTAACACATGAAAGTTTCCTGCATCACATTGGGGTGTCGAACCAACCAACACGATACTGCTGAAATGCAAACTCTCCTTGAAAAGGAAGGGTTTGTCATGGTTGGACAACGGGATAAAGCCGATGCCTATGTCATAAATACCTGCACGGTGACACAAAAAAGTGACGCCAGCTCGCGCCAGGCAGTAAAAAAATCTCTAGCACTCAATCCCGATGCGCTCGTTGTATTTACAGGTTGTTATGCACAGTTGAACCCAGAGGAAGCCGCAGAATTACAAGGGCTGGACGTCGTGCTTGGAAACGCTGACAAACTGGATATTGCCAAACTGCTAAAAAACAAACTATTAAATATAGATCGTCCCTGGCAAAAATCAGATGCTACCGAAATCGTTATGTCGGACATCCATAAAAAGAGAATTTTTAGAACAATTCCGGTCAAAAATTTTCAAGGATTGACCAAAGCTTTCATAAAAGTTCAAACCGGCTGCGATGAGAGATG
>JAJDAV010000209.1 GCA_029261695.1 Nitrospinaceae bacterium | reverse complement strand
AACAATGATACTCGAATCGAGTCCCCCACTGAGATGAGCTCCGATAGGAACATCACTACGTAATTGGCTGGATACAGAATCCTGTATTAAATGGTTGAGCCTATGATAGAAATAATCGCTTGTATGGTGAGTATCTATTTCATAAGAAATAGACCAATACTTATTTATGTTAATATTTTTGGACTTTATCGGATAGTTTAGATGATGGGCAGGAAGAAGTTTTTTGACGCCCTGAAAAAGGGTTTTATCAGACAAACAAAATTGAAACGTCAAGTATTCCTGTAATGCTTCATAGTTTAGGCTTCGTTTTACCTCAGGATGACAAAGTATCGCTTTTATCTCTGAAGCAAAAATAATTGATCCATCAGGGAGAACATAATAATAGAAGGGCTTGATCCCAAAATGATCCCGTGCGGCAAAAAAATTACTGGTGCGCACATCAATTACCGCAAAAGAGAACATTCCACTCAGTTTTAATACGGCATCGGATTTATACTTCTCATATAGACGCAACAAAACTTCAGTGTCGGAAGATGTCTTAAAACGGACACCGTCTCTGATTAATTCCTGCCGAAGTTCCAGGTAGTTATATATTTCTCCATTGAAAATCAATATTGTTTTTCCATCATCGGAAAGCATGGGCTGTATGCCATGATCCCGATCAATGATGGCCAAACGCCTATGGCCAAAAAGGTAACCTTCCCCTTCGGCTAAGCCTTCATCATCTGGCCCCCGGTAAGCAAGGGTCGACAACATCTTTTTAACGACCTGCTTATTTTCTGGCCGGTTCGCGGCAGGCCCAACAATCCCAACAATACCGCACATATTTAGAGCCCCTTAATTAAGTAGAAGATCACGCACCAAACCGTGATGGTATAGACTTTGTTGATTTGATTTTTAAATACTCTTCGGCCACCTCTTCGACAGATTTATCACCCAATCCGCCAAGTATTTTCTTATAGGTCCGCCAACCTGAGCAAGGCAAATGATATAATACTGACATAACAATGTAGCCCAACATTGTTGTACCGCTCACCATTTTACTTTCAGTAACTTTCTGGTCATACCTCAATCCAAAAGGAACCTCGGCGAATCGGCAACCAAGTAAATTTAACTTGATAATAATTTCAAGTGTGGACGCGAAACCAAAGCCACGCATTTGCAAAAAGTTGTTACCGAAAACTTTTACAGCTCTCTTTATTTTATTTATACGATAAGCTCGAAAACCACATGAGTAATCCCTCATCCCAGTAAGTCCAAACAATATTTTCATAAATACATTTGCACTTCTGCTCAAAAAGCTGCGATATGCATTCACACCCATCTGATAACCACCGGGCTGAAACCGCGAGGTATTAACCACGTCGTATCCCTCCTCCAACTTATCCAACATGGAAGAAATATATTGCGGCTCGTGGGTGTCATCGCAGTCCAAACGAATAACTATATCTTCTTCATTGGCATTTTCTGCAATATATTCAAAGCCACTTCGCTCAGTTTCTCCCAGTCCCCTGTTCATGGAATGCTTGATAACTGTAATCGGCATTTCAGAACCTGCTGCTTCGGCAACCTTGACAGAGCCATCTGAGCTACCATCATCAACAATTAGAATGGAGTAATCGATCTGCCTTTCTTGAGAAAAGAACTTTTTAAATTTGGGCAGTAAATTAACAAGAGACTCTTCCTCATTATAAGCAGGTAAAAATATCCAAATTTTCATTTTCAATTCTCGCTTTGTTGGTTTAAAGCATCCATGATTCCGACATCTACCTTAAAGAATTTTCCTCGTGCAGGCTGAAGTATGTAGCCCGAAGAAATATTTAATTTCTTTACATAACCCAGGTTATGGTATCCCTCATTCTTATCCATTGCCTTCGGAATCATAGCTACGATAGATTCTGGTATTTTCTTTTGTAGTAAAAAATTAGAGAACTCTGAAACCATTATTTTATCGGAGTCACTCACTGGTTCTTTTATCGAAAGGCTCATCCCCATCAAACAATCCATGTCTTCATCCTTGGATGAAGACTCTCCCACCCTAAAAAACTTGAGTGAAAACATAACGGAATAGTCAAACTTTGAATCCGCGAGAAACAAAAAGCTCTCCCCAGTCAAACCCTGTGGATTACTCCGCCTTGAAAACGGCAAACTACTTATCGTGGGAACCTTTAAAACCTCACTGGAACTTTGAAGGTTAAAGTCAGGGCATTCAATAAAAGTTCTTTGTTTTTCTGCGCAGGAATAGAGCAACAACACAAAAGGTAAAAGTAGATAATATGAAATTGCCAAGTTTCCCATCTTACGATTATTCCCTTTATTTTCCGCTTCCCACAAACTGGTCCTCACTAAGCTCACCTAAAACTATCAGCCTACCTATCAATTCAACGAAATGGAGTCCAACCTGTAAGGCTGAGTCGTTGTTTCCCCTGATCGTTCCATCTTTCCTGACATAGCTGGAGGTTTTGCTAGAGAGGACATCCTTACCGAAACAATATTCTCCTTAACTCCGTCTATTGGAAGTTCAATTAAAAAATCTCCCGCAGCATTTATAGATTTCGTATAGGTGTTTTTGTTAACTATAAATTCTACTTGATGCGGAAAAACAACCCCCAAATTTCCCGCAGCGAATCCCTTCAAAATAATATTTTTTGATAGTTTTTTAGAGGCCTTATCTATGACTAAAGTGGCATGACCACCAAACCATCGGTCAACTTTTATACCGTTGTACGCTACAGCACATCTTTGAATTTCGTTTCCCTCCAAGGGGAGCTGACAATTTTCAACTTTGGGGGTCAGAGGTTGGTCTCCTTCGGGGACAACCCGAACATTAGAAACCATTAAATTTAGCTGACGGTAATCAAAGGGAACATCCTTATTCCATAAGGGCAATGGGCGTTTTAAAGGCTTGACAGTTTCCAGAACTTTAAGAACAATTTTATTTGCCCCCTCTTCAGGATAAAAAGGTTTTGAAATAAACCTTGAAGAATTGGTTATTTTTCCTTCATCAAATTTTGTTTTATTGATCCACAACTCTATATTTCGGACATTATTATTTGGCCCTTCAAGACCATAGCCAGCTTTTCCATCAAAAATAAAACGATAAGGCTTATTTGGTTTAGAAGGACGCAATAGAAAAAATTCGCCACCCTGAGAAGTCCATCTGATTCTTTTTGGACGCCAATAGGAAATTTCATCGTCATAATACTCCATTCTGTAAAAGCCCCTACCCGTCACCAGAAAGTCGGGCGTATTATCCGCTCGAAACAATCTAAAAGTATCATTCTCCCAAACCGGCGGGTTTTTATAGTCCGTAATAGAAATATCTTTATTTCTATGAGGCTCATTCCATGTCAGGTAAAAAGAATCTTTTGCGTCATGAAAGAAAATATTTTTTGCCCGCCCGACATTGCCATAATAATCAATGACAGTATTATTAATAACGTCGGGTAAGTTTTCATCATCCCCTGGGATATTGTCATGAGACAACAAAGAGAGCTTATAATTATTCAGGTAATAGCTGATCCAGTAATTTTGAACGCTGACAACAAAGTTAAGACCTATGGATTCATCGGGCTTTACAAAGGGTTTGATATCCTCATTTAACGTAAAATAATCTCTGTTTCCAGTCATTTCATAACTGTTAATTATAGACCCGAGTAAGGGTTCCTTCCCCATACCCTTCATGCCATATTCGATTGTAGTAACAATATTAAACACTACATAAATAACAGCAGGAAAAGCCCATTTAATATTATTTGCCGACCAAAATTTGGCTGAACGTTTTTTTAAAGCAATAGATATCCCATACGCTGCGATGGGGACAAGAATAAACTGAACCCATGATGCCATTTTAAAAACGGCATAACCGTATTGTCTCTGAAAGCTGTATACCCACCATACCAGCGCATAAATTGTAATCGCCGAAATCACTGTTATGACTTTACCCCTATCTTCTACTTCTCTCATCCATTTGATTAGTGATACAGAAATAAAAATGAATAAACCTAGAGCCAGAGGCAAAACTATTAGGTGAGGAACAACACTTGCCGATGATCCAAAATGAGAAAAGACCCATGAGCTGTGAAAAGGATAAACAGAAACACCCAGGAAATATGGGAAAAATGCTTCGGTAAGAAAATCTAAAAAGTACTGGCCTTGGAGAGTTTGCCCAACTATATTCCCCCAACCCATTACCATTTTGGCAAGTGAGCTTAACATTGCAAAATTAATTACGATGCTGATGAGAATAAGCCCAACAAAAAGTTTCGAGAATTTAAAAACTGGCATTTGCCGGGTTGCAAACTGATAAATTAAAAATACCACAACGGGAGCACCCGCATACGGAAGCATTCCCAAGTAGGTAATCATCAAAGCATTAATCAGGAAAGTATAAAAAACCATCATGCCAATGCTTGGGTTCTTGACAAGTAAATAGCCGACAGCAAAAACCAAAGGTACCGCAGCAAGACCTGAGTTTTGCCCTAAATAAAAATACAAGTAGCTCAATCCAATAGAGCCACTGACACCAGCAAGCCATGCGCTTATCTTGGATGTATTCACATCAAGGCCAAAAACAGTTCTTGTGAAAAAATAAACACTAAGTGGCAGGCAAAATATAAATATTGCTATGGAAAGAGTTAGTGCAGTCCGCGTTGGAATACCAAGGATGGATTCAAAACCAATTCCAACCATACCGCTGGCAAACCGTGCAGATGGTGAAATGGAACCCGCCAAATAGTCAATTGGAAAATAGGTATCTGTTCCTCTGGTAAAATCTGAAACAGAACGGCCTTTAAGGAGAAAGTAATGATCGATGAGTCCGGCAAAATAATCGGGGTTCACGGCACCTAGATAAGTATCCGCTCCGTAAGTAAAAAACGGCCACAGAAGCACCAGAATCAGAGGACCGCAGAGCATAAAAACCTGCGCAATTTTTTCCCTAACAATCTCAACTTGAAAGTTTTTTCGGGCGTGGTATATAAAAACACCCAACGAAAAAACCAGCATGGAATAAAAAACAATTTGCGTCGCTAATACGGCAGGGACATTAAAATTTCCCGAGAGGCTAAAACACCAAAGACAAAACAACAGATATCCCGTTGGCAGAATGATAATATGCCCGTACTCATCATAAAGATTCTTTGGCAAGAGAAGCTTGACTGCCGGATATCCCATGACGGACAAATACAGCAGCCCGACTAGCAACAGAAAAATTGTTTCAAGAACATGCATAGAGCGTAATCCCGGTTGATAAAGCCCGCTCAAAAAACCCGAGCAATACTTTTAATCTATTTCGCAAAACCCCAAACTAACCTATTGGAAACAGTTCAAGTGTTCTGGTACTTTACGTACTTATTTAAATACTCTGCCTTCAAGTCACCGCACTTTGAAGCATCTTTATTCATATTCTGTATCAGATCACCAGCGCTTAACCCCATTTCCACAGACTGATGCATATCTCCCTGCAGAAACAAGCCTCGTCTACCAATAGAGATAATGTTTTCAATATTTTTTGTGTACCCAAGTACTATTTCGGCGTGAGAATCAAATTGCTTTAGGTACAATTCGTAAACATTCCGAGCTCTACGAACCGTAAAATCCGTAACTTTCGATAGTTTATTGGCTAGTTTGGGTATGCGTTCACAATCAGCGATAGCCAGATCGTAGAGCTCCTGATCTGACATTTGCCAATATTCCTCGCTTCCTCGGCAAGTTAATTCAAAAGACAAAACTGTCTTTCCCTCTTCCATCGTAGTCGGACTCAGGTTTTTCTGCTCCGTGATACGGTTAAAAACAAACTCATTATCAAGCAGGTAAAACCAACTGTCATCGCCGATTTTATCCGTTTCAAACTCCAGATATACAAGTATCAAAGATACATATTTCAATTTATCAGCGTGGTGTCTAACAATAAAAGGTGTTTGATTGCCAAAAAGATTAACCAAGGCAGGCATTTGAATCGTATTTACCAGAAAATCTGTTTCCAAAGTTTGCATTTGCCCGTTTTTAAAGTAGCAAACCTCTTTCACCTTATCCCCATCCAACTTTAGTTGCCTAATATCAGCCTCTAACTCAACAACACCACCCAGCGCCCTTACTTTTTCAGCAAGTCGCATATATAACGTGCCCGAACCATTTTTATGATAGATCACAGATTGATAGTAAGGTTCGGTTACCTGACCACCGATCTTCAACAATTTCTTAATCAGGTTCATAAAACTAAACCCTTGGATTTTTTCAGAAGCAAATTTCCTTGAAATCAAATTCGGGTCAGTTTTCCAAACTTTTCTTGTGTAGTCTCCAAAGCTTATTTTATAAAGGGTCGAGCCGAAACGTTTTCGCCCCCAATCCTCAAAACTCTCGATAGGAATCGAAACAAGTTGATGAATAATGAAGGTCATCATAAACTCTAAAATTATCTTTATGCTTAAAAGAGGATTGAACTTCAAAAGCGCTTCTTTAATTTGCAGAGGGTATTTGAAAAACTTTTTTTTCAGAAAAACACTGACTCGTTTCCTGCCGCTTATTAATGACTCAGGATTGTCAACAAAAAGACTTCGGATCAGGCTTTCAGGTTCATCCCCACGAGTATGAAAGGCATGAGGTCCATAATCCAGAGTATGTCCCTTCCACTTAAAACTTGCGCCGGCTCCACCCGGTACATTTGCTCGATCTAAAACGACTACTTTCCTATTTAATCCATTGGAAAGCAATTTATGAGCACATGCGAGACCTGCCGGACCAGCGCCAAGAATGACAATGGTCCCATCTTGGTCTATAACTTGGGTTTCTTTCGTGTTTTCCATAAATAACTTTTATGTTAAGGGGCTTGAAAGTCCTGCCTCAGACTTTTCGTAAACTAACCATTGATGAAAGCGCTGCAATCCTTCAGATAAAGTGACCCTGGGTTTGAATCCAAACTCCCTTTCCATAGTTTGATCATTCGAGCGAAACTCAATAGCCTCAGGAACTTCTCCTTCATAATCAATTTCAACTTCCAGGCCGAATTCCTTAGCCGCTTGAGTAACGAGATTTTTCAAAGTAAAAGGTGCCCCCGAGCAAAGATCCATTACCTGAGTTTTTTTGCCTTGTTTTAAAAGCATCTGCACAGCACGCACCGTATCTTCAATATACATTGCATCTATTAAGTTATTACCATCCCCACGGATTAAAAAGTGAGGGTTCTTTTCAAAAGCAAATTGCCTAATTAAACGGTTGTAAATTTTCCTTGCAGGCTCATAAGAACCGTAAGCCCCAAAAAACCTTAAAATAGATGCATCCTTAATATTTTTTTTCTCCAACGCGTACATAATGTATCGTTCCGAAGTCCATTTAGAAATTGCATAAGGCAAAACAGGTCGCAATTGGCTTTCAGGATTAACAGGACCTTGCAGACCATCATAAACAGCCCCCGAAGAGAAAAAAATAAAATGGCCGAAACTCCATGTAGTCACTACATTCAACAAAGCTACCGCGTTTGATTGCAAGTCTTCCATCGGGGCGTGATCAGAGTAAGCAGGGTCTCCATTTGCAGCGAGATAAACGCAAGCATCGTAGCTATGATTACCCAGTGATGACAAAGCCGCGCCATCTGTCAGGTCTACCTGCAAAGGTTTTACATGTGTCAGATTTTGTTTAACTAGAAAATCAGAGAAAGACTTATCCCTATAATATGTGGCGGTAATATTCCAATCAGCGGGGAGAGCTAATAAAATGTTTTTTCCGATGAACCCGGATGCTCCGGTTACCAACACCTTCATACATTATTCTCTTTTAATTAAATTCCCGATACCATGCGCTAGCTTTCATCAAACCTTCTTCCAGCATTACGCGAGGTTCATATTTTAGTAAGGCCTTGGATTTTGAAATATCTGGAATCCTGATCTCTACCTCTGGTCCAGGGTGCGGCTTGTGTACAATTTTAGATTTGGAATTTGTCAGACGAATTATGGTCTCGGCCAATCCAAGAACAGTTGTTGTAGCTTGAGGATTTCCAATATTGAAAATTTCGCCAACGGCTTCTGTGGACTCCATGGTTGCGATAAATGCATCTACAAAATCATCTACAAAACACCATGACCTAATTTGAGAACCATCGTTATACACCGTAATGTCTTCATTGTTGAGAGCACGGCTTACCATTTGTTGAATGGCTCCCTCACCAACCTGACGCGGGCCATAAACATTGAAAGGACGGACAGTGACAACATCAAAACCAAAATCATCCGCATATGCATGAGTGAAATGTTCGCCTGCCAATTTGCTCAGAGCATAAATCCAGCGTTTCTCACTTGCAGGACCAATTTTGGCAACGTCATCCTCTTTACTTCTATAGGAAAAGGGACCATAGATTTCGCTAGTGGAAAAATCCATGAAGCGACCTACTTTATTCTTACAAACAGATTCAAGCGCATTATATATACCAATCAAATTGACTTTCATCGTGCGAGTGACCTGATTGCCTACACTATAAATTCCTGCAATAGCTGCAGCATGTATGCAGATATCTGCGCCCTTCATACATTCATCGAGCTTGGCAGAATCAAGAACATCCCCCTGCACCATGGTCAAATTTTTATGTTCTTTTATCGGTGAATAGCGCAGAGCATTTCTTTTCAAGTTGTCATAAATTACAATCTGATTTTTCTCGATGAGACGTTCAATAATATGGCTGGAGATAAATCCCGCCCCGCCTGTCACTACGATACGAGCACCGCTAATCATGAAGAACTCCTTAAAAAATTAAATATGCAGATGCTAAAAAATGTTGCCAGCGAGTCTGGCTATCTAATGTGAGGTAATTTTAAGATTACCCATAAAATTGCAGCAGGACAGGCGAATCGCCATAACATACTGAATTATATCATCTTATGTGCCATCTGCCCAGTGTTATTACCCAACACATTAATGATGGCTTGCCGCAAATAGAGCCAAAACAGGAAAATCAACGAAACATGTTCCTTCGTTTCAGTTATTGATGCGAACTTATAAATAACTAATCGGTTTTTTTCTTTAACAGCTTGAGATAACTAGAAAGATTTAATATTCACTTGGAGGTCTTCTTGAAAAAACCAATGAGAACCTTTAATTGAAAGGAGTTAGGAAAGGCTGGAATCAACAGGAAAGATTTTTAGTCAGGTAATTTACAATAATTTCGGCAGTATTTCCGGAACCGTAAGGGGAGGATGAAAAATCGGGTTTCCAATCACCCGATTCCAATTGTTGAAATGCTTGAGCCGTTTTTTCGATATCTGC
>JAJDAV010000208.1 GCA_029261695.1 Nitrospinaceae bacterium | reverse complement strand
TAGGACGGGTCCGGGGAGAGTTAAATAACGCTCAAAATGTTGAGTCTGATGGCTTTGAAAAACCGAATTACTTTTTTTGGACTCATTCTTTCGTTCCATATTTCCTGAAATTTTCAGGGATTGATCCTCGATATTGACGTTAACGTTCGTGCGGTCCAAGCCAGGGATTTCCAAAGTAACAGTATATTTATCGCCATTATCTTTCAGGTCAAAATTCTGGGAAGAAAATGATCCCCCAAATGAAAAGCTTTTCATATTAGGAAAAGTACGGTCAAATTCAGGAAACCCATTTTCAAAAAATTCGTCCATTCTTTTTTGCATTCTTTGAAAATCCTTAAAAGGGTCCCAATCTTGGGTTGAGGTATCTGGGCTGATTAAATCCCCTTCATCAAATTGGATAATACTCTTTTGGGAATCGGACAGGTCATTCCTTTGAAAAAGAAGAAAGGATTGAAAACCAACAATCATTAAAAGAAAAACCACTATTCCAAAAAAATATTTATTGATCTTGCTTTGTCTTGCCGACTCATAATTTTTCATAAAGGCTTCGTTCATTTCATTTAAGCTCAGATTCTTTTGCCTATCATCATATGAGTTAACCAAATCTTCTTTTTTGGGCTCTTTTGCTTCCATAATAATCCTCTCAAAGATTATCAGATAAAAGTTTTACCCATTTAATAAATAGTATTTTTCGAGAGGGGCAATGGATCACCAGAGAAACCCATTGCCCCTTAGTTGACACCATTAATTAATTCACGCAACTTTCTTAATGTCGATTAACTTTCCTTTTGGTTTCGAAACTTCTTTTCGCAGCAATGTAATAGTCAACACACCGTTCTTAAACTGCGCATCTATATTTTCATGATCCGCGTCTTCGGGTAATGTGAGGACTCGTCGGAAGGAACCATAAGAACGCTCTATACGGTAGAAACCTTTATCGTTCTGCTCCGACTCAAGTTTTTTATCGCCTTTTATTACGAGAGTTCCATTCATAAGCTCAAGCTGGACATCTTCATCTTCTACACCAGGGACTTCAATGGCTACCGTGTATTCTCTATCACTTACAGCAATGTCTACCTTGGGCTTTAGGAGCGCGCCATCAAATTTCGGGGCCAAAGTTTTATCGTTTAACAATGGCATCCCAAAATTGTGGAAAGCATTTTCAAACATTCTGTCGATCTCCTGATGCAACGAGATAAGGGGAGAACGATAGTTTTCTTCAGTATTCCTAACGGGCATATTCTTAGCTTCAGCAGCTTCTTCATTCTTAAACCAGTTCCAAGGTGCTAATTTTTTGATATCCATAGTAATTCTCCTTTCTTTCACGGTAGTTTCATTAATTCATAATTATGTTGTTGGGTTTTCTGATTGGCTAGTTGACATTACGTCCTTGAGAAAACTCTTTATCCTGGCAAAGAATCCTTTTTCGGCTTTGCCCTCTTGAGTTTTCTTTTCAATTTGATTGATTTGCTCGTACAGGTGCTTAAAATTCTTTTTACTGCTATATCCTAATGCTTCAGCAAACTTCAACTCACTTCGCGCGCTCTTAAGAAAACCTGCAAGGCGCTCATTTTCCTCTTTGTTTCTTTCAGCTTTTTCAGCAAGTATTTCCGCCTGTTTCAAGTTTCCTTCTGCATGAACTACTGGAAGGGGAATAATCGTCTCAGTTATGACCAATGTGTTAAGCGCAGTTTGTAATATATTCTTGGCCTCTTCAAAATTTCCTTTATCAATTGATTTGGCAGCCAAACTTATTGCGCTCGGATAAGTAGCCAACGGAATATTGGTTACGCTGACAACTGTTTCGCTGGCTAAATTTCTGATCAATCGGCGAGCCTCCTGCAAACGCCCGTCTTCAAGCGCATCCTCCGCCCTGTCGCGAATAACATTAATTTCCGCAATGCTTGACAAGATATTGTAGGTGGCCGATGTAACATTGGCAGGGGCTAAAGAAAGCCCTGGGTCTCGAGCTAAAATTATTTGCAGTTTCCCGGAGGCATTTTCAAGGGCCTTTAACGCTTCTTTTTCTTTTTTCTCATCTAACAATTTCAAAGCATCTCTAGTATTGCTAATTGCATTGGTTGCTTCTTTTAAGATTTCCTTTCTTTTTTCTGCGGTTTTATTTCGTTCTGTTTTTTCAGTCTTATTTTTTTTATTTGCACTTTCATCTAAAGAAATATTTTCCGCGTAAGCTGCGGGACTTAACGCCAATAATAAAACTAATATTGTCACTACTAATCTTTCCTTAGTATTAAGTCGTATCATGATTTTTACCTCCTTTTCTTGGTTACCTGTTTATAAGAATATTTTCCAAGGCTGTTTTCCAGCTTGGCTGCCTTAATACACTTTAAATAAAATTAACGATAAAAATGTCAAGCTGCCGTTAATTTTTTCTCAGGGGAGTTTTTATGCTCTGCATCAGGGATGCGTAATAAACCTGGATTGAAAATATTGAGTAGCCCCTTAAAAGGTGCTCTATAGCAATTGCTAAAAATAATTTTTGACCAAAGCGTTTTTGCGGGAGAAATAACTGTTCACAACCTGATCTTTAATGAGAGGGGATTAATAGGTAGAAATTTTATTAAATCGGAAACCGGCAACAAACATGGAAAGAATCATCAGGGAAGTAAATTAGCATTATGTTGGAGGCCACTTTTCACATGAAATCTGGAGAGATTAAAAACCTATGACCAAGGAGTAGCATAATAAAAACAATAGTTTTCATGCAAAAATTAAAATTTTTTAATAACCTTGACGTCCAGAAATTCCATTTTATATTTAAACAAATTACTATGGCCGATGTACTTTGAGCCGGAGAAGTCGATGCTGTAGACCAAAATGGATCACAGTGTTCTTTAACTTAAATGATCGCCTTCGACTCCATGAAACATCAGCCAATTATTCACTAAACACTTTAAGGAGGCCTATCATGAAAAAACTATCTGCATTGTTAATCGCGATTTCCTTCTGCATTTTGAGTGCGGGAAACGTATTGGCAAACGACTCTCAAGTGAATGTTGTGGACCGCCACGCCGTCTGGACCAATTGGTTTGACGAAAATGGAAATCGATTACCCGACACCATTGCAAAAATGCGAGCGGACCGTATGAAACCTGAAAGAGCATCTAAAGGGGAATCTATCCAAGCTGGCATGGGTGGTGGAATGGGTGAGAAAGGAAATAAGTTCGACTTTATCCAAGAAACAAAATCCTATGACTATACTCGGGATAAAGGAAGGACTACTTGATCTTCCATACTCGATTAATAGCTGCCCTTTTGGGGAGCTATTAAACTGATGGATCCATTTAAAAGCAAACAAACTTTAGTCAAACAATTTATCAACTCTTCTATGGAGGGCTAGAAAATGGAAACCACAACATTTCTTATGGCAATCATGGCCGGAATCTCCGCATTGGGGTTCCTAGGTTTTTTCGGCTCTGGTTTGTTCGATAGATAATTAAAATTAAATCTCAGCCCGCTTTTGGTTTGCCAAGTTAATTCTTCTCTCCTTAAATAAACCAAAAGCGGGCGAGAAAATTTTATGGAACTAAATATTTAGTTTTTCTTGAGGCTCAATAATGAGCCTTGATATTGAAGCAACTAAAAATCAAAAAGAAAAATCCCAAATTTTCAAAGCTGTGCCCACAAATATTCCTATGATGAACCAAAATTCCAGGGGTTCTGCGAAACGATGTAAAAGACCCGAATGGCATATCCGCTCCCCCATTCAAGATGTTTTTGTTCGTTACGGAGAGTATTTTGCATAAACGTTTCATAAGCATGGGATCATAAAGAGGGCCTTCGGGTTTAGACGGGTTTAGAAAAATAATTTCTATTCTTTTTGGAGGACACTCACTCAGAGGTATTTCAATTCACTTCCTATAAAGATTCTTTTGGTAAAGTAACAACAAAAGTAGATCCTTTTCCTCGCTGGCTATGGCAAGTAATTGTTCCTTTGTGGTGATCGACTATTTTTTTACATGTTGCCAACCCAATTCCACTGCCTTCGTACTTATCTTTGCCAACCAAACGTTTAAAGGGTAGGAATATTTTATCGGCGTCTTTTTCATCAAAACCTATTCCCTTATCTTCAACAACAATTTCGTAAAACCTACTGCTACCAGGCCTGCCATATACATTAATGATTGGCGGCTCTCCACTTTGGTGAAATTTTAACGCATTAGCTATCAGATTTTGAAACAGCTGAAGCATTAAATACTGATCTCCAAAAACCGATGGTAAATCTCCAATATTTACAGTTCCGCTTGTTTCTTCAACTCGCGCCTTTAAATTATCCATTACTTGTTGGAGTAATTCTTTAAGATTGACTTGCTTAAAAGGTTTTACATCTGTGGCTGTCTGTGAAAATTGGAGGGCGCTATCAATCATATTGGTCATTCGAGCTGTCATTATTTCTATTTGATTTATGCGATCTTTCACTTTTTCATCAAGAAATTCAGCATAGTCTTCCTCTAAAAACTTTCCAATATTTTCAATATGTCTAAGAGGTGCTTTGAGATCATGAGAAACTGTTGCAGCAAAAACTTTAAGTTTATTTTCTACTTCCTTACTCTTTGAGATATCTCGGATTATAGCCACCAGGAATAATTCAGATCCCAATGGAATTTTGATAAGGGAAATTTCTGCATAAAACTCAGACTTGTCTTTCTTTAAGCCCAACACTTCCAATTGGACCTGATCATTCATTAATCTGGAGGTCACATTGCTGTCAATAAATTTTCGAACATTTTTTTCGTGGCTTTCGTGGAAGTGGTCGGGAATCAAAATGTTTAAATGTTTTCCATATAATTCTCCTGGTGAATACCCAAAAAAGATCTCGCCTTCCCTATTAATATAGACCAGATTCATTTCTTCATCAGTGGCAAGAATAGGGTCTGCCGCAAGGTCTACAATCTTATGGAAGAAATTTTTCTTTTCTGCGTCGTTAAGCTCATTGATGGAGCTACGCTTTACCATCAGAATGATCCTTCCATTATAGATTTAAATAAAATGTCTTTTCTTTGGTGTTTGACATTAAATTTCATTGAGTTGTAAATTTAGAACATCTAAATCATTTTGTTCTACTTTAACTCATTTCGATGTCCACTTTGGATCGAAACCCGCCATTCTAAGTTTGAACTTGTTTAGCGAACACGATCTAATATCAAACTTAAGAAGATAATTTTTTCTTCACCTTATCCACCAAAGGACCAAAGACATTGTTTATTGCTGTATATCCCAAGCCTTAAAAGGGATTTCATTCTTTATTAAATAAGATATCATTTTTTTCAGAAATGATTATTGCCAAATCATTAAATATCTTCGCTTTTGAATTGGAATAATCAATATTACCTTTTTCCTTTTCTTCTAATTAAATAGTTTTAATTAATTCCTTTTTTAATTGAAATTGAAATCGAATTCAATGATTCATTTAATTCATTTATTAAAGGCTTTTTAAACACCATTACTCCTACGGATTTGAGGCCATTCCCTTTAATCAACGAATCTTTCCAATTGTTTCCCTCTCTTTCGATTACATCAAATGGAATTAAACTGGTTTTATCTTCTGCCTTGCGAGGTATTGAATAGCCATAGGCGAATAGCTTCTTTGAATTAAACTTCAATTTGAATTGCTAAATTAGCTCATTGAATAAACTTTTCTCCTTATCTTTATTCTTCGTATGTTCAGAAACAATGTTGCTAACGTGAATAAAGCCTTCTAGAAAAGGTAGGTCTTGAGGTAATTGCAAAAGAAAAGGAGTCAAGCTGTTTCTTGATTAAATGTTGCAGAAACCAATAAACGATATGGAAGAATTAGCCCCTCTGGCGAAGAGTGGTGGGCCGTCTCGGGGTCGAACCGAGGACCTACTGATTAAGAGTT
>JAJDAV010000207.1 GCA_029261695.1 Nitrospinaceae bacterium | reverse complement strand
TACTTCGATCCCCAAGGTGACGGTTTTTTCATTGGGATGAACTTTTCGAGAAACCTGTTTTTTTCCAATTCCAAAATCATTTTTGATCGCTTTAAGTACATCTCTTTCCGTCATACCAAACTGAGCAGATCGGAATCCGTTAACAACAGCCCATTTTTGCGAGGCACTGGCCCCATCATCCGGCTTTGCAAAGCTGGTTCCGGCAAAAAACAAACCACTCAACATTAAGGAAAGAATAATTACAATTGGTTTCACTGGATTCATCCCAGGCATCTTTATATCTCCCATTTATCAACAGTTTTCAAAACTTGATTAAATAATCCTTTATTTATCATACACCTACCTACTCATACGTGCAACCTTCGGCCTGTCACAGCCCTGTAAATTTTGTATCGGGTTTCCCGGCAATTCGCTTAATAAGTAACTCGTTTTATTAACAAGATTTAATCCAGCGACCGGGTATTGAGTTATTGCATTCTGGACAACATCCTCCGTTTAAAAAATTAGAAACAACACGAAACCCCACTCTTTCAATTAAAAGTGCGTTGCAACCGGGACAAAAAGTACTTTCTGTATTTTGCACTCTTCCCGGTAAATTACCGGCGTAGACAAAAGAAAGGCCAGCGTTCTTTCCATGTTTGTATGCACGAAGCAGGGTTTCTACGGGTGTCCTTTCGCGATCTGTCATTTTATAATCCGGGTGAAAAGCCGTGACATGCCAGGGAATATCCTTAGAAATCTCAGCGATGAATTCTGCGATCGACGATATTTCCTGATCGGAGTCGTTGTAGCCAGGTATCAACAAAGTGACCAACTCCAACCAGATGCCCATCTCATGCACGGTTTTAATAGTCTCTAGAACCGCATCGAGATTGCCTCCTAACCGGCGATATTCCTTTTGCGAAAAACTTTTCAAATCAATTTTCATCAGGTCAACCCAGGGGCGAATGTATTCCAGTACTTCAGGCGTTCCATGTCCGTTCGAAACATACGCGGTCCATAATTTTCTTTCCTTTGCTACCTTAAATACTTCTACCGCCCATTCGCTGGTGATCAAAGGCTCGTTATAAGTCGACACCACCACCTCTGCATTATTTTCAGTGGCCTTGTCGCAAATATCTTTTGCAGAGACAGGAGTTGACCTTTGTGTCGAGTCATCATCTTTCAAGCTTTGGGAAGTGAACCAGTTTTGGCAGTAAGCACATCGAAAATCACAACCCAACATTCCAAAGCTCAAAGCACGACTTCCTGGAAGCGCATGAAAAAAGGGTTTCTTTTCTATAGGGTCATTTTGAATTCCCGCGGCGTATTGATGCGGAACTAATAGAGTGCCTTCGGAGTTAAAGCGAACCTTACAAATACCCCGTTGACCGGGACGCAATTTGCAAAGATGACCGCAAGCAGTGCAAAGAAGGTTTTCACCATCAAGAGGCTTGAATAATTTTCCAGGCTGGGTTTGGGTATCGATTGAATTTTGGAGAGAGGGCAAAATACACTCCTGTGATTTTGGTTCCCTTACTCGGTACTGATGCCTTCTTGTTTTTTATCCAGAGCACCGATGAGTGTATGCCATGCAAGGCTGGCACATTTTGTACGAGAGGGGTATTCACGGATTCCCATAAAAAGAGTCAATTTACCCAAGCCATGCTCTTCCTTTTCAGGGTCGAGTTCCCCAAGAATCATTTTATGGAATTCATCTTTGGTTTTTCTGGCCAAATCTATTTTTTTGCCTTTTAGAAAGGTCGTCATTAAAGAAGTGCTGGCTTTGGAAATAGCGCACCCGGAACCTTGAAAGCTTACATCTTTTATTACGCCTTCATTCTCATCCACATCCAAGTAAATGGTAATATCGTCGCCACAAAGCGGGTTGACACCGTGACAGGAATGACTGGCGTCTTTCATTTCGTGAAAGTTACGAGGTTTCCGGTTGTGATCCAGAATGACTTGTTGATAGAGTTCGTTATCGTATGACATGAGTTCAGCTTAATTTATTTATAGGTAATTATATCACAGAAAAATCAAATGATAATCAGGGTGTGGATTTAGGAAACAAGCGTTATTCTGAAAAAAGTCGAATGCACTTTTTGATACTTTCTGCAAGAGCATCTAATTCTTCCGTCTTGTTGTAAAACGCCATAGAAGCCCGGGTGGTCGCAGGAACGCCGTAACGAATCATTGTCGGTTGTGCACAATGGTGTCCGCCACGACAGGAAATACCATCCTGATCCAACATGGTCACGACATCATGTGGATGCGCTGCATCAACGTGAAAAGAAATGAGGCTGGCTTTTTCGCGGGCGTTACCGATGATGCGCACGCCTTCAATATCATTTAATAACGCTGTGCCATATTCGAGCAAGCTGTTTTCGTAAGCAGCAATATTATCCATACCAATCTCATTGAGATAATCAATCGCCTCACCTAAACCGATCACCTGAGTGATGGGGGGCGTTCCAGCTTCAAAACGCGCAGGAGGTTTTGCATAGGTGGTTTTTTCAAGTGTTACTTGCATGATCATATCGCCGCCAGTGACATAGGGAGGCATTTCTTCCCAAAGGTCCATTTTACCGTAGACCCCGCCAATTCCGCTCGGCGCATACATTTTATGACCGGAAAATGTATAGAAGTCGCAATCGATATCCCGAACATCCAGTTTCATATGTGGCGTACTTTGAGCACCATCTATTAAAACTTTTGCACCTGCTGCATGAGCTTTTTGAGTAATTTCCTTTACCGGATTGACAGTGCCGAGGGCGTTAGAAACATGGTTGACAGCTACCATGCGTGTTTTATTCGAAAGAAGTTTTTCATACTCTTCCATCACCAATTCGCCATCATCATTTACAGGAATAACTTTCAGTTTTGCACCTCGTTCCTCACAAAGTATCTGCCAGGGAACGGTATTCGCGTGATGCTCGATATTGGAAATAATGATTTCGTCATCTTTATTTATAAAACGTTTACCAAAACTGTGCGCCACCAGATTGATAGCTTGAGTCGTGCCACTGGTAAAAACAATTTCTCCCGGTTTTTCTGCACCCAGAAAATCAGCTATTTTTTTTCGCGCATCTTCGTAAAGTTGAGTGGAATGCTCACATAATTTATATGCCCCTCGGCGTACCGTCCCATACTCTTCGGAATCAAATTTACTAACTCGCTCAATGACTCTCAGTGGTTTATGAGTTGTGGCGCCATTATCAAGGTAGATCAGAGGCTTTCCACGTACGGTTTGAGATAGAATTGGAAAATCCTTACGTATCTTTTCAACATCAATAACAGGATTGCCCGTTACTGCTGTATTCGAATCAGTCATTGCTTGCCTCCAGTTTCTTAAGTAGCGTGTTGCCTAGCTCTTTAACCACTTCAGGGAATTCGATGGTCTGGATTATGCTTTCGGCAAAGCCTCTTGTCAGCAACTCTTTAGCGAATTTTTCAGACAACCCTCGCGTTTGCAAATAAAACATCTGTTCCTCATCAATCTGACCAATGGTGGCACCATGAGTGCATTTCACATCATCGGCAAAAATCATAAGGTTGGGTTTATTATCAGCGTGGCAATTATTTGAAAGCATCAAGTTATTGATTAACTGATTAGAGTTAGTCAATTGTGCTCCCTGATTGACAATGACCGTGCCATCAAAACTAGAACGCCCCTCATCATTGACCACATTTTTAAAATTTTGATGACTGACACATTGCGGTGCCTCATGATGAACACGAACAAAATTATGAACCTGCTCTTTTCCGCCAAGAACACTGACACCATTTAAAATCAGCTCAGCACCCTCTTCTTCCAGGCGAGCTTCATAATGGTTCCGCACAAGTACTGATCCTGTAGAAGAATTAGCCGAATGGAATCTTGAGTTTCGTTTGAGGTGCACACGAGTTTTTGAAAAATTCCACGAATCAAATGGATCTGCCTGCACCTGAGTTAAAACAACACCTGCGCCTTCGGACACCATCCAATCTTGAACTCCATTGGTAAAATAGCCGGTCTGAACACCGACATACTTTTCAATTACCTTTACCTCGGCGAGTTTCCCAACCTTCCATATCAATCG
>JAJDAV010000206.1 GCA_029261695.1 Nitrospinaceae bacterium | reverse complement strand
TTCGAGTACTCTTTGTGCCAGATTTTCTTGTTGCTCTTTGAGTTGTTGCAATTCACCCAAGCGAACTTGATGTTCTCTATCCCGTTCTTGCAGCAAGGATAGATTGTTCTGAATTTGGTTTTGAGTTTCTTCTTTTTCTTGTGTCAGGTTTTGCTTGCGTGACTCGAAAGCCTGACTTTTGGTTTCGATTTCAGTGAGCTTGTTTTTTGACCCTGCGGATTGTTGAAAAAAATCAAAGACTTTTCGTTCTCCCGATTGAACCTGGTCTTGAATTGCTTGCAGGGAGCTGCGTTTTTGATCGCTCTCTTCTTTTAATTTTTCCAGGGAAATTTCCTGGTCATTGATTTCTTGAGATGTTTCGCTGAGTTTTTGCCGCTGCTCTTCTGTTTGATGCGACAAGCCTTCAACCTCTTCGCTCATCCGCTTGATTTCGCCGGCTGCAGAAGCGATATCCTCTTTGGCTTCAGCTTGCTGTTCCTTTTTAAAGGTAATTGTTTGCTCGTTATTGCTTATTTGCCCGGTAAGCTTATGGATGTCTTCACGGAGCTCATTCAACCGGTTTAAAGATTCTTCTATTTCGATATTCAGCTGAGCGATTTGGTTTTCGAATGTGGAATGGCGCGCACTCCATTCAGTTTTCTTTTGTGTTTGCTCTTCGAGTTCTTTTTCTATCGTTTCTAGCTGAGTCTTGAATCGTCGGAGTTTTACCGCAAACAGTTTTAAAGAAAGCTCTTTGATTTCTGATTTGAAATTTTTATATTTTTCTGCTTTTGCAGCCTGGCGTTTTAAGGATTCAACCTGCCTGTGCAGTTCCTGAACGATGTCAGCGACTCGCTCCAGATTTTGTCGGGAGCTATCGAGTTTTCTTACGGCATCATTTTTTCGGCTTTTAAATTTTAGAATGCCCGCAGCCTCTTCAATCAGAATCCGTCTTTCCTCTGGTTTTGAAGTGATGATATCCTGAATATGCCCCTGCTCGATAATCGTAAGGACCTTCGGGCTGATTCCGGCGTCCATAAGAAAATCTGTGATATCTTTCAGACGGCAAGGAATTTGATTGATATAAAATTCACTTTCACCAGAGCGGTGGTAGCATCTTGTGACTTTGACTTCTTCAGCTATATTGGGAACCCCGGCAATTCGAATTCCTGCGGGGACATTGGATAGGGTTATAGAAATTTCGGCGCGGTTCACCGGTTTGCGGCTACCACTACCATTAAAAATCAAATCGGTAATGCGAGTGCTACGCAGTGTTTTTGATCGTTGTTCCCCAATGGCCCACCGAATGGCATCAGAGACATTACTTTTTCCGCAGCCATTAGGGCCAACAATTGCTGTAAATCCATTTTTGAATTCCAAATTGGTGGAATCCGCAAATGATTTAAAACCCTCTAATTCTAGATTTTTCAGGTACATTTGACGCTAAAACCCTGTAAATATTATAATTTATGAATTCTTGGTAACTGGGCAAAGATTATCCCAATCCCGGGGTATTGTAAAGGGAAATTATACAATGTTTGGTATACTGAGATTTTTAAGGCACAATATGTTGTGGTTTTTAGTGTTTTTCATAAATCATTGATTTTTCAATGATAAGCCATTTATAGGCGGGTCTGGGGCATAATTCCCCGCCTTATTTTAAAGCTGAGACATGAAGGAGATTAGATAAATGAAGTTATATTCTTATAACAAATGTGGAACCTGCAGGAATGCCATAAAGGATTTGGAGGCTAAAAAGATTAGCTTTGAAGTGATAGATATTACTGAAAAGACACCTAGCAAAAAGGTCCTCAAAGCTGCCATCAAGGAAAAGGGGCTGCAAAAAGTATTTAATACCAGCGGTGTTCAGTATCGTGAGTTGAAGATAAAAGATAAAATTAAGTCTATGACGGAAACGGAGGCCATTGACCTTCTTGCCTCAAATGGACGATTAATAAAAAGGCCAATTGCAGTGGATAAGGATAAAATAACGGTGGGTTTTAATGCTGATGAATATAAAAAGGTTTGGGGAAAATAATCGCCGGTGGATCTATTTTTAATCACAACCAAATTGAAGAACGAGTTTCCGCTTGTGCAGCAGCCCATCGATACGCATCTGCAAACAGCTGCGATTTTGGTAATGCTTTATCCCAAGCATAATAAAACTCATGTGTTAATGACTAAAAGAGCCTTGCACTTAAACTCGCATGCAGGGGAAATTAGTTTTCCAGGAGGGGTTTTTGAGGAGGAAGAAGATGAAAATCTTTTAGAAACCGCGCTCAGAGAAACACATGAGGAAATTGGTGTTCAGGTTGAGGCTTCAAAGGTGATAGCCCAGCTTCCCACAGTTAATACCCGATTGGGATTTGAGATAACACCCTTCGTTTCAGTATTGTCGGAAGCTATGGAATTTGATGCCGAAGAAGATGAGGTGGAAGAAATTTTAGAAATCCCCTTCACGTCTTTGTTGTCTACGCAACAGCGGGATGTGGGTTTCAGTCCAGATCAGGATATGGTTATGTATTGGTTCAAGCACCATAGGATTTGGGGAGCTTCCGCAAAAATTTTGAGAAAAATTCAGCATTTGAGCGTTTACTAAATATTAAGAACTAACCTGTAATTAATGGAAACTTTAAAAATACTTTTTTTAGCAGCGAATTGGAGAGTTTCACTTATCCGGGCATTTCAAGATGCCAAGGCGAGTTGCGATGCTCAATTTCAATTGATTGCAGTAGACAGCGATGCCTTAGCCCCTGCGTTGCAAGCCGCCGATCGATCTCATTCCCTGCCTTTATTTTCAGACGGCAGCTGTTTGGAGTCCCTTCTGGTAATTTGTAGAACGCAGGCCATTGATGCCATCATTCCATTGACTAATAAAGCCATAGATTTTCTGAACACGCACCGCGAAGAATTGAGTGGAGGAAATCGCCGGTTGGTCATTCAGGGGAGTTCTACAATAGATATTTGTCATGATAAATGGAACTTAAGTAAATTTATGGAGCTTGAGGGGTTTAACAGTCCTAAAACTTTTTTGCTTGCTGAGTCCGATCCCCCAGATATTTTTCCTCTTATTGCTAAAGAAAGAACAGGGGAGGGCGGGAAAAACCAGAGTATTATTGAAGACCAACAAGACTTGGACTACTGCATGGAAAAGTATCCAGACCATATTTTTCAGGAGTTGATTCGAGGCAGAGAGTTCAGTGTAGATGTCTTTGCCGATCTTAAGGGGAACCCTCAACTGATTGTACCCAGAGAAAGATTGTCGGTGCGCGGGGGTGAGGTTATGACAAGTAAAATTGACATGAACGAGTCCATTATTGATTTGGTAGAAGCGTTAAGTCGCAGGTTGGGGTTGACTGGTCCTTGTACGATTCAGGGTATTCTTGACGATAGCGGTACCTTTTTCTTTACCGATCTGAATCTGCGTTTTGGTAGCGGGACAGTTCATACGGTTGCAGCGGGTGGAAATATTCCTCTTATGATTTATCAGGAAATGGCGGGTGAGGAATTTTCTAAATCTTCTATTAAAGATCAGTCTATTATGGCGCGCTATCCGGAAAGCATTTTTCATCATCCCTAATAGGGCTGCTATACTGACTCGGATAGTTATTAATAATCCCAATTTATTAAATTCGTTTGACCACTTCCCTAAATTCTAAAGATCGATTGATTTTTGCTCTTGATGTGCCCGATAAAAACGAGGCTCTGCGTTTTGTGAAGCTGCTGCAGGGTTCTGTCGGCTGCTTTAAAGTGGGGTTGGAGCTATTTGTTCGAGAAGGTCCTGATATTTTGAAGTTGATAAAAGATAATTCGTCAGCAGATATTTTTCTGGACTTGAAGCTTCATGATATCCCGGCAACAGTTCGAGGTGCTTTGAGGTCTGCTGCAAATTTGGGGGTGAAATACATCACCATTCATTCTACGGAAGGGGAAGCGATACTCGAAACGGCGAAAGAAGTAAAAGACTTGGGGCTCGAAGTTTTGGCTGTCACCATGCTGACAAGTATGGGTGACGGGCAACTGCATGACTTAGGTGTTGACCCGAAGATTAAAATTCGAGATGTGGTTTTGGATAGAGCATTGAGAGCCGAACAATCTGGATGTGCTGGAATTGTTTGTTCAGGAGAAGAAATTGCTCTTGTTCGGCAAAAGTGCGGAGATAATTTTAAAATAGTGGTGCCTGGCATTCGACCTGAATGGAGCCAAATTTCTTCAGATGACCAGAACCGGATTGCTACCCCCGGAAAAGCAATAGCAGCAGGGGCTGATTTAATCGTTGTGGGTCGCCCCATCCGTAATGCGGAGAATGCTGAAGTAGCGGCTCGAAAAATTGTTTCTGAAATTGAAGCCGCTTTAAATCCATAGAGTAGATTATTAATAAAGGAATAGGAAATTGGTTTCCACAATATTAAATTTTATTTACTTACTCAGTCTGGTTTGTTGGGTTGGCAGCATTATCTTCTTTTCTTTTTTTGTGGCCCCTGTGGTTTTCAAAACATTAGACCGTGAAAAGGCCGGCGAGGTGGTTGGGATTGTATTCCCCCGTTATTACAAATTAGGTTATGTTTGCGGTGCTTTGATCTTGCTATGCTTTTTGCTTTCGGGAGATGTGGGGCTGAAGTGGTGTGCTTGGGGGATCATGATTTTAGGGTCAGGTTTGGCAGGTCTGGTGATTAACCCGAAAGCCAAAAAACTAAAAGAAGAATTAAAAATATCATCTGAAGATGAAAAACCTGCGCTTGAAGCAAAATTCAAAACTTTGCACTCTTTGTCCGTAAAACTGAATGCCGTTGTTCTTTTTTCCGGTTTATGGTTGCTCGGATTAACCGCTTCAAATTTTCAGCTTTAGTATCTATTCCCTATGAATATTCTTGGCCTATCCGCTTTTTACCATGACTCAGCAGCCTGTCTGGTTAGAGACGGTGAAATTATTGCTGCAGCTCAGGAAGAAAGGTTCACCCGAAAAAAACACGATGCAGCGTTCCCAAAAAACGCAGTCGAGTTTTGTCTGGAAAAAGGTGGAATCCAAGTATCCGATCTGGATTATGTGGGTTTTTACGACAAACCTTTTATAAAGTTTGAAAGAATTCTTGAAACATATTTGGCTATTGCACCAAAAGGCCTAAGGCAATATCTTTCTGCTATTCCAATTTGGTTAAAAGATAAATTATGGACCCGAGCCAACATTAGAAAGCACCTTGGTTATAGCGGGACTGTTTTTTTCTCCGAGCATCATGAGTCGCACGCTTCGAGTGCATTTTTCCCTTCTCCGTTTCAGGAAGCCGCAATTCTTACTATGGATGGTGTGGGAGAATGGGCCACCAGTAGTCTCGCATCTGGCAAAGATAATAAAATCGAATTACTTCAAGAGTTACACTTCCCCCATTCCCTGGGTCTCCTTTATTCAGCTTTCACTTACTACCTGGGATTCAAAGTCAACAGTGGTGAATATAAAGTAATGGGATTAGCCCCCTACGGTAAACCCATTTATTGCGATTTGATTCGGGAGCATTTGATTGATCTAAAAGACGATGGTTCTTTTCGTATGAACATGGATTATTTCGATTATCTGGGCGGATTGACTATGACCAATGAAAAATTCGCCGCTGTGTTTGATCACCCAACTCGAAAGTCAGAATCTCAATTAACGCAAAAAGAAATGGATATCGCAGCTTCCTTGCAGGAAGTGACGGAAGAGATCATGCTGAAAATGGCTCGCCACATTCGCCAAAAGACTGGGATGAAAAACCTTTGCCTTGCGGGAGGAGTGGCTTTGAATTGCGTTGGTAATGGAAAAATTCTGAAAGAAAAAATTTTTGACAATATATGGATTCAGCCTGCTGCCGGTGATGCGGGTGGCGCGTTAGGTGTCGCGCTTTGTATTTGGCATCAGATGTTGGGCAATGAAAGGGTGACAAATGGTAAAGACTCTATGAAAGGTTCTTACCTCGGCCCTCACTATAAAGAGAGCGAGGTGAAATCCTATCTTGATAGCCAAAAAATTCCCTACCGACAATTAGACGAAACCAAGTTGTCTGAAACAGTTGCGGCCGATTTGAAAGCGGGCAAGGTGGTTGGCTGGTTTCAAGGGCCTATGGAGTTTGGCCCTCGGGCACTAGGTGGGCGAAGCATCATTGGCGATCCGCGCAATCCAAAAATGCAATCCACAATGAATCTGAAAATTAAATATCGAGAATCGTTTCGTCCTTTTGCTCCATCTGTGCTGGCCGAGAAAGTGAGTGAATGGTTCGAAATGGAAGCGGATAGTCCTTATATGTTAATGGTCGCCGGTGTGAGAGAAGATAAAAGAATTTCCATGTCCGATGAGCAAAATAAACTTTTTGGTATTGATTTGTTAAACGTTCCTCGGTCACAAATCCCCGCTATTACCCATGTTGACTA
>JAJDAV010000205.1 GCA_029261695.1 Nitrospinaceae bacterium | reverse complement strand
TGCCAATAAATGCATTCAAGGGGTGCCAGGAGTCTCTTTTGTTTTTTTTCGCAAAAAAGATCTGGCTCGACTCATCAAAATTCCTGCACGGACACTTTATTTCAATTTGACCGGATACCATAAAGCTCAAGAAACAGGAGGGCTTCTATTCACACCTGCCATCCCCGCACATTACGCACTGGATGCGGCGCTCGATGAACTGATCGAAGAAACGGTAGCAGGAAGAATAAACAGATATAAGAAAGCCGCAAATTTTTTGCGCGATGGATTCCAAAATCTAAATCTGGAATTCTTAATTCCCGAGGGATGGAGAAGCAATTGCTTAACGGCGCTAAAACTGCCACAAGGGGTAAGCTACGAAAAACTTCATGGAGAATTAAAAGCTAACGGATTTGTCATTTATGCGGGACAGGGAAACCTGAGCGAAAGCATCTTTCGTATCGCCAACATGGGGGATATCAAACAAGAGGAGTTTGAACGTTTTTTAAAGGTTTTAAAAACGGTCAGTTAATTCCCGCTTTGGTCGTCTTCGACCTCAATTTCCATTGTATGCTCGGAAGCAGGGTTGGCTTTAAGCATCCACGGCTCACGCACATACTTCTCGCCTTTTTTGTTGCCGAATTCTTTAAGACTGTCCTTATTATCTTCAAGAAACTGCGCCATCTTCGGTGCTTTATGTCTTTCTGCCATTGTAATTTCCTTTTATTTTTATACGATGCAACATCTGAACATGATTCTATAAAATTCGCAATGAATAAAGCATTAACTAACTAGAGGCAAGAGTCCTTTGATATTCTGAAAACAATTCAACGCAACTTAAGTCATTACGCACGTTTACTGTAATTCTAGGCCCATTTGCTTGGTTAAAAATTGAACGAATTTGACCTTCAATTACAGAGATGTCTGGAACTGAAATTCCTAAGGCTGTGGCAAACACCTGCTGAACTCTAGATCTATTTTCTGAGGTAAGTAATTTAATATTCTGAGGATGAAAACCAAACCCTAAAAACACAACTGTTTCAGCTTTCGAAACTTCAAGTCTCACGCTATCAACCAATTCAGACTCTTCTATTCTTTCTGTGTATGTTTTTATAGACTTGCAAACATTTACAATATCTATTTCACTAGGTTGTCTACCATACTTAATAAGGCCTGTCTGATTCGCTTCAAAAAGATTCCCAACAGAACCATATGGATGGAAAATCTTGAGACTTTCTACAAGTCTTCGAGCATGTTCATCTTGAACCGAAAAGTATGAGGTAACTGCACTGATCAAGAATTGTTGTATACACCGATCATAATTGAAACACACGATAGAAATATTTTTGAACATAGAATCTAGTTTTTCCAAAGTCACCTGCTCAAAAAGAATCTTCGCAAACTGCACATACCAAGTATTCTCAAGATTTCTATGATTCATCGAACTTCGAGGATTCGCCGCATCAATATAAAGAGGACTCTTATTCTCTTCCTTTAGGATAATGTGGAGGATGGCGGCTTTCGCACACAGTGATATTCTGGGATTATGCTGATGAGCTTCAATATAGTTATCAATTGATTTAGCTAAATCCAGACCTTTTGAAATTTGGCTTGCAGCTTTTAAATGGTGATCCAAGGTATTATCACCAATCATGGTTCGGCTAAAATTATTATAAAATTCTCGATTGCCTTTTTGCAATCGACCCCGATAACGCTCGAAACATAGTAAATCAGCAATTTCATTAGCCATCTCAGAACCAACGGGAAAACCAACTTCCTTACTAGCCCCTGCACCAACAACAAATATCGTTTTTGATCTAAACATACTAGATTGCCCTTTAGGTTACCAAAAGCACCTAAAACAAAACTTAGAATACTTAAAACCTGATTATATTAAACTTTCCCCAATTAACAAACTAAGCCCCTAGCTCAAAGATAGGTTCGTGAGGATTGTTAAAATTTCTCCAAAATTTTAAGACTCTTGTGAAGCTTTTATCTTTTTATAAAGAATTGGAATTATTGCAAGAAGGCCAAGAAGCGATAAGGAGCCGAGAACCTGCATGGACATGACATCTGATAATACATTGATCTTAGCAAGATTGTTGCCAGCATGAGTATAGATATAAGTTGCCGGCAATTTCCCAAACAGGGTCCCGAAGAAAAAATATTTTAATGGAACCTGAGATAAGGCAAAACCAATATTGACAGCAAAAAAAGGAAAGAGTGGAACCAACCGGAAAAACAGAACGCTGTTAATAGGCTTCTCACATAAATTTCCGTTTACACCACTTACCTGATTGGCAAATTTCCCCTCCACCCAATCCCTTAACAAATAGCGCGAAACCAAGAATGCCAACGTTGCCCCCAATGTTGAACCAATGACGACGACCACTATCCCTACTCCAGGACCAAAAATAATCCCTGCTGCAAAACTGAGAAAAGTAGCTCCGGGAAGCAAAAACAACCCAATCATAATATAGGCCGCTACATACCCTCCTATCATAGCCAATGTATTCTTCTGGTAGAAGGCTTCAAGCTCCTCTCGATTGGACTTCAGATTTTCTAATGTTAAATATTGCGCGGGATCAAAATAATTAATCAGAAAAATTCCTAATAAAAATAATCCGAAAATTTTAAGTTTTTCCATGCCTGATACTTTTCCTGATCCATAGGCTCAAAGTAAAACTGAAGCGGGCTAGTTTAACAGACATACCCTCATCAATTCATAAATTTACAGCAAGGTTAAATCCTTTTATCAATTCTCTTCTCTAACTATAGAAAGCAGTATTTACAACCCACATTTATTCGCTCCTTCCATAATATGGCTTAGATTTCGAGCACTACTGGGGGACGACGAGGATTAATAA
>JAJDAV010000204.1 GCA_029261695.1 Nitrospinaceae bacterium | reverse complement strand
ATTTTTGATTGCAAAGATTCTTCCTGGAAAAAACCCGAACAGGATATGATTATTGGAGATTTACTCGATAACGATCTCTTAAATAAAGCTATTGCCGGCTCTGAGATAGTTTATAACTTTGCAGCCTTAGCCGATCTAGATCATGCCAGACATATGCCTATCGAAACTATCAATGTCAATATCTTAGGAAATGCCAGAGTGCTAGAAGCTTGCCGGGTTAATTCGGTCAAGCGTTTCATTTTCGCCAGCACAGTTTACGTTTACAGTAGAGAAGGAAGTTTCTACCGTTGTAGCAAACAGGCCGCCGAAAACTATATAGAAGAATACCAACGCATTTATAACCTTGACTACACCATACTGCGCTACGGCTCTTTATACGGACCTCGGGCGGACAGCACTAATGGCCTTCTCCGCATAGTGAACAAAGCACTAGAAACAGGTGTCGTAAGTTATAGTGGTAGCCCTGACGCCTTTCGTGAATACATCCATGTTGAAGATGCCGCGAAGGCAAGCGTGGATGCTCTAGGCGATGACTTTCGCAATCAGAGCGTTGTGCTTACCGGGCAAGAGCCAATGCGAGTGATTGATTTACTAAAAATGCTGGCAGAGATTCTTGATTTCCCTGATGAAGTTGAATTTGTCAAAGAAGAATATACGGGGCACTATATTCGCACACCCTATGCTTACCTTCCCAAACTCGGACGCAAATACGTGCTTCCTCTTCATGTAGATTTGGGGCAGGGTTTAATTCAATTAATAGATGAAGCACGCAAAAATCAATGACGACAAGAGCATCTTACGGATTGCCTCTTTTAAAAAAAATCCTTTTGCGTTCAATTGATGTGTTTTATTGGACTACCCTTTTTTATTCTGCTTTTATTAAAACTAGATTGAGAAGGTGCGGAAAAGGAACCAGATTCAGATTAACCACTTTTATTCTGGGGCATGAAAATATCATTGTAGGCGCCAATTTGAATACAATGGGGTTTCTCTATCTTTACGCAAATGACAATGGTTATTTAGAAATCGGGAATGACTGCTCTTTTAATAGTAATATTCAAATTGGCGCAGCAGGAGGTAAAATAATTATTGGGAATCAGGTAATGATTGCCTCCAATGTTGTCATAAGGGCCGCAAATCACGGGATACAAAGAAATACCCCAATGAGAATTCAACCGCATGATTACGGTGAAATAATTATTGAGGATGATGTTTGGATAGGCTCTAATTCAGTGATAACATCCAACATTACTATCGCAAAAGGCACTGTAGTGGGAGCAGGAGCTGTAGTAACCAAATCTACTGAACCCTACTCTATTGTCGGCGGCATACCCGCTAGGAAAATTGGTGAAAGAATTTAAAATCATTTTTTGGGATTTTGACGGGGTTATTAAAGATTCCGTAAAAGTCAAAACGGAGGGGTATGAAAAACTATTTGCTCCTTTTGGTGAAAAGATAGTTAAACGGATCAATCGCCACCATGAAGATCATGGTGGGGTTTCTCGCTATGAAAAAATACCACTCTATTTAGGCTGGGCCGGCGAGTCAACAGACTCCGTTCAGGTTCAGAGGTTTTGCGATCGATTTTCAAATCTGGTGCAACAGGCCGTGATTGATTCGCCTTGGGTATCAGGAGCATATGAGTATTTGAAATCTAATCACGCTCGCCAATGCTTTATTCTTATGACTGGCACACCGCAAGAAGAAATTGAGCGGATATTACAATCATTGGACATAACCCATTTCTTTCGAGAAGTGCATGGCGCGCCAAAACCTAAAACCGCTGTCATAAACGATGGCTTAAAGCGTTTGAAATACACGGCGGAGCAAGCTTTGGTAATTGGTGATTCAAGAACGGACCTTGAGGCTGCCGAGCAAAATAACGTAGCCTTTTTGTTGCGACGCACCCCCTTGAATCGGGAACTACAAGAACAGTTCCAAGGGCCTTCAATTGAAAACCTGAACTTTTAAAGGTCAAAAAATTTGAGTAAATCTATTGTTTGTGCATTGATGATCGGACGCAAAGGCAGTGTGGGCTTTCCCGGAAAAAATATTTTTCCGGTTTTAGGTAGACCTCTTGCAGCCTACCCTTTGCTGGCAGCAAATTCCTCCTCTCACGTAAAACGGGTATTCGTTTCAACGGATTGCCCGGACATCATGACGATTGCTAAAGAACATGGAGCTGAATTAATTGATCGCCCCCCAGAGCTAGCTAGTAAAGAGGCCTTGGGAGAAGACGTTTTTGAACACGGATATCATGAAATTAAAAGACGGCTTAAGGAGGAAGGTTTGGAAATAGAATTACTTGTCTTGCTATTTGCAAACGGCGCTACCTTAAACAAAAACCTAATAGACGAAGGTGTAGCGGCTTTGAGAAATAACAAAAATTTTGATTCTGCAGTTACAACATCTATCTATAATATGTGGAGTCCACTTCGAGCGCGCAAACTTGATGCGGAGGGATGTTTACACCCAATGGTACCCTTTGAAACCTTTGGAGATCCACGCACTTTGAATTGTGACCGTGACTCCCAGGGAGATGTGCATTTTGCAGATATGGCGGTTTCAGTAGTCCGACCTGAATGCCTTGAAAATATGACAGAGGGCCTTTTACCGCAAAAATGGATGGGGCAAAAAATTGCTCCAATTTCTAATTGGGGGGGATGTGACGTCGACTACGAATGGCAAATTCCCATGGTTGAGTTCTGGCTTAACAAACATGGCTTTGAAGAAGCATAGAGGCACTAAATGAAAAAAGACCCTCGTCCCATCTACCAAAAGCAAAACAGTTTCCATGAGATCAAGCACAAACAAAAGAACTCACTAGCTGCAACTATTGATCGCGTTGCCGATGTTCGCCAAAGAGATGATCTCGTCAGTAAAATGTCAGAATCGCATCGAGAGATTTTTAACCAAGCCTGCAAAGATTTACTCGACTCCGATCCATCTGATAACCCTACTCTATTTTCCCTCAGCCCTAGTGTTGTTGAAGAGATAGCCACCTACTCAGATTCTGAGCTACCTCGTTATTTAGCACATCGTTACCGATATGAAATTTATCCGCAGTTGAAAATTCTTGACGCGTATCCTCCTTATCTGCAAATTGAGCCTTCCTCTATCTGTAATTTTCGGTGTGTTTTCTGCTTTGAAACGGATCCTACTTTCACCGAAAAATCTAACGGATTTATGGGACAAATGACACTAGATTTATTTAAAAACATTATTGATCAAGCTGAGGGAAATATAGAATTTATTTCATTAGCATCACGCGGCGAACCTATGATCTGTAAAGATATTGTTCCCATGCTGGAATACACACGAGGGAAATTTCTCAATCTTAAGATTAATACCAATGCCTCCTTACTGGACGAAGAAAAATGTCATGCCATTCTTTCCGGAGGGGTAAAAACCATCGTCTTTTCTGCAGACGCTGCCGAAGAACCGCTGTACAGCAAATTCCGAGTCAATGGAAAGTTATCCGTTATTTTAGAAAACATTGAGTTGTTTCAAAAAATCCGACAGGCAAATTACCCAGACTTGTCTATCATCACGCGTGTTTCCGGAGTTAAATTTTCTGATGAGCAAGATATGGATTCTATGCAAAAAGTTTGGGGGGACCTTGTAGACCAGGTTGCCTTTGTGCAGTACAACCCTTGGGAAAATGTTTACAATCAACCTGCAAATAACTTAGATAAAGCCTGTTCCGACCTCTGGCGCAGAATGTTTGTATGGTGGGACGGAAAAGCAAATCCTTGCGATGTCGACTACAAGTCAACTCTCTGCGTGGGATCATCAAACGATCACCGGTTAGATGAAATATGGCAATCATCAATCTACCGAGAAATTAGGGACGCACATATCAATAATAAACGCCAAAATAAAAATCCCTGCACAGCCTGCACGGTGGTATAGGAATCTATACATGGTAAAGCATAAAACATGGGTCGAAAAAGTTGGTCGTGTTCGAGGCGAGCCGACAACCCGACATGGTTTGCTTCGACTCGATAAAAATGAAAGAGTCACTGACTTTCCGCAGGATTTTTTAGAGCAACTAATGTCTGAACTAACTTCAGATGATTTGACCGCCTATCCGGAACCTGAAAAGCTCTATGAGAAGTTAGCCCAACTACATAATGTGCCTTCGAGTAACCTTATGCTAACAGCAGGTTCCGACGCTGGCATACGTCATTGTTTCGATTTATTTGTCAACCCCGGTGGAGAAGTGGTTGTTTTGGAGCCGACCTTTGCAATGGTTGATATTTATTGTCAGTTATTCGGTGCCCAAAAAAAAGCTGTCGGCTATGACGACAAATTAAAACTGGATATTGAAAAGCTACTCGCAAGCATCAATCCAAAAACCGAATTGATTGTCATTGCTAATCCAAACAGCCCCACTGGCACCCTGATTTCACCAAAAGATATTAAAACCATCCTACTCAAGGCAGCAAATTTTGATGTTCCGGTTTTGGTTGATGAAGCTTATTATGGATTCTGCAAACAGTCTGCATTTCCCATGCTGAAAGAGCATGACAATCTCATCGTCAGTAGAACATTTTCCAAAGCATTTGGTTTGGCTGGTCTCCGCATGGGCTACCTATTGGCACAAACCCCTGTGGCTCAGTTACTGTACCGGTTCCGCCCTATGTATGAGGTCAATGCTATAGGAATTCAAGTAGCTTTAAAACTTCTAGACCAGCCTCAAATTATTGAAAACTATCTTTCAGATACGGAAGATGGCCGTCGTCATCTATTGGATTTTGCTCGGGAAAAGGGCCTTAACTTTGTGGACACACAAACCAATTTTATTCATATTGATTTCGGCAGTAAAAAACAGAAAATCGTGGAAGAACTCTCCAAATCAGGAATTTTGGTGCGCGGCGGACTCCCGGTAAAAGGTTTTGAAACTTATCTTAGAATTTCTCTTGGCCCTATGATTGCAATGAAATCGCTTACTGAAGTCATTTCAAGGGTAAAAATTTAGTTCCATTAGGAAATACCCTTCCATCCCATGCAATCCTGAAAAAACATGGGCAGCCCCAAAAAAATTAACACCCCCGAGAAATCAGTCCACCCATTCTCGATTCCAGTATTTTGTGGGCAATGGTTTGTAAACTCCACCGCAAATTGCTACAATATTAGAACCTTAGCTTGTTGTTTTTGTATTTTTTAGCTATTTTTTCAGCTAATAAAGCCTTCTCTTGATTCGCGTGAATTTAATTTTCTTTAAAGATTTACCAAGCTTTTAGTGATCAATTGATAACAGGTGAAAACAACTCCTTAAAATGTTATTTCAAAGATTTTTCTAGCCAAAATCTTACATATTATCTGAGTAAATGGAGATAGGTTAAATGGGGATAAAGGTTTTATTCATATACCCTAATACATTCGGCATGAATATGTTACCGCCGGCCATTTCATTGTTTTCTGCAATACTCCGAAAACAAGGACATGAAGTCGCTCTTTTTGACGCAACTTATTATGCCATCGACTACGGTGTTGATTCAGATGGAATTAAAGCAGAACGTTTAAATGTGGTTCCCTTCGACCTAGGTGCTCGTGGCATTAAAATGCGCACCTCCGATTGGCGGGAAGATCTCGATTCTCAGATCAACTCGTTTTGCCCCGACCTTATAGCCCTATCTACCACAGAGGATATGTGGAATTTAGGCTTAAAGATGTTGGCACATATCAAAGATTACATTTCTAAGAATAAGATTCCAGTTTTAGCAGGAGGCGTATTCCCCACCTTTGCCCCTGAAATTGTGATCCAGGAACCTATCATCGACATGGTTTGTGTTGGAGAAGGTGAAAATGCTCTTATTGATTTATGCAAAAAGATTGAAAAAGGTCAATCCTATGACGATGTGACTAATCTTTGGGTTAAGCAAAAAAATGGCTCGATCATAAAAAACCCAATCTCAAATCCAGTAGACGTAGATGAAGCCCCAATCTTGGATATGAGTCTGTTCGAAGAGCAACGCTTATACCGACCTATGGCAGGTAAGTGGTACAAGATGATGCCGGTAGAAACGATTAGAGGGTGCCCCTACAAATGCACCTTCTGCAATTCTCCAGATCAAATAACCATGTATAAAGAAAATAATGGTTCCAATTTCTTTAGAAAAAAAAGAATTGATCTGGTCTACAAAGAGCTTAAACATTTTAAAGAAGACTTGGGAGTCGAGTACAACTACTTTTGGGCAGACACGTTCTTAGCTTGGTCACCAGACGAGTTCGAAGAGTTTTGCGAAATGTATAAAGATATTGGACTGCCATTCTGGATGCAGACCCGCCCCGAAACTGTTTCAGATTACAAAATTAAAAAGTTGGCTGATGTCGGCCTACATCGAATTTCTTTTGGGATTGAACATGGAAATGAAGGATTTAGAAAAAAGCTACTCGAAAGACATTGGAAAAATAAAGATATTATCGAAGCTTTAAAAATCCCTCACAAACACGGCGTTCAATTTAGTTTGAACAATATTACTGGATTCCCCACTGAAACCAGAGAGCTGGCAATGGACACCGTCGAATTAAATCGCAACATTGACTCAGACAATCAAAACTTATATTCCTACGTTCCTTTCCATGGAACGCCATTAAGAAAACTTTGCGAAGACACGGGGCTTGTGGCTCCCGAAACTATAACAAAGGCTCTTACCGATAAACCAATGCTCATCATGCCTCAATACCCGCAGCACGAAATAGAAGGTCTTATTAAATGCTTCACACTCTATGTAAAATTTCCAAAAAATCGCTGGAAGGAGATTCAAAAAGCAGAAGCTGATACTCCAGAAGGCAAAAAAATATATGAAGAACTCAAGCAGGAATATATTGAAAAATATTTACCAAAAACCAACAACGATTTGGAAGAATCATCCGCCGCTGCGGATTTGGAATACGGAGTAGAACAAACCGAAGTTTGTTAAACCCATGACCCTTCCCAAGCCTACTGCCAGTCTCCCAAGTTTATTAATACGCCTTTGGCTGCATTTAAGCCGCCGGCGTCAGTATCAGTTTATTTTAGTCTTCGTCTTGATGCTGACGAGTGCCCTTACCGAAGTGATTAGCTTAGGGGCTGTGCTACCTTTTCTTGGAGTACTCGTTGCTCCCGAAAAGGTTTTCAATCACCCCTTCGCAGCAGATTTCATAAAGGCTTTTGGCTTCGAATCAGCAGACCAATTATTATTGCCTCTTACCCTTATTTTTTGCACTGCAGCCATTTTAGCGGGAGTATTTCGAACGCTACTCTTGTGGGTTGACACTCGTCTCGCAAGTGCGACCGGCACAGACCTTAGCATTAATATTTATAAGCGCACTCTCTATCAACCCTATAAGGTTCATGTAGCTCGTAATAGCAGTGAAGTAATTAGCGGTGTTACAGACAAAGTAAATAAGGGCATCGATGTAATCACCCATATGTTGATGCTGGCAAGCGCAATGATATCGTTGCTGGCAATTATTTTCACTCTGGTTGTCATCAATCCTATGGTCGCCTTAATAACCGGCGCTGGCTTTGGTTTGAGCTACGCCTTGATCACCTGCCTGGTGCGCCGTCAATTAAAGGGAAACAGTGAGAAAATTTCCCTCAGAGAAACGCAGGTCGTCAAGGCATTGCAAGAGGGACTAGGAAGTATTCGCGATGTACTGCTAGATGGGACCCAACCCGTCTATTGTGATATTTACCACAAATCCGAACGGCCACTGAGGCAAGCAGGTGCGAGCAACCGTTTTATTACAGGCAGCCCGCGATTTATCATGGAAGCATTGGGAATAACTTTGATTGCAGGCCTTGCATATGGCCTCAGTCAACAAAGCGGGGGTATTTCTTCGGCCCTTCCCACACTGGGCGCACTAGCATTAGGCGCGCAAAGATCGTTACCCTTCTTGCAACTAGCTTATTTAGGCTGGACCAACATCATAGGCAGTCATGCCTCGATAGCCATGATCATCGAACTTCTAGACCAACCTCTACCCGCAGAAGCTACTCAACCGAAACCTAAAGCACTACATTTCAAAGATACAATTCGTTTAGAAAATATTTATTTTCGTTACAATAATAATGGCCCGTGGGTACTGGACAAACTAAACCTCAGCATTCCCAAGGGCTCCCGAGTTGGTTTTGTGGGAAGTACAGGAAGTGGAAAGAGTACAACTATTGATCTGATAATGGGTTTGTTGATTCCCACTAAAGGGGAATTATTAGTGGATGAATTACCTCTAAATGGGAACAGAACTATAGCTTGGCAACAGGCGATTGCCCATGTGCCTCAAAGCGTCTATTTAACAGATTCTACTTTAGCTGAGAATATTGCTTTTGGTGTGCCAAGCGAACAAATTGATATGGAAAGAATTAGGGAAGCTGCACAGCAGGCACGCATTTCTGATTTTATCGATGACTGCACTGAAAGATATAACACGATTGTGGGAGAACGTGGAATCCGTATCTCCGGGGGCCAGCGCCAGCGAATAGGTATTGCGCGTGCGTTATATAAAAGGGCCAGCGTGTTAGTCTTTGATGAAGCCACTAGTGCTCTGGATAACATTACTGAAAAATCAGTCATGGAGGCTATTGAAGCGCTCAACCGGGAATTAACTCTAATAATTATTGCCCACAGGTTAACTACCATAAAGCAATGTGATTTTATTATAGAACTGGAAAACGGAAAGGTGGTTGCCCAGGGAACCTATGAAGAGCTCTTGGAAAATAGCCCAAGCTTTCGGGAAATGGCACAAGCCACGAATTAAAACTTAATATCGTAAATCCCACCCAACAATAATAGCACCCGCTACAAAAATAGAAGGGTATAATGCGTTTCAAGCCTAATATTTGGAAGAAGAAAGCAGGGAAATTGAAATATTTTTAGGCTATAACATCCCTTTGAATTTACGATTGTAATCCTGAATAAAACATAAAATTATTTTTTCCATCCCCGACTTTCACCCTGGGATGTCGCTTTATAATAGGAATTTAAAAATGACAAATAGCACTTCCCATAAAAACAACAAGCTTGCGATAGAAGGAGGGTCTCCTGTTAGAGAGGAACTTCTCCCATATGGCAAACAATTTGTTGAGCAAAATGATATCAATGCGGTTATCAAAGTATTGCAATCAGATTGGCTTACAACAGGGCCAAGCGTGATGGAGTTTGAAAAGCTATTTGCCGAACAAGTGGGTGCAGCTCACGGCGTTGCTGTTAATAGTGGAACCGCAGGTCTGCACTGCGCTGTCTATGCCGCAGGAATAGAGGCTGGCGATGAAGTAATAACAAGCCCCATGACTTTTATGGCAACTGCAAATTGCATTCGTTATCAGGGAGCCAAGGTTGTTTTTGCTGACGTAGAGCCTGATACTCTCAATATCGACCCTGAAAAAATAAAGGAATGCCTGACTCCAAAAACCAAAGCCATAATCGCTGTAGATTTTTCTGGCCAACCAGTCAACCTGGATGCCATTGGAAAAATCGCTAAAGATAATAATCTGATTTTAATTGAAGATTCTGCGCATGCCCTGGGAGCCACCTATAAAAATCGCTTGATTGGTTCCATTGCCGATATGACTACTTTCAGCCTTCATCCCGTGAAGCATATAACTACAGGAGAAGGAGGTTTGGTGGTGACCAATGATTCTAAATTTGCTGAGCGTCTTCGACGATTCCGAAACCATGGAATAAATCGAGACCATCACCAACGGCAAAAGCAAGGGACATGGACTTATGACATGGAGGAATTGGGATACAACTACCGTCTAACTGAATTAAACTCTGTACTGGGAATTTCACAGCTCCAGAAACTTCCAAAAATGTTGGAGCGTAGGCAGAAAATTGTAGTTCAATACAATGAGGCTTTTTCGAACATTCAGCAATTAACGCCCCCTGTAGAGTTTCGGGATAGTAGGTCCTCTTGGCATCTCTATGTTATTAAACTGAACCTAGAAAGTTTAACAAAAGACCGGGATGAAATTTTTCAAGCATTACGTGCTGAAAATATAGGTGTAAATGTTCATTATATCCCTGTCCCATGGTTGGCCTACTACCAGAAAATGGGCTATAAAAAGGGTGATTGGCCAATAGCAGAAAGCATGTATCATCGCCT
>JAJDAV010000203.1 GCA_029261695.1 Nitrospinaceae bacterium | reverse complement strand
GAAATAGATACTCACCATACAAGCGATTATTTCTATCATAGGCTCAACCATTTAATACAGGATTCTGTATCCAGCCAATTACGTAGTGATGTTCCTATCGGAGCTCATCTCAGTGGGGGACTCGATTCGAGTATCATTGTTGCGTCGGCTTCCACCCAATACAGTCAGCAGCTCAAATGTTTTACGGGTAAGTTTGACGAAGGGAGGAGTTACGATGAATCCGAATACGCCAGAATCATGGCAAAAGAGTTTGGGTGCGAATACCATGAGGTTACTCCAAATTCTACGGACTTTATGGAATCCATTCGTGGACTTATCTACCATATGGACGAACCCGCTGCGGGCCCTGGATTATTTCCCCAGTTCATTGTGTCTCGATTGGCAAAAAGTCATGTGTCGGTTGTCTTGGGGGGGCAGGGGGGTGATGAATTTTTTGGCGGGTACACGCGCTATCTAGTTGCCTATCTAGAGCAATGTTTGAAAGGGGCAATCTATGAAACTCAAGAGGAAGGTAGTCATATCGTAACTTTGGATTCGATAATTCCCAACCTACCTGCTTTAAAAGGTTATGTCCCCATGATGCAGCAGTTTTGGAGTTCAGGAGTGTTTGACTCTATGGAGGACAGGTATTTTAAGTTGCTTGACCGGAGTCATAAAATTAGAGGTCTGCTTAGTGATGATCTAACTAAAAAATTCGATCCGGAAATGATCAAGTCCGAATTTTATGACGTCTTTAATTCGGTGGAAAGCAAATCCTATCTCAATAAAATGACTAATTTTGACCAGAATACTTTATTGCCGGCGTTATTGCAGGTTGAAGATCGGGTAAGTATGTCTGTATCGCTGGAGTCTCGAGTGCCTCTGATTGATGTAAGAATCGCCGAGTTGGTAGCGAGTATGCCGCCTTCCATGAAGTTTGCCGGGGGGCAGTCTAAATATGCATTGAAGCAAGCAATGAGACCGATATTGCCTAAAGAAATCATTGATCGAAAAGATAAGATGGGATTTCCAGTACCAATGAGTGAGTGGCTGAAAGGCCCTCTGAACGAATTTGTATCGGATATTCTTTTAGGGAAGACTTGTAGAGAACGCGGAATTTTCGATGTTAGTAAACTTAAAAATCTGATTGGCAACGAGACTCAGTTTAGCCGTGAGGTTTGGGGGGCGTTGTGTTTGGAGCTTTGGTTCCAGTGTTTTTTTGATGGTGAAGAGTTTCCAGCTTTGAGTATGGGATAAATTCATTTCACTTTGATTCCTGAGGATTCCCAATACGCAATTATTTACATAGTATTTCACTTCTTGCTTCTTAAAGGGACTAATTCACCAGTCTGGTTTTCTTTCTTCTAAAAGGTCTTTGAATACTTTAATAAAAATTCGTAATCGAATGAAAAGCTCACCGAGCATGCCTAAAAATAAATTGACAGTTTTTTCTGAAATGGTTGTCAAATTTTTGCGGTTATCTTTTCTTACCCTCCTGATTATTTTAGCAGTTGGAATTATATTTGAAATAGGTCTGCGTGCTAGGAGCTTGCAACCACAAAACTTATACCGAGTGGGATTTTCTGCCACCGTTTTAGATAAATGGACGGGATGGGCTATGCGCGGAGGAGTTGGAGTTAATGAATATGCTGTTACAAACGCATATGGCTTGCATGAAGATAGAGAGATAAATTTACAAAAGCCGCAGGGTCTTAAGAGAGTTTTGATTTTGGGTTCTTCAGTGGTTTGGGGGCTAGGTGAGAATTTAAAGAATACTATTCCACGATCGGCGCAAAGGGTTCTTGAAGAGTCTGGCTGTGCATCAGAAGTCCTTAATGGAGGTGGGCAGGGCTACAATATTCTAAATACAAATTCATTCGTTATTACAAAAGCCCACCAGTTTAACCCCGATGCTATTGCAATTGTAATGGATATGCAGATGCTATTTCCTCAATTCCCTCCGACCAATCCAATTACAGATGAAAAAGCTGTTGTTAAACAACTTGGTTATTTTGAAGGTCTCTATAAAAAAGTAACTGAGTACAGCGTGGTGCTCACTGTTATGGATAATGTCTGGAAAAGAAAGGACTTTTTAAATCTATTTAATTTTCCTGCCAAACCCAAAAACTGGAATCCTAAAGATCCTCAGCCTGCCATAAAGAAAGGCTTTTTAGAAACCAAGTTAAGTGGAATAGCTGATGATGGAATAGATCTCTTCAATAAGGGTTTGAATAAGCTAAAGCAAAAAGATACTGGGCAATCCATTGCTATTTCTCCAGCTCCGCCTCTGCCAAAAATAACTCCAAAAAGACTAACCCTTTCTGAATATGAAGAAAAACGAAAAAGAGAGTTAGGTGGATTGATAGCTAGTATTTCTGCATTTTCTAACAAAATGAATATCCCAATCTATTTTATAACTCCGTATGGGCCTTATTTTCAGGTAGCTTCTGATGATCTAAATAAATTCAGCCTGAATATGTTAGGAGAAGCCAAAAAGCTACATGGTGATCTGCATAAGGCTCTCAAGCGTGAAGTCGAATTGAGTAGTGCCATAGTCAAAAATGTGGCGAAGGAAGGAAACGCCCATGTGTTAGATATGTTTCCCTATACAAAAAAGGCTTCTATGGCATCAGGGCATTTTTCTACGGATGGCATCCATTTTTCAAAAGATGGCTATAACCATATGGGGAAAGTAATTGCCAATAGACTTTTGAAGGATGGCCTTTGTTCAAACGATAGTTATGTGATGCGAGCAGAATAAAAAATATGCTTTTTCATACAAAAGATTTTCTATGGTTTATGGCACTACTTTTGCCTTTAATTCTCCTGCTTCCGCGATTTGCGGTAATGGGAGTTTTACTGGGGGTCTCTTATGTGTTCTATGGATTCTCTAGTATAGCTTTCATTTTCCTCTTACTTGCCACTTCGACAATTGATTACAACATAGCTCGCTATTTTGAGTCCAGGCCGCAGGAACGGGCTATAGGCATTACCTTAAGCGCAGTTGTTAATTTTTCCATTCTCGGAGTTTTCAAATACTCGAATTTCTTTTTTTCAAATATTAACTCAGCCTTTACTTCCTTTGGCCTTCAGGATCAGCTTCCTTTAATCGAGGTGATGTTACCTGTTGGGATAAGTTTCTATACCTTTCAGTCTTTTGCATATATCGTCGATGTTTTGATGGGTCGCATTCAGGCCTGTAAGTCTTATCCGCGCTATCTGCTTTACGTGGCTTGGTTTCCGCAATTGGTTGCGGGCCCGATCATGAGAGCGAAAGAATTAATGCCTCAAATAGAGAATATTGAAAACAATATTTCTGGAATGGCAAATAGAATTCCTGCAGCAGTAACATTATTTGCTGAAGGATGGCTAAGGAAATGTTGTGCTGATCTATTGTCTCAATCCAGCGATGTTTTTTTTAATAATCCCACAGCGGCTACTAGCGGTGAGGCGGTAATAGGTATTATTGCTTTTGGTTTACAAATATACGGGGATTTCAGCGGTTATACGAAAATGGCCCAGGGAATCAGTTGGTTGTTTGGCGTTAAGTTGATGGAAAACTTTAACCTGCCCTATGCGGCTATAGGTATAAGGGATTTTTGGCGCCGATGGCATATTTCACTTTCAACTTGGTTTCGAGACTATTTATATATTCCGCTTGGAGGAGATAGGCTGGGAAGTAGTCGCACCTTTTTTAATATCTTTTTGACCATGCTTTTGTGTGGATTTTGGCACGGAGCTAATTGGACATTTATATTGTGGGGAATGATTCATGGAGGACTACTGATTGCGGAACGAATGTCTGGCAAATTTTTGCAACGAATTCCTAAAATGGTTGCCACAATCTTAACTCTTGTTTTGGTTTTTCTTGCATGGGTCCCGTTTCGTGCTCCTGATTTAAGCAGTATGGTAGAATGTTACGCGGCACTTGCTAATGGAGGATGGGAAAGGCCTGCACTTGGATTTATGCTGGGTTTGATAGGGTTGATTGCCATGGACACCTATTACAAGCTTGTCGGAAGGGATGATTACAATGCTTTGGAGGATCACGAAATTGAAATTTACAATGATTGGAAACCCTCGGTAATGGTTTCCTGTTGTGCATTGGCGTGGTTTTTTGCATACACACTAAACCAAAATGAAACCAGTGCTTTTATATATTTTCAATTTTAATCGGCATGATGTGCTATGTGATGCGTTCAGAAAAAGAATAAACTTATTTTTAGAACCAAACTTGCTGGAGGAAAATGGCCAACAAAAGAATTGCTCTTATTACGGGAATAACAGGTCAAGACGGCTCATACCTGGCGGAGTTTTTATTAAAGAAAAATTATGTTGTGCATGGCGTTAAACGCCGCACCTCTCTATTCAATACGGATAGGATTGATCATCTTTATCAAGACCCTCATGTAGATAACAGAAATTTTATGTTGCACTACGGCGACATGACGGACTCCAGTAGTCTGCTGCATATCATCCAAAAAGTGCAACCCGATGAAATTTATAATCTCGCAGCGCAGAGTCATGTTGCAGTGTCTTTCGAGGAACCAGAATATACAGCAAACTCCGATGCTCTGGGTGCATTGCGAATATTGGAAGCAATACGTATTTTAGGTTTAATGGAAAAAACACGTTTCTATCAGGCATCAACTTCAGAACTTTATGGGTTAGTACAAGAAGTTCCCCAAAAAGAAACTACGCCATTTTATCCGCGCAGCCCCTATGCTGTCGCAAAGCTTTACGCATACTGGATTACGGTCAATTACCGAGAGGCCTATGGAATATACGCTTGCAATGGCATCTTATTCAATCATGAAAGTCCGGTACGTGGTGAAACATTTGTCACCCGCAAAATCACCCGTGCTTTGGCTCGTATTAAACTCGGATTACAAGACTGCGTTTACTTGGGTAATCTGGATGCAAAGAGAGACTGGGGGCATGCAAGGGACTATGTAGAAGCAAAATGGTTGATACTGCAACAAGACAAACCTGAGGATTTTGTTATTGCGACTGGCGTCCAATATAGTGTGCGAGAGTTTGTCGAAGCTGCCACAAAAGAAATTGGAATAAAAATAAGTTGGAAGGGCACTGGCTCTGATGAAAAGGGTTACGATGAGAATGGGAAGTGTGTCGTTGCTATTGATGAACGTTACTTTCGCCCTACTGAAGTTGAAAGCTTGCTTGGCGACGCTACCAAGGCAAAAGAAAAATTAGGATGGACACCAAAAACCACTTTTTCAGAATTGGTAACTGAAATGATGCGTGAAGACCTTAAGTCTGCCGAGCGTGACGAATTAGTAAAAAGACACGGCTACGATGCCTACAACCGTCACGAGTAATTTCATTTATGGCGAATTTGAAAATAGATAAAAGCGACAAAATATATGTTGCGGGCCACAATGGGATGGTTGGGTCCGCACTTGTGCGAGGTCTCCAGAAGAGAGGCTATAGTAATTTGCTATTAAGGACGCGTAAAGAACTTGATCTTTTGAATCAAGGTTCTGTCTTTTCTTTTTTACAGAAAGAAAACCCCCGTTATATATTCCTTGCTGCGGCAAAAGTGGGCGGTATAAACGCCAACAACACCTTTCGGGGCCAGTTTATTTATGAGAATCTTGCCATTGAAACTAACATTATTCATGGGGCTTATTTAGCCGGAATAAAGGAGTTGAATTTTTTAGGATCTAGTTGTATCTATCCCCGCGATTGCGAACAGCCAATGAAAGAGGAGTATCTCTTGACAGGGCCACTCGAACCGACCAATGAGCCGTATGCAATTTCAAAAATTGCTGGTATTAAAATGTGCGAAAGCTACAACCGACAATATTCCACTCACTACGTTTCTTCAATGCCCACAAATCTATATGGCCCAAATGATAACTATGATTTAAATACCAGTCATGTGTTGCCTGCTTTAATTTCCAAGGCCCATCAAGCGAAGGTGCAGGAGGACAAGCAATTGGTGGTTTGGGGAAGTGGTAAACCGATGCGAGAATTCCTGTATGTCGATGATGCCGCTGACGCTCTTATCCATATGATGGAAAATAATTTGGCTGAAGGTATATTTAATATAGGTACGGGCGAGGAAGTAACAATTCGAGAGTTAGCCGAAATAGTGATGGCAGTAGTAGGTTTTAAAGGTGAAATTGTTTTCGATACAAATAAACCGGATGGGACACCACGAAAGTTGTTATCAGTAGAAAAGTTGAAAAAACTTGGTTGGCAAGCGCAAACGAAACTCAAAGAGGGTATAGAAAAGTCCTATCAGGATTATTTGGAAAATCATGAAAATTAGACTGGAGAATTCTCACTCCTCCTTAACCTTCCTAACCAATTTCCTCTGAATTAATATTTCCCCATGGATGATATTCTCCAAGATTTACCTTCCTTAACTGTTGTGATCCCCAGTTTTAATCAAGCAGAAACTATAGAGCAGACCTTGGTAAGTATTTTGGAACACAATAATCTTGAAGGTTTGGAGGTTCTGGTTTTTGATTCGATGTCTACAGATGGAACTTCTGAAATTCTCGAAAAATGGAAAAGCCGGTGCGCTGTTATACAAGAAACGGACAAAGGGCAAAGTGATGCTATTAATAAAGGTTTCGTAAGAGCCAAAGGAGATATTGTTTGTTGGTTGAATTCAGATGACTTGTTTTTTCCTCATGCTCTTGATCGAGTCCGTCAACTATTCGCACACGACCCCGAGGCCCAGATTATCAGTGGGAGGGGAGTTCATCTATTCCAGGATGGAGGTTTTAAAATTCTTTTTCCTGAAAAAATAAATTTTGAAGAACTATTCTCGAACAATTTGCAAATAGATGTTTTACAACCCTCTGTTTTTTTTCGTCGTGACCTTCTGGAAAGCATTGGGGGAATCAATCCAAAGCTGCATTATGTAATGGATTGGGATTTATGGTGTCGGTTTATCCAAACTAAGGCCATTTGGAGAACGGTAGATGATTACTTTTCTGCGGCAAGAATTCATCCTACAACCAAAACATCAAGCGGTGGGTTTTTGCGGTTGTTCGAGCATTGGAGGATTGCTAGAAAACACACCGGTTTCTGGTTTCCTAAATCGACCTGGAATTTATTTCTTTCCTGGGGTTTGGAAGATGCTCCGCAACCTTTATCTTGTTTGTTTGAAATTGCTTATGGTCTGAAATCGTTAATACGGTTTGGAAAAATAAAGCCAAGTTTTCATAGCCCACAATATTGCCAGAGCCAAACACAAATCACCTTTCCCTGGTATGGAGGGAAGGCAAAATCTATAGTCATCGAATTAGAACTTCACAATCCCGAAAACCCACCTGAGACTATAAGCATAGAAATTAATGGTCAATCCTTCTCAAGGAAAATTACCAGGAAAGAAGCAAAGCAGGTCATTGTCATTGAACAGCCATACGACGAAAATGTGTTCAATGTATCAATTTTGACAGAACCCACAGTAGAGTTCAGAGTGATAAAAGTAATCCTTCCTAGCTCTGATCAAGTCAGATAGATAGCTTAAACTGGCGTCCCCAACGTCAGAAACTTTGAACCAACTATTCCAAACTTTAGAGTATTGGAACAAAGCTGTTTAAGAAACCTCCACAAATAATTCACGGACCCCATAATAGAAATTTAAGATTATTTTAACGTAGGGAATCTGTATCAAAAGGTATGGGACTCCACAAATGAATTAAATATCCGTATAATGTTATCGGTTTTATGTTTATTAGAGGAAATAGCTATGCGCTTATTTTCATTTGTATATTGCCTTCTATTAACATTCTCAAGCTCGGTAGCTTTTGCAGGTGATTTTAAAAATTCACTCGCGGCGGCTTGGTTTGACGAAACCCATAAAGAGCTCAAGATTATTGATGGTTACACGATAAAGCTAGACAGTGAAGTACAGCGCCTGGAAAAGGAATATAGGAAAGCCCAGAAGCAGATCAAGGATGAAAAAAACTGCGTCAAGCTAAATTGCCTTGAGATAGAAAAACTCTCCAAACAGATTTATGAAGCTCTTGCGACCGCAAACGCTTCTGTTGCCATGTCTCGAATTGCCAGGGAAGAACTGATGAGCTTGGCCGAGAACCAAAGAAAATCCCTAACCAACATGGAGCGGGGCAAGGACACGCTCGCAAACCATCTTTTCCTGCATGAAGCTTTACAGCGTACAGCTCATTTATCTGCCGGACTCGCCATCAGCCTGATGACGGGCAGTATGGGTGATGTGGCTAAAGTGCTCAAAAAAGACCTGACCGGAAAAATTAAAAAACAAGTGCGAGACGAAATCTGGAAGAAGCAGATGAGTTATGCCGCCTCTTCAATGATTAATTATAGCTTTAACCGCGGTGCGGATATGGCACTGGGACATAAAAAAGCTGCCGGTGGTAAGGCGCAATACCTGGCCGGAACCGAGGGGAAAGGCGGGTTTATAGACACCTTTGTTGGTTCTGTAGGTTCTCAACTTACCAGTTTCAGTGTAGCCAGCGCAAAAAATCTGACACCGACAAAATTCTTAAAGGGCCTTCCCGTTTCCGAAACCAATAAACTGGTACCCACTTTCAAACATTTGGCAAATGCCGAAAGCTTTAAAATGGGGGCAACGCAGGCGGCCCAATTAGCGTCACGCGCCATCGTCCACGCCTTTACAGAACAGTTTGTAAAAAAAACACGGGTGGAATTTGAAAAGGCCCTGAAAGAATATGAAGATGCCTTTAAAGGACAACGCGATTATGAACTCTCTGCCCTTTTTGGAAAAGTGGCTATCGAAATGGCAAAAGACCGCAGACAAAAAATCACGGCTCTTGCCGACCGGATCAACAAACTAGCAGTAAATTGTAAGTTCGAAGCAAGTAAAAACGAATGTGGAAAAAAGCTTGAGGCCGCCCTGAAGAGGGCCAAAGATAAATACAATAAGACGACAGCAACCCTTAAAAAAGAAAATAAAATAGCCCAGCAAGCTTTGGACCAGTTACGGCATCAATGGCGTAAGGAAATGATTCAAACCGCGGAATATCATGAGCAACTTCAAATCGTCCGCGACGACCTGATAGATGCTAAACGCCTGCAGGCAAATCGACAAAAACTCGAAGACCTGGCCAAATCCGCACGAGACGCTAGCAAACGAGGCAAATATAAGGCTGAGCTTGAACGCCTTAAAAAACTCGATAGCGTGGAAAACTTAGCCGCCCGCGAAAAAGATTTGGTCGCCAAACATAAACAGGCGTGGAACAAAATTGATGCTCTGATACCTGCCATGAAAAAAGCCGGGACGCACGCCCTGGCTGTTTATAATAAAAACAATAATGCCATAGAAGAGGCTGAAAAAATTTATATGGGTGAAATTTCAAAAGCCCATAGCGATTTTTATGCTTGCCTGGAAACAAAAGTAAGCGCTGTGCCTGAGGCTGCCAATCCGACTTTGAAAGAGATGCGTAAAAAACTCACACAAGAAGTCGACCCGAATTTTATTTACTTTGCCTTGAATAAAAAAATAAAAGAACTTGGCAGCCGCGCCGGAAAAACAAAAATTACAGCGCACAAAAATAATGGCGATTTGTGCGGCCCGGAAGATAAAAAAGCCGCTGCACCTTCTATGAAAGGAACATGCTGGACTCTTAGCAGTCTATTCGACAACGAAGCTTTTGTTCAGAAAAAAAATGATACCGTAAATGCTACAGTTTTTTCTGGTAAAAACTCTATGGTGTATGAAGGAACACTCAAAGACGGTCAGTTGTATCTGGAGCATACTTACACAGAAGCGGACCGTGGTTTCCTGCGTGGATGGATTGATGAAAGAATTGGAGCTAAATTCATCGACAAGCTGATCAGCCTGAAAGCCAAAGCCGTTATCAAGGGAACTATGGGGGAGGGGCAGCCAAGAGAATACCTCACTGGTCCGACCCCGGCATTGGGAGATTCTTATCCTCATCAATTGATGACAGGCACTCATAAACTTTTAAATTATAATCTCAAGTCCCAGAATATCGGCGGTTTTGAATCCAGTGTAAACAATTTTGATGCAAGTACCGGAGCCGAGTTTTGCGATGGCTATCACTGCCTTTTTGAGTTTAATGGTCCCCGGCTCAATCCGTCGTTTTTTGCGATAGAGCCACAAGGGTTTTTATCGGGGAATGCCAAATGGCTGCAACTTGATCCGGTGTGGAAGCATGTGGGGTATATTAATGTTATGGATAAAGGGTTTAAAGAGTCTGAAGACGGCATCTTTGATCTGGGCGATAAAATTGCAGTGGAGGCGGACAGCGATTTTAATTGCAAGCGGCGTCAGGATGAAATCACCCTGCGGATAGAGCCGGAGAAAACCCCGGTTAAAGGTTTTAATATTGTACTGAAAGAAACGAGTAAAGACTCTGGAATCTACCGTTCCACGGATGGGGTGAAACTCGATTTCAGTAAAAAAGACGTGATAGACGGGTTCCAAGGAAACATTAACCTTTATATACCGGAGCAAAAAAAATACAAAGGTTCCTTCCCTATGACCATTCCCATTTTCAAACAATGAGGATTTATCTATGAAACATTTCATTCTGGCTTTTTGCCTTTTGGCGATTATCCCTTTTCAAACACAGGCCGCTGAAAATGATGCGCCCAAAGCGCGTGCAATGTTGGTATTTGATGCCTCGGGGAGTATGCGAGGGCAGATCGATGGAACCGAGAAAATTGTTATCGCCCGAGACGTAATCGGTAGTCTTATGAAAGACTGGGATGAAGATGTGCACTTGGGACTGTCTGCCTATGGTCACCGTCAAGGCAATTGTAAAGATATAGAAACGCTGGTGAAAATCGGTCCCGGGACAAGCCAAAAAATCGCCAAATCCGTGAATGATCTTAAACCCAAGGGAAAAACTCCACTCTCGGCGGCAGTCAAGAAAGCGGCCGAAGAGTTAAACTACACCAAATCTCCCGCCACGGTCATCTTGCTCAGCGATGGGATTGAAACCTGCGATCTTGATCCGTGCGTGATCGGAAAATCTCTGGAAGAAAATGGCATTGATTTCACCGCCCATGTCATAGGATTTGATGTGAAGTTGGAAGATCAAGCGGGCTTGAAATGTCTGGCCGAGAACACCGGGGGTAAATTCCTCTCTGCCGAGAATGCGGGGGCGCTTAAAGAAGCTCTGCAGCAGGTCGCAAAAGAGGTGCGTAGAGGCCCCGATCGAGTCTATGTAATTCTTGATAAAAAGGGCGAGCGCTATAAAAAAGATGTCACATGGCATGTTTTTAAAATCGACGAAAACGGTAAGACCGTGAGAGGCCGCATTGATGCCAGAGTGGATGATTTTTTGGCGTTGCGTCAGCCTCCAGGGCGTTATCTGGTGCGGGCAGGAGTGGGGCAAGCGTTAAAAGGAGAAAAAATCATTGAGATCAAAGAAGATGAAACGCAAGAGCACGATATCGATTTGCGTGCCGGAACTTTTAACTTGAGCGGTGTCATGAAAGAAGGCGCCAAATTTATTTCGCGCGGCACAATTTACTGGAACATCTATCCCTACAAACCAGATGGGACGATTTCAAATTCCTGGGCTTTTGGTGCGGCAGAAAGAAAAGCCAGAGCCGAACTCCCTCCTGGTAAATATCAGATTCGTGGAAAATATGGAAATGCCTTTTTCAGGAAAGATATAGAGTCAAAAGCTGGCGAGACCGAAAACATAGCCGCCAATTTCAAGGCAGGCGTGGTGGGTCTGAGTGGGACGCAGAATGGTCAGACAATAAACCGGGATATTACGTGGTACGCTTATAGACTTAAGGAAGATGGCGTGCCGCAGAAAAGGTATACGGCGTCTAATATTGGTAAAAAGGTTTGGTTCACTCTTAATGAGGGAAAATACCGGATAAGAGCCGAGTACAATCAGCAGGTTGCCTTCTCAGATCTAGAGATCAAAGCAGGAGAAAATGTAGAGCAGGTGGCGGATTTTAAAAGTACCAAGTGAATAAAACTCTGTGCCCTGCTGTTCTATATATCTAGAGAATATGGCACACACTAAAAAGTTTAAACTCATTTAGAAAATTGAACGTCTACTTTTACACACTATAAGCGTTATTGGATTACCCTGGCTGCCGAATTAATTGATCTGTCCAATGTCTTCCCTGATATCGAAAGTTTCATCCTCAACTTTTTAGAGAAATTTTTCGAACCGCTGGAATCCCACACTCCATTAAGCTTTTAGACGATTTGAAAAGTCGCGAATAAAAAAGGGAGTCTTAAGAGAAGGGGTTTCTAATTAGCAAGCTGCTTTTCTTTTTCAAAGACTCGGGAGGGAGTAATAAATTGGCGTCCCCAACGTCAGAAACTTCGAACCAACTCTTTAAGGTCTTGGAGGAGTGGAACACTGCTTTACAAGACTGTTTTATTGATCCAACACCGCTCCCATAAAGTAAAATCCCACCTAGAATATGATCCTTCGCATGTTCTCCTCAAGCTTCGTGTCATTTTTTTTGCGTTAACTTCCAACTATAATATTTTGAAAAAAGGAAGAAATCTATGAAAACACAAATGATATCACCGGATAAGGTTATACCTTAATGCAGCCAAACAAGGCTTGTTCAATGCATGTTTCTTTCCACTCTATTAATAACCCATTCGGCTATAGCTAAATTGATGACCCATGCCGATATCATTATTGTATCTCTTGCGAGGCCGGCTGGTTCTTCTTTAAATAATGCCATCCAAGTCAACCCCATTACAGCTTGTGTTGCCGCGCCTTGCCCAATCGCATATGCGCGCGTCATCCTTGCGCTATGTAGCAAAAGGTTTCTATTTCTAACTGCCATCACACCACACACTATGAATAGTACCATGGCGGTTCCCAAAACCATTCGCGCGACATAAAGCAAATCGCTTTGAAGTTCAGCCGGTAGTGCATAATAATGAGTCATCCATAAACCGGTTAATGCTGACAAAACCCCTGCTACGGCCACAATACGACCATTGAATCGATGCCATTTAGGGGAGCACCGGCGAATGCTTGGAAGAAATTGAAAAGCCCCTAAAATACAAAAGGGAATAGAGCCGAGTAGGTGTAACAGAGCAGGAAACGGATCACTGGAAATGCGTGGATTATCAGGCACTATGACCGGTCCGCCCGCGATTTCAAGAATTCTAAGCGCACCGCCTATAACAGGAACGAAGCTCAGCACAAATAGTAAAACCAGAATCGTTAATTCGTTTTTGCTAAAAAATTTCATTTTTATTCACCTTCAGATGCCGAAAACATATCCTAAAAGGATCATATTGTTTATTAAATTTGTTAATTAAACGAACAACCCCGCACTTTAGAAGATTGGAACATGGCCTTACAGAATTGTTCTTTTAACTAAATAAAAATTTGCTCCCAAAACGCTGATCTAGAAGGCAGATTTCGGCCCTAAGCGGATGCGATCAAATGTCCAGAGCAAGGCTCTAAACCGATTTTAGGATTTGTTCTTCTCGTCCCATATTTTAGGCTCCCACAGTTCCACCTTATTCCCATCCGGATCTAGGACCCAAAGGAAACTTCCTTCCTCATGAGACTCGGGACCCTTCAAAATCTCCACTTTTCCCCCCCCGATTTCAACATACAAAATTTTGGCTTTGGGTCGGAATGATACGGTCAATTTAAAAATTTAAACTTCTGCTCTTACACTATAAGCATTCTCACATAACACTAGCTGCCCAATCGATTGATCTAAATTAATTAGGCCTGCCATAGCTTTTTAAACGAAATTTTTCGAACCGCTGGAACTCCACACTCCATCAAGGTTTTAGCCAATTTGAAGAAACATAAATAAAACGGGGGTCTCAAGAGGAGAGATTTCGAACCAGCAAATTTCTTTTGGTTTTCAAAGACTTAGGAGGGGGTAATAAATTGGCGTCCCCAGCGGGATTCGAACCCGCGTCGCCGGCGTGAAAGAAAAGTTACATTAACTAAGTAACCCCTTCAACCTTTCACTATTTCAATAGCTTATAGCAACTGTCAAAAAATTTACCCCCTATTTTCTTGGGGTTTTTTGGAAGTGACATTGCTATGGGAAATTTCCCACAAAATTTAACAACTTTTAGGTCTCAAATTCTGTTGAGTACCGCGCGCAAGCCCGGAACGCAAACAGAATTTGAGGCTTTTTTTTTGCCAATTTTTATTAACTGCGGCGAAGCCGCTTAACTTGATTAGTTATATGGAAACAAATTGCATGAAATTACCTTCTTTTCAAATTAACGCAGGTGGGAAGTTTGACGAGTCGAGAAGATTGGGCGAACTGTTTTTAGAATACGGGGCAAAGTTGGGATCAGAAAAAATAATGAATCAGGGACATGATCTTATTTCTTGTGGTCGTCAATCTCATGTTTATAAAAAGACCTTTAAAAATGGAAAACAAGTTCCCGTATTAGTTTTTTTCACCTGTAAGAGTAGAGCCTGTCCCCCTTGCAATGCTGTTCGCTTGGAACAGTATCGAAAAAGAATTGATGCCTTTATTCAGGAAAGAGGCACAGAGAATTTTATCTTTCTAACGGTTACCAACTCAAAAAGGGTTTCCATTGAAGAGGTTAGAAACTCTTTTGATGCTATGTCTAAGAGTTTGTCAGCTCTATTTAGAACAGCTCCCATAAAAGCTCTTGTCTCTGGAGGCTTTCGTGCCTTTGAGGGTAATTCGAATGAAGAAGGAAATATAAATCCTCATTGCCATGTTCTTTTGGAATGTACGGGTCAAGACCTTTCGAAAAATAGGAATATTTTGAGGTTTATAGCTGGCAAGCATTTCATAAAAGCTCTCAACGGATACTTAAAAAACAATCCACAAAAGTCAAAAGAAGAAGTCCTTAAAACGACTTTTAAATATTTAAAGAAAGGTCGTTTTTCTCAATTACTTTGGTCGGCTTTTTTAGTTTCTAGGGGAATGGGGTCTGTTTGCAATGTTCAAGAAGTATCAAAATTTAAGAATCCGGGAAAGTCTACCAGTGAGGAGCTTTGTAAGTATATGACTAAGACTATGAAATTAGAAGGATCAAACTTGCCTGAATATATTTTAGCTATGAAGGGTAAACGTTTGTTCAGTTCATGGGGAACTTTGAAGGTCACAAGTAAGGAAGTTGAGACGGTAGTTGTAGAGGATGACAGTGAAAATGAGGAGAGTTTCGAATTGGAGTACTACGGGTTCTTACCTGATGTTGTGAAGGATGCGATTGAAACTGGCGATTCGTTTAGCCAAAGAGCATTGGGTTTAGCTGTCAAGGAAAGGGTTGTTGATGTTGAACTTTTCCAAAATTTTGATGAGGCCGCGTAAGTGGGTTTTTTATTCAGGGTTGTTTTGAGAAGTTTGGTTATTAATTTTATGAGAATTATTTTTAAAAGGAGATAAAAAATGTTCACAGTTCAAGGAAAAATAGTTGCAGTAGATCGCTTTGAAAGCAAAAAAAATGGAATGTTAAATGTCTTGTCGCTTTATTCCCAGATTGAAAATTTTGGAAAAGTTAAGCCTAAGATTTTTGAGGCATTTTTTCCTGACACTTTACGGAGTTTAGAGGGATGCATGGATAAGGAAGTGATCTTGCCTTGCAGTCCACAGGTTCGCGAAGGAAAGATTGAAATAAACATTTCAGATATGGATCGTGCTGTTCTTGTCAAAAATGATAAGGGGGAATTTCAAAAGCTCCCTAAACGTCCTGAGTCTTTAGGATCTAGTGCAAAAACAGGTTAGTTGAATGGTTATTGATGAGGCGGGTGCTCAATTGCT
>JAJDAV010000202.1 GCA_029261695.1 Nitrospinaceae bacterium | reverse complement strand
TGTAAATAAAAAAATCAAGAGAAGAGGAGTTGAAACCGTTAAAGTTCACTATCAGGGTTTTTTCGGTATCAATGTTGGGGTGACTTTTTAACATTTCTTTAACTTGATTTATAATGAGTTCCATTTTAGAAGCATCATCATAACGAATGCCAATGGTTTCTTTTATTCTTCGGTTTGACATTCGAGAAGGATTTTCAACTGCAATTTGTGAAAATACCGAGTTAGGTATATAGAGAGGGCGTTTGTCAAATGTTTGAATTCGAGTGACTCTCCATCCGATATTTTCTACGGTTCCTTCAATTTCTCGGTCGGGAGATCGGATCCAGTCCCCCACTGCAAAGGGGCGGTCCAAATAAATGAACAGTCCACCAAAAAAATTGGATAATAGATCTTTTGCGGCAAAACCTATTGCGATACCCCCCACACCTCCAAAAGCAAGAACCCCTGAAATGCTTAGCCCTAAAGTTTGTAAAATCATCAAGGCCGCAGTGATTCCGGCTGCTATTCTCGCCAACTTTGAAATCGCAAATACAGTGGTTGGGTCGTACCCTTCCTTGCTTTTAAGGTAATTTTTTTCGGTTCTTTTTATCGAAAGGATTAAAAACCAAGCTAGGGAAGCAATGATTATCGCATTGCGTAATGGCTGGAAAGCTTCAAAAATAACAGCTCCCGTTTCTTTTTGGAAAATTTCAGCAGAAAAGGCAATGCTGGACACCCAGATAATTATACTTAATGGGCGGGGTATGGAATAAAGGATTGCATCATCCCATTTTTTATTGGTTTTTTCGGCTTTTTTAGATAACCCTTTAAAAGCTTTCTTTTGAATTAAATCTGCAATGAGGGCAAGAAAAATTACTAAAAAGGCTTGCAGAATATAAGTGTTTTCTTTGGAGATGAAATTTTGAATTTCCGACATGTGGTTTATTAACGTAGAGAAAATATTAGTATGGGGTCAAATAAGATATGTAAACTTTAACCCAGAGCAGGGATTATAAAGGTTTCAAAAAAAACGCCCCACAAAAAGTGGGGCGCTATAGAAGCACAGGAGCTCCCGTTAACTTGGCGTTAACAAATTACTCCGGAAGCTCCCCTAATACTGTCAGATTGCATGGGATCACCTCCTTCTCAGGGCATCCATAAAAACCCCATGTGTTTCCCTGTTAAACCCATCGGGCAACGCACTCGTAAGAATGACTCAATTTTTTGCGAATGTCAAAATAAGAATTGGTAATAATCCGCATGTTTTGTAGGAAATTAAATTTCCTTATTTTGTATGATTTGTCTGTACATAACTGACGTTTAGGTCAGATTTAGTTGCAATGGTTTTGCAGGTATTTGCTGGTCCCTGACAACGCATGTAACAGCCGCTCCAGTATTCGCAACGGACGAATACCCAGTGCATTGGCTGGTCTTTCAAGTCATAGCCTTTTACTTCAACAGTACCATCATCACTTACTTTGAACATTTCGGCAGAGCCTGGAAAAGCTTTTGGAACTACTGTCCCATTGGAAGCACAGGATGTTAGAAAGAAAAGTGCAAGTATAGCTCCTAATAAAACCATTCCTTTGTTCATTGATTCTCCCCCTCTTCAACTTGAAAATTTGACATAAAAGGCTGTTTGCAGTTAGAGCCTTAAAATAAATTATAGCATCCAACTTAAATGAAATTACAGGAAAAAAAGGATGTGGTTTCATTGGAGCCTCAAAAGATAGGGGGAAATACTGGCTGGTTTAAAAAGCTATATGCCTTTCCTGTGGGTTTTATTTATTTGAATTCTACGGTTTTTCAAGTGTTTTTGGGCTAAACGAGAAAACTCTATATATTTTTTTAAGTTCATTTTTTAAGATTTGATTGTCTGTAAATTGCTTATGAAATATTTTTTATTTTGTTTTTTTATCCCGGGTATTAATTCTAAACTTTACGGCGATTACGTTGTCTATTTTCCATGCAAATTCTTTCTTTGATAATTATTTAGGGAAATTAGAAAAATGTTTATTATTTAAACCTTTAAGTTTCTGTTTATTTTTCATATATGGAGATATATCCGTTATCAGTGGATATACAAGGAAGATGTATGTAATATGAGGTATGGGCATATCATCTTTGGGTGGAGAAAATAGAATACTTGTTGTTGATGATGAGGAAAAAACTTGTAAGCTCTTATCGCGTTTTTTAACGGGAAGGGGGTATCGGGTAGAAACTGCATCTGAAGGGGATATCGCTCGACGCAAGGCAGCTGAGTTTAATCCCAATTGCGTTTTGCTGGATATCCGTTTGCCACAGGGTGGAAAGAAATTATTTTCTGGAATCAAAAGTCAATTGCCCGATGTGGTCATCATTATGGTAGCGGCAATTGTTGATAACCTGGAATTGCAGGAATACTTAAATGAAGGCGCCTATGCCTATTTGAGCAAACCGGTAAACTTAATACAATTACAAGATAAAATCTTTGAAGGTTTAATGTCAAAATTGTAAAAAAAGATAGGTGTTTTGGCGGGATTTTATGCAGATTGTAAAAAAATCTGGCTGGTAGAGTTATATAAATTTTCTACTTCTTCCATAATTTTCTCAATTTCGTTGCCTTCTGATAATTGTAACTTTCCCCATATTTCATTATTGAGTTCTAGGTGAAATGAAGCCTCTCCACTATCCCCGAGTTTTAAATCATTTGCGATACAGTCTGCTAGATTAAGGATTCCTGATTCGATGTCGGTTGAAATTTCTTGATGGTGGTTGCCAACTACATTTTGATGAAATACAGGTAACTGCCACTTTTCTAAGAGAAGCTTGCCCACATCTGTATGGTTAAATCCCAATACCTCCTTTTCAGCTTTGTGCAATGGAATTTCTTCTGATTTGCAACGCATAAAAACTGAGAGAATACTAAAAGGTGCCGACAAAGCAATTACCAATCGCCCCACGTCGTGAATCATTCCGGCTACAAAATACCTTTCGGTATTTACCTCTTCTCTATGAGTGGCAATGACTCTTGCTGCCAAGCCGCAAGCTATACTGTGTTTCCAGAACGATTCCATATTGATAACACTGTCGGGGATTCCCTTGAACCGATCCATGACGACGGTTGAAAGAACAAGATTGTTTAATTGCTCTAAACCAATCACACTTATAGCATGTGAAATAGTTTCAATCTGAGAGGGGAAGCCATAGAAAGCACTGTTTACAATTTGCAGAAGGCGAACTGAAAGTCCGGTATCAGTGGTGATGATTTCAGATATCCTATCAAATGAACCATCGGGGTCTTCCATGGCTTCCTTGAAATCGTAATAAATTTCTGGAAGGGAAGGGATTTCAACATCGCCTTGAAATAATTCCTGAATTTCCAATATAGAGCCTTTCAATAATTAGGTTTTTTCATTTCCTAATTACACTAATATAAATTTTACGGGTATGGTATCCCTCGAACGTGGGGGGGGGCGTGTTATTTCTAAACTTTGTATTTAGAGTTTATTTTCGTTTTAAAATAACGGCTTTTTGGAAAATAAAAAACTAGGATGGTGTGTGTGATGTTTCATAACTCGCTCTCCCCAGAACGTTATATTTACACGAGATGTTATCATTGTTTCGTGGTTTAGCAAACTAATATTAGCTCTTAGGGAGTAAAACCAAGATAAGACAACATCAGTGGGTGCTTGGAAAGAGGGGCCTTTGGGTTTTTAACCCACGAAACCTTGATTTCGTTTCCATGTGAGTCTTTCCCATAATAAAGGTATGGCTGGCTGTCTTTCGATCTCTGGCTTTTTAAAAACCTTAAGCTCAAAAATTGTTGTATCAGTCTTAAAGCGAGGCGATCTGTGGCGTCAGAAGGTTCCCATAAAACATTTACCTTCTCCAATTTTTTCTTGTCCTGTGAAAAATAATAATGAATCGTTGCCTCATCTCCAGATAATTTATTGGTATTGATGGTAAGGAGGTTTTTTTGTTCCCCCGACAATTTTATTCGCCCTTCCTCAATTTTGAAGTCCTCTTGAATCACTTTTTTAACTTGCGGAATATCCATTCCAAAATGGGCTAACCGGAAGCCTTTCAATCTAAGCCCTTGTGCTTTAGAACTGGAAACTTTGGGCTCAATACTCTTAGGTGGAGCAGGAGCGATTTCTAACTTTTCTTTTAATGCAGCCCCTGTCGCCCTGCTTGGGGCCGTGTCTGTTTTCCTGAAAGGTTTTCCAGAAATAGAAACTTTAATATTTCCAAATTTTTTAATAAATGGAGTAGTGAGTTTCACCGGGTTACTGCCCTCTGAATCCCAACTATAAAGTCCGTTCCCAATGAAGAAGACGGGGGTGCCATTAACATTTACGTGCTCAGGCCAGATATCATCGGTAACCATGGGAATGCTTTTTATCGCATCTTGAATATCTGATCGGATAGTTTTTAGATCGGCACTCAATCCCACCTCAACCATGGAGCGATCAATAATAGTGATCTCTTGTTTTTTTATTTCAGGCAGCGTTTCGTAATAAATAGATGTGAAATTACTGTTTTTTCCATTTGTGGATTCGAGTTCCAGCTTTGAGGGAACCCTTATAGTTATCTCCCCAAACTCACGAATGTATTTGGTGGTCAAACGAACCCGATACTTTCCTGCACGGTCCCAGGTGTATAGCCCCGGAGATATGTAGTTAACCTTTTCTTTGTTAACAAAAACTACTTCAGGTTCTGTTTTACCGTTTATGGAAGGGATGCTGCCAACAGCATCCAAAATAGTGCAACTGACCGAACGTTGATCGGGGCCCAACCCCACCTTCACAGTGTATTCATCAACGATGGATATTTCCTCGCGCCTGTCTTCTGGAAGGTTGTTGTGAAAGGTTGAATAAATTGCAGACGCAGAACTGCCTGAGATGAAATAGGGGCTGAAGTAAACAAGAAAAACCAGTATGAAAAACTTATTCAATGGGAACTTAAATCAAAGCACGAATTGTCAGGTAGAACCGTGCAAGAAAAATTGATAAGAGACGGATTGTCCTCACAAATTTACCCTCAAACACTTCATGCAGTCAAGAAGGTTTGGTTTGTTGGGATATCTTTTGCCCACAAATCCGTACTATCTAAATAATTTGAAAATCATACCCGACTAGAACAGGAGGGTTAGCCTAGAGTCACGAGAGTGTTGTGAAGCCGCCGTTTTTTTTAATAACGTGCCTTGCAAATAGTTATCTTTTGTAGATGGATGGCTTCGCATGAAGCTTGGCGTCGAGATTTTTGACTATCGGTTAAATTCTTTTTCTTGGCTTTTTCGTTAAGTTCCATAACGCAGGAAGAAAATTCTGACTTAGCGGATTCCAGGCATTGATCTATATTTTTTGTTTTTGGGCCTGAAGAGGTCTTTGCTTTGGAATGATTTAGTGGTCGAGAGAGAGTGGTAGTTGTGTGGAAGCTGCTTGCAATAAAATAGGCCAATGCCAATAACAATAATAAAATAAAACTTTTTTCGAAAACAGGTTTACGCTTAAGTCGTTCAAGAAGCGCATGAATAGTTTTATCTTTTTTCTTTAATTCTCTTTGATCGATTAATATTTGCTCATATCTTTTTACCCCCGTTCTGATAATTTCTTCGACGCTTTCAATTTCTACCGGCTTATGAAGAAACCGAAAAACTTCTCCGCTGTTGACGGATTCCTCCAAAATTTTTGGATCTCGAAAAGCGGTTATCATTACTCTTTGGGAGTTTGGTGAAATTTCTTTTGCCATTTGAAGGAAAGCGTTTCCTTCGATTTTTGGCATTTTTTGATCGGAAATAATAACAGAAATTGGCTGGTTGGATTTTAATTTTTCTAGACCTTCCAGTCCGTTGGTTGCCGTAACAACGGGATAACCCAGGTCCAAAACAATTTTTTCCATTAGGTTTAAGAACTCTGTTTCGTCATCCACTACTAAAATTTTATGGCTGGCTGGCATTGGGGATGCTTGTCCTGACCTTTGAATTAATTGTTTTCTGGTAGTGATAGAGTGAAGACCGTTCCTTTTCCCTTTTCACTGTCGACTGTTATATTTCCTCCGAGCATTCGTGCAAAAAGTCGGCTGATGGTTAGCCCCAGCCCAGTTCCTCCGTAGTCTCTTGTAGTGGAGGAATCCGCTTGAGAAAATTCCTGAAAGATTTTATTCATTTGTTCTTTGGTCATTCCTATTCCTGTGTCTTTTACTTTGAAAAATATTTGGTTTCCTTTGTCTTTATGCTCAGCTGAGACCTCCAAGGTTATTGTTCCATTTTTCGTGAATTTGCAAGAATTGCTCATAAGGTTTATCAATATCTGTAGGACTTTGGTTCTATCGGAGTTCATGGTGCTGACACCATTAGCAATTTCAACTTTCACACAATTCCCATTTTTTTTCGCCTGAGGTTCAATGATGCTTCCAACTTCATCAACAACCAATGGTATTTCAAATTCTTCGAGATATGCATTCATTTTACCGGCTTCAACCTTGGAAAGGTCGAGGATATTATTTATCAAGCCTAATAAATGGGCTCCCGCGGAGTGAATTTTCTCAAGGTCGGGCGTCATTATATTTTCCACACCTTCTTCTTCCGCGACTTCCTCAAGTAACTCGCTATATCCAATGATAGCGTTCAAGGGGGTACGCAGTTCGTGGCTCATATTTGCTAAAAAGGTGCTTTTTGCCCGGGTGGCATCTTCGGCCTTTTCTTTCGCTATCTGTAAGGCTTCTTCAGTATTTTTCAATTGCGTAATATCTTCTTTGATGGCAATGAAATGGGTGGTCTCGCCTTCCGCATTTCTGATTGGGCTTATAGTCGCATATTCCCAATAGAGTTCACCGGTCTTGCTTTTATTGTGAAACTGACCTTGCCAGTCTTTTCCGGACATTATGGTTTCCCATAAATTTTTATAACCACCGGTTGGCATTTCCCCAGACTGGAGTATGCGTGGGTTTTTACCTTTGACCTCTTCTAATTTGTACCCTGTTCTTTTCTCAAACTTCGGATTGACATACTCTATTAGGCCATCTTTATCCGTAATGATAACTGAGGCAGGACTGCACTGAATTCCCCGAAAAAGCCTATCGATTAATGCATCTTTCTCATCATTTTTTTCTACTTTGCC
>JAJDAV010000201.1 GCA_029261695.1 Nitrospinaceae bacterium | reverse complement strand
AAAAATGAAAAAGGTTTTACCCTCATTGAACTGGTAATGGTTATTGTAATTTTGGGAATTTTAGCAGCAGTTGCAGTTCCTAAATTTATAGATCTTCAAGGAAGTGCGGCCGATTCTGTTGCCCATGGAATAACCGGGGCTGTTCAAGGGGCAATAACTATGGCACATGCAAAAAGATTAATTTCGAAGAGTTATACTGCAACATATAGCACATCAACCATTCTTGCTAGTATTGACACCAGTGGAATTGATGCATTAGTGGCTGGAGCGGGTACTTTTACGGCTAGTGTAAATGGTATAACTTACCAATGGACTTATACTGGAAATGATGGGACGGATTCTACGGGAGTGAACCCCAGCACAATTCAAGAAAATGCAACTACAGGTGGTTTTTCCTAAAAAACTACTGGAAATTTAATTCGCGTTGCATAGGCTTGAAGGTTTGAATTGAATTCGATTATTATGTTTGAGTTCAATGTATCTCTGCTTTATCAAAATTTAAAAAACACTGTCATAAAATGTGGGGCGGAGGAAGAAATTCTGCCCTGCATTTTGTGGTTAAAAATATGTGTCTCACCAAAACCTTCTCCTGTTAAATTTTCAAAATTCTTATTTTTCGAGGTAAATTATTGCCGTTGCAATTAGACGTATTTGGCCCGTTGGTTTTTTCACGCTATTAACAATTTGTTATTTTGGCGATATAAGAGATTCCATTTTTGTAGAACGGGATCTAATATTTTTTTTTATTCCACCTAGAGAATTCTGGTTAGAAGAAGTAAAAAATTTTATCTTCCCATTATGGAACCCCTATTACTTTAACGGGCATCCGCTTTTCGCTACCCTGCAACCGGGGGTGCTTTATCCCTTCAGTTTTTTATTTCTAATCCTTCCTTTCGACTGGGCTTTCAATTTAAATATTGAACTCCACTTCATGCTGTCCGGTCTGTTCACTTATTACCTAGCCCGAGGGCTGAAAGCCAGCCATGGGGCCGCCATAATTTCTGGTATGGCCTTCATGCTATCCGGCTATTTAATTTCGGTCCATAACCTATTAAGTACTTTGCTTTCGGTAACATGGGTTCCGCTTTTTTTTCTGGTATTTTTTTCAGCCCTCAAAAAAAATAGTTTGGGTTATGCACTTTTATCGGGTCTGGTGGGAACCTGTATGTTCCTCGGGGGAGGGGTGGAGGTATGCTACCTGACTTTTGGAATAACTTTCGTTTTAACCCTACTGCCTGAAATAATTATAGAAAAAGAAACAATACCGCAAATTAAACAAAGATTATTGTTATTCGTGGTTTTTTGTTTGGCATTTTTTGGTTTATCTGCGGTTCAACTCATCCCTTTCATGGAGGTTTCGCAGCTTTCCATTCGGTCAAAGGGCCTAACCTATGGGCAAGCAGGAACATGGTCTCTACATCCATTTGACTTAATTGAATTCTTCATCCCAGACCAATATGGTCTGGCCACAGATCCCCAAAAATACTGGAAATATGAGAATTGGCTAAATACCATTTATATGGGAGCAGGATCGTTTATTTTGGCAGCATTTTATATAAAGTATGGGGGGCAGAGAGCGAGAGGATTTTTACTTTTGTTTTTTATTTCATTGGGTTTGGCATTGGGGAACAATACTTCATTTCACCATTTCTTATTTGATTATCTTCCTTTCTTCAATAAACTTCGTTATCCCGTAAAGTTTATTTTTCTGGCTATTTTGGTTTTGTCCCTGACAGCCGGGCTGGGGTACGACTATTTTAAAAAACAATTGAAAGGGAATGACACAGAAAATCAAAAAAAAATGAATTCGATCTTAACCCTGGGTTTTATATTTATGCTCGCATTTGGCATTCTAAATTTATTTAATGATCCGATAGTAACTTATTTAAAAGAAGGAGGATGGAATTACCCCGAATACAACCATACTGAATTAAATTTATTAAACATCAAACGTTTATTTGCCTTCACAAGCTTATTTTGCTTGAGTATGTATTTCTACTCAAAGCCAACATTTAAAAAGTCTTATGTTTTGGTATTAATTATTAGTTTGTTTGGTTTGGATTTATTTTATGCAAACTGGAAATTTTACGAAAAAATGGAGTACAAAAAACTACAAAAGTTAGGCGAAATCCCTAAATTCATCGAATCTGATTCTGGAGTTTTTAGAATTTTTGTGGATCATAAAACAAGAAAAAAAGAAGTAAAAGAATTAAAAGGTTTGGAGGGTATTGATATTAGAAAAGAAAAATTTCTTTTGAGTCATATTGGCAAGCAACGCATCATGAATGCGGATGGGGTAGGGGTAACGGAACAAAAACGTTTCGAAAATTTGATAGGCGTAGTTAAGGTGGCACCGAATAAGGACAGCACCCACATATTAAATTTAATGAATGTTAAATACGTAATTTCCATAAAGCACATTGATTCACCTGATTATAAATTAGTGCATTCTTATACTCCAATCCCAAAAGACCCTGAAGAAAGAAAAGTTTTCGAAAATTCTACCCACGTAAAAGTATATGAAAATAAAAAAGTATTTCCTCGTGCTTTTTTGATTCCAAACTGCAAAATTGTATCCTCGGGAAAAGAATATAACAAGATTTTACAAAGCAAAAGTTTTGACTTCAAAGGAACTGTATTGTTGGATGCTGAACCAGCAAACTTACCCTGTGATGGGAAAAACACCCAAGAGCAAGTAGAGCTAGTAAAGGTAGACTCTTATAAAAGTAATTCGGTTGAACTTTCTTTCGAATCTTCAAAGCGACAATTATTATTTATGAGTGACAGTTTTTATCCTGGATGGAAGGTTTATGTGAATGGGGAAGAAAAAGAAAT
>JAJDAV010000200.1 GCA_029261695.1 Nitrospinaceae bacterium | reverse complement strand
CGGGTGGCAACTCAGGCGACTTTAGCTGCAGAAGAGGCGGGGCGTACCGCTAAAAAAGCTCGAATTGCTACAGACCTTGCGACGCAAAGAAACGCTCAAGACTTGGTTACCGAAGTGGTAAGGGTAAACAATGCAGACATCACAGATTTATCGGCTAGTCTGAATGCATTAAAAAGCACGCGAGTCGATGCTCGTATTACTGTAGATGCACGAACCAATACCATTATTTTGAATGACCTTCGGAAGCATGTCGACGATATGTTGGAGACCATCCGCGTTCTTGATGTGGCTACAGCGCAGGTTTTAATTGAAGCCAAAATTGTCGAGATTGACAAATCTTTCACCGAAGCCTTGGGCGTACAGTGGGGCTTTTCTGGTAGGATTAGTCGAAACGCAGATCAGGCGGCCAATTTAACTGGTGCTGCCTCTGCTGCAACAGCGGGAGTATCGTCCGCAATAAGTGATGGAGCTCTCGTTACTGGGACAGCCGCTACTCCTTCAAATTTTTTAGTTGATTTAAGCCAAGCTACCGCGCTGGGTGCAGGAAATGTAGCAGGGTTTGGACTAGCGGTAGGTAATATAATCAATAACTTGGACCTTAGTCTCCAACTCGAAGCACTTGAAACTATTGGTAAGGGCCGAATAATTTCTAGCCCGAAGGTGACTACTGCCGACAATAAAGAAGCTAGAATAAAAAGTGGTCGGCAAATTCCTTACCAAACCGTTTCTACAGACGGAACCACAACAGAGTTTGTTGATGCGGAACTAAGTCTGACAGTTATTCCGCATGTGACGTTTGATGATAAAATTTATATGACCATTGATGCAAATAAAAACGCCGCTGACTTTACGACTTTTACCATTGCGGGAATTCCTACTATCACCACGAAAGAAACGCACACTGAAGTTTTGGTGGGAAATGGCGATACCACGGTGCTCGGGGGTATTTTCGAGAGTAGCGTAGTGGAAAATAAAAAAGCAGTTCCATTTTTCTCAAAAATACCTTTCCTTGGAGTTTTGTTTAGAAGTTTTAATGAGACCGAGACGATCTCGGAACTTCTTATTTTTGTTACACCGACTATTGTTGATAATGGATATAATTAAGAGTTAATAGAACTCAAAAACAATATTACCTAATAGAAAATGATTTCCCTTTCATGCAAAGTTTAAATATTGATCTGGGCGAAAGAAGCTACAACATCCTCCTCGGCTCAGGGCTTCTAGGAAAAGTAGGCAAGTTGCTCTCCCAGGTTCTTCAACCCAGTCGAATTGTTTTAATCACCCACCCTTCCCTTTTTAAGCTTTATGGCGAAAAGGTTCTATCCGGATTAAAAGATCAGGGTTGGACTGCGGATGTCATTGAGGTTCCAGAGGGCGAAACCTCAAAAACACTACAGCAGGCAGAAAAAATATTTGATCGACTTTTGGATTTGCAATGCGACAGGAAGTCCGTATTGGTTGCATTGGGAGGCGGTGTCATAGGTGATTTAGTAGGGTTTGTTGCAGCAACCTATCAACGAGGTATTCCGTTTGTGCAAGTGCCTACGACTTTATTGTCTCAAGTCGACAGTAGCGTGGGTGGGAAAACGGCAGTCAATCATCCCAAAGGCAAAAATATGATTGGCGCATTTTATCAGCCTCGCCTGGTGGTTGCAGATTTGGATACTTTGCAGACTCTTCCCCCAAATGAGTTTCGAGCCGGGCTCGCTGAAGTAATTAAATATGGTGTCATTTCTGATGCCAGTCTTTTCGAGTATCTTGAGAAGAATACAGAAAAAATCTTGCAACTGGATAATGAATGCCTTGCCCATATCATAAAAACATCATGTGCGATAAAGGCCAGAGTGGTAGAGAAAGACGAACGCGAAAGCCATTATCGAATGATACTAAACTTTGGTCACACCTTGGGCCATGCCTTTGAAGCGTTGACAGGTTATTCTCGATTTGTTCACGGAGAAGCTGTAGCAATAGGAATGGTGCATGCTGCAAAACTATCGCAGCAGCTAGGGAAATGTAATGAAGATATTCCAATCCGGCTAAGCAAACTGGTAAGCAAATGCGGTCTGCCTGTTGACAGGCCTGACTTAGACCCTGAAGCGATCATTGATTCTCTTTATCATGATAAAAAAACAATGAATAATAAAATTAAATTCATTTTGGTAAAAGAAATTGGCGTTGTTGAAATAGCTGACGACATGCCGAAAGAAGATATTTTAAAAGTGCTGCATACCCAAGTTTAAACCACTCAAGCACAATCATGAGCCCAACCATTCCTAAAATTATTCTAGTTTTTGTCGGAGTGATTTTTCTATTTCCCTTTAATAATACGACAGAAGCTGCAGTCTATAAGTGGCGAGACGAAAACGGGAAAATTCATTTTACGGATGATCCTAATAGAGTGCCTGAAGAGTTTCGTAAGAATAAAATGAAATTCAGGCCCTTACCGAAAGTAATACCTAAGAAGGAAACTCCAGAATCTCAAAAAGAGAAAGACGAAAAAGAAGTCCCCACTCCTAAAGAAGTCACGGGTGATAAAGATGAAGCTAAACCCGAAGAAAAATCCAATGAAATAACGGAAGCTGAAAAAAGTGCCGCTGAAGCAATAGTTGCATTTTTTAAAGAAGACATGCCTAGATATGATTCTATTTATGCATACCCCTTGTCGAATAGAACTTCAAGGATGACTAAGTTGAGAAAACTTAGAAATGCTGTAATCGCCACTATTCCACAGAAACAAGATTTAGTGAAACAAATATCTACTTTGCAATTGCCTTTGTTGAAAGAGATAACAAATTTTTTGCAAACAATGATTTCTGAAGATGAAAAGCTTAAAAAAGTATTGCCACAAATGCTTAGAAACACACGCCAACGAATTAACAAGATTGCCAATCGTCTTAAAGCGCAGGCCGATAGTGAAGAAAAATTTATCACGCAACTTGAAGAATCTCTAATAGATCCCGGAAATTCAGGAGAGAAATAATAGCTTTTCTTCCGTGAAAAAACTCCCCTTCCTGATTGATGCTTGTTCCATACACTAAATAATTAAATGGTTTTTCTCTCAGTGTGTTACCAAGAAAACATGTGCGAAAAACGTAAAAAATGTATAAAATAAGATAAAACTACAACAACACTTAACATATTTTTTATCCCCTGTTTGCGGGGGTAAAATTTTTTCCTGCCTCCACAAGCTGTTGAATTTAAAGCGATATTTTTTGCGCTGATATTGCCTTCAAAATTTTGGCCTCTATCTTGCTATTAACTGGATAGGGGATAACCAGAGGAAACTAAGATGTTACCTAGAGGAAAGTTTAAGAGGTTTAAGAGTTTCCCTGATTCTCAAGATGGTTTTACTTTAATCGAGATGGTAGTAACCATGGCAATCATAGGAATAGTTTCAGCGATAGCAATTCCAAATTTTTCCAAATGGAAAGAAAAGCATGAGATCAATGGTCAGGCGCAGAAAGTTTATTTTGATTTAATGCTGGCTCGAACCACTGCTGTTAAAAGCAATAACAATGTCCGGGTGACTTTCGATACCACTGCACATACTTATGTGATGCATGAAGATACAAATGACGATGGTACTGTGGATGCTGGAGAAAATTCAAGAACCGCGACACTGGAAAATAGCATTCAGTTCGCATACAACACAGGAATTACCGATGACAATGGCAATAATGTTACCTCGGCAGTTTCGTTTGGCGGAACCCCACAGGTGATATTCGATTCCCGAGGGCAGGCTAGCTCAAGCGGTTCGGTATTGTTGTTACACGTAAATGATATTGGTGAAACAAATGATCGGGCTCGCTTGATTTCGGTTTTACAGGCTACCGGCGGGGTGGATTATTGGCAGTACAGTGCAGCGGATACACCGCCATGGAAATGAAAATGAAAAATATAATATCCAGAACGATAAAAAATTTATCTCAAAAGAGCCAAAACCAGAAAGGGTTTACCCTTATAGAAGTGGTGATCAGCATGGCGATTCTGGCAGTCGGGATATTTGGTCTTATCAAGGCAGCGAATTCGGTAATCTTTTTTCAGAATAATTCAAGGCTGGTCACAGAAGCCACCATGAAGACCACAAATAAAATTGAAGAAGTAAAACGGTTTTCCGCGAATGAACCCACGGGTGGCGTTTATGGGTTCAACTATCTTGTCACTGACTATTTGACGGATGAAGGATTGACCCAAGATGATGACTGGACTTACTCAAAAACAGAGCAGGACGGCGATTTCAATATTACCTGGCAATTGCAGGTTTACCCCTCGGGTGGAGACGAAAAATTTGAGGACCCCACATCCATACATATGCTTGAAGTTTTAGTCACAACAAGTTGGACCGATAGCCGGGGCCAGGCAAAAAATGTGGAAATGGCATCGGTAATACACAGGAGGCAATTCATAGAATGAAGAATTTAATTAACAAAATTATTTTAAAGCAAGCCCGGCAGGAACAGGGTAGCACCATGTTAATTTATATGTTTGTAATGGCCGCGACAGCGGCAGTTGCCTTTGCTGCGATGCAGTCGATATCTTTAAATCTGGAAACTTCTGAAGCGCATAAAAAAGGTAAGAATGCTTTTTATTCTGCAGAGGTCGGTCTTGACTTGGCGGTGAACGATATCATCAATGAATTTGAAGATTTAATCCCCTACACCGAATCGGCAGATCAAGCAGGCGCAGATGGTAGTGGATATATCAATGTAGCTAATTACCGCAACTATGCTGTTAAATATAAAATTGAAAACCCACTGGAACCTTTTCTTTATCAGACGGTGGTGGGTAATACCATTATTTATCACTATGCTCATACCTATGACATTGAGTCTGAATCGACATCCTTAAAAGATTCTTCAAAAGAATCGGTAACTGAAACCGTTCGGATATTGGAAACACCATTGGTTCAATACTTCGTTTTTTACGGTCAAAGTGGAAACTCTGCTGACCTTGAGTTGTTCCCAGGTCCAGATATGAACAGTTGGGGTCGCATTCATTCTAATGCTGATATTTATATAGGGTCTTCCAGTGGCAATGATATCAATTTACGGAATTACGATGATGACGACAGTATGTCACCGCATTCCATGACGGCTGTCGGTAATATTTATACTTATGCAAAAAATAGCGGCACCAGTTACGCGGGTACCGTCAACGTAAAAACTTCTGGTACCGGGCTTACATTTCTTTCATCAGAATATGAAACGCTGAGTGCAAATATAACTTCTGCAAATGAAGCCAGTGAGGAGTCTCGATTCAATAATTACGTGTTGATCAATGAAGAGCCTTACACAACACCTTCTAAAGATTTATTCAAACGCGATAGTTTCTATGAAGACCGAGCTAAAGCACCGGGGAAAGAAACCATTGATGGTATGACCATTATTGGGACGGGTGGATTGGGTGCAAACCAAATAGAAGTTCATGTTTCACGACCAGCTTATACCGATGTTACTGATCTGATTTTGGCAGGCGAATCTTCTGCCGGCAACCCAATAGTGGGGTTGCCGATGCCGGTTATTCGCGAAGTCAACGATGCTTTTGAGGATTGCCGAGAAGACGAGCGGGATGTGGACACTACAGACATTGACCTTTATGCTTTAGGACTTTGGTATGAAGCCTATCTCGATGATCAGGGTCTTGCGCTGGCAGGCGATGGAATGCTGATATACACCTCTCGTTCACCGGACGCTTCTTTTGCCAATCAGGCCGATGATCTGCAAGCCATCCGGTTGATTTCTATCGATGGTACTTCAAGCCCACAATTGTCGGATGAAACTACTCTAGCTACAGATAATCCGATTTATATTCACGGAGACTTCAATACTATCAATACTCGGGGCGTAGCATTGGTAGGAGATGCTATGAATGTTCTTTCAAATGCATTCAATACGAAGACTTGTAACATCACTCAAAGTCAACTTTATAACAACTATCGTGGATCAGAGACTACGGTTTATGCAGCTCTTTTTGCCGGTCATAATCCCACCGCAGAAAATGGTTCCAATTATAGCGGCGGGGTGCATTCTTATCCTCGCCTTCATGAATGGTGGACGGGAGCTGCTTTAAATTTTCGTGGATCATTTGTTAATCTTTGGGACAGTGAGCAGGCCGATGGTCTCTGGTGTTTGGGTGGAAATTGTTATTCAGGCCCAACCAGAAACTGGGGCTGGGATGTGAGGTTTCAAGACCCAAGTTTCTGGCCGCCTTTTATCCCGTCCATATTCAGTGTGGAACGAGTGGGCTTTTTGGAATAGCTTCTTAGACGAGGTATTAAAATGGAAAAGTTTTTAAAAAAAATCAAAATGAATGAAAACGGGTTCACCATGACAGAGCTCTTGGTGGGAACCGCGATTTCTTTAATTCTTCTTGGCCTTGTTGCGGGAGTCATGCAATCGCAGACCAAAACCTTTCAACGACAGAGTCAATTGGGGGAGATGCAGGCCAACGGCAGAGCTGCTGCCGAATTTGTTACTCGTAGTGTGCAAAACGCGGGTTATAACGTCAGTCGCGGGAAAAGATTTCTCGCTGCATCCGACCATTACGTAACAATGGTTTTTGACGATGATAATGATGGTGCGATCCAAAATGATGAGGTCATGACTTATGCGGTTTCAAACCCCGATGTCACTGACAATGAAACCTTCACCATTTCTCCATATTTTGATGAAGATGGGGATGGCACAGTAACCAGCACAGAAACGCGTGACTACGATATTTCTCTAGGGCTGGGGGATCCGCCTTTTCATTTTTTTCGCATTACTCCGAACAACGATGATAGTGATGTTTTGATGAGCAAAGTGGCACGTAATATCGATAACGTGATCATGCGATATTGGGATAAAGATGGCAACCCTCTACCAAGTGGCGTTACTGTAGATAGCGACGGTGTTCCCGTTCCGCCTTATACCATTCCAGACGACGAGTTGAATGATATTCGAAAAGTAGAAATGGATATCGTCACTCGTTCAAAAGATGAAGATCCCAATGCAAATTTCGTGAACAGTGGCACTTATTATTCTGGCAGTGTTGCTACCACAGGCGGGACCTCATCATACAGCGATAGTTACCATCGGGAAACTTATACAGTGGTTTCCTCGCCACGAAACCTGGTTACTTCTCCTTGGGGAAAAATTTCTTTAGTGGCCAGCCCTACTGAAGTCAGTTGCCCTGACAGTTCGGCGACAATTACGGCGAGCGTGGTGGATGGAGATGGGGAAGGAGTTCAATCTGGTGTAACGGTTAATTTCAATACCAGTGACGGTACCGTCAGCCCTGCATCCAATGCAACAGTAGGGGACGGTAATGCTACAACTACGCTGACTTATGATTGGGAATCCCCCAGCGTTGCGGCAACCGTTTCTGCCAGCGCTTTGATTGATGTTGATGGCGAAGGTTATCCAGTATTCAATGCCATTCCGGTTTCATTTAATTCGGGAAATGGAATTTTTATAGAAGACTTTGATGATGGCGACAGCGATGGCTGGACGGAAGAAGGCGGGGCGAACTGGAATGTGGCAAGTCAACAATATAAATCCGCTTCTAATAGCAAGGGCCTATCATCAAACGGATGCGCCTCTTGGCAAGATTATGAAACATCAATACAAATCAAGCGTAACGGTTCCTTGGGGACAGGTGAGTATGTGGGGCTTGTATTAAGATATCAAAGTTACACCCAGCAATATCAAGCAAGGATATATTGTACCCTCTGTACGGGAGGTCAGAGTAGTCACCAATATGTTTTAGAGATTGTAGACTACAGTAGTGGAGACAATGTATTAACCAGTCAATCCGTTACCTTTGACAATAACGCTTTTTATACTCTAAAGGCGAGTGTTGAAGATGATGAGCTCAACGCTAAATTTTGGAAAAATGGTGATGCAGAACCCGTGGATTGGGATATTACTGCGACCGATGCATCCTACACACAGGGGAAAATTGGAATAATTGTGTCCACCAACACCACTACTTTTGATGACGTTATCGTAGACCCTCTGTAAATTTAAAAAAGTTATTCAGGGCTAGCTATTTTATTTGCGGCTAGTTTTGCAGTAAAATGCGAGGTATGAAAACTTTCTCTTTCATCTTGGTCTTGTGTTGGTTTTTTATATGGGGGCAGCCAGCCCAAGCCAAAATTTACAAATGGGTGGATGAACATGGAAAAACCCATTACACCAATGATCCAACCCAAATACCCCAAAATGAAGATGCGGAAGTAAAAACATTCCGCGAAATTGTCCCTCCTCCTCCTCCAAAAGAAGACCAGGCACCAAGCGAAAAAGAAACCATCCCTCTTCCTGATGAAAAGGATCCAGAAAAATCGACTCCGTCAGCGCCGCCAAAAGTCCCTCGGAATAAAGAGGCAAAAAGTCCAATTGAAGAAAGAGAGTCTTACCAAAAACTTTTGGAACAAGCCCGAGAATCCAGACAAAAACAGCTAGCAAAAATAAATGAACTTCAAGAGATGGATGAAAAACCAAAAAGCTGGACCACTAATGAATCCCTTGATGAGGTTATTGATGGTTTAAGAAAGAGGTTAAAAAAAACCGAAAAGGAAATCCGTAAGTACGAAATTAAAGTAAAGTCGACTTCATTGACAGATTGATAGAGATAAACCCTCCCCTTTTCCAATCGATTTCAGACCATGGCTAGGTTTGCTGGCCTACACCCCCCACGATTGCGGGATTGCCAAAGTTTGTTTTTCCTCCATAATAAAGCATAGGCTTTATTAAACAATATTCTAGTGCGCAAATGAATCGACTGCAGCAAAATTCAGGGTTAACGCTTATTGAAGTAATTTTGGCTGTTGCTCTTGCCAGTATAGGACTTCTCGCTTACGGCGTGTTATCGGGGGCGGTAATAGAAAGAAACGCTGTAAGTAAAAAGAGCAGCGTTGCTGTGACTCTGGCTCAGGATAAAATTGAAGAACTCAAGGAACTAGGGACGCGAGTGATTTTGTCAGATGCCGATGCACTAGATTCTCCAGTATACGATCCTTCTACTCAGTCATGGACCGCCACTGCAGGTGGAGAAACTATTGATGCTCAGGGTATGCCTGGTGGGACAGATGCGATTTATACACGAACTTGGAGTATTACTCCTATTGGTGGGGCTGATTATTTTACTAATATTGGGGTGACGGTTTCTTGGGACAATGCGGGAAGATCGGTTGCCTTGAATACTTATATTACGCAATAAAATTATGAAGAGTCTTTTTAAAAGTACAAAGGGCGCGTCTTTAATTGAGATTCTTATCGGTGCCACTCTTGGAGTCATGGTGCTTGGAGTGGTGATTTTCATGTTTGTGAAAGAAGATAAGGTAATCAGTAAGGAAAGTGATGATACGGATATACGTGCTAAAGGAAGGCACCTTATAAAATTTTTGGCTGAAGAGGTGCGAATGGCAGGCTTTGGTCTTCCACCCGGTATGGGGGTGACGGATATTTCTGCTGCAGACTCAGTAACGTTCCGTTCCAATTTATTTGATGTGCGCACAACCACTCCTCCGGGCAGTGCTGGGACTATAGCAATAACATCCGGCTCAAATTCTATTGCTGTGGTGGACGCAAGCGAGTTTTCTAATGGAGACAATATTGTAATTTATGATCCCAGCTTTCGGGTTTCTGAACTAAACACAGTTAGTGGCAGTCCAACTTCTACCAGTCTTCCTATTGGTACCGCCGCAGGATCTGATTTTACCTATTCAAAAAACTCGAAGCTTGTCACGGTAAATAAATACAACACGGTAATTCTATTTCAGGATGGGGCAGCTATTAAAAAAAGTATCGATGGAGTAGTTTCGACCTTAATAAGTGATCCATCCATTTCATCGTTGGAGTTCACTTATGACGCAGGGAATGCTGCAGATGTTACCAAGATAGGAATTGCGTTAGAAATGGTTGATCCGAATGATACGACCGAAGGAGTTATCGATTTTGAATCGGATATTGCTTTGAGAAATTCGGGAGCGTAATTATGTTAAAGAAAAAATGGCTGAGCAAAGAAGACGGTGTGGCCTTACCGATTACCATTCTTGTATTGGTTGTAATGGGGGCTTTGGCAGTTGTAGCGACACAATGGTCGTCCCAAGATGTGAAACGTACAGAAAGATACTACAAAACCCGTGAAGCGTTTTATATCGCAGAAGCAGGAGTGCAGCAAGCGATTGATTTAATGAATTATGATTCCACCGGTAACAGTCCGGGTGCTGAGGTTTCCTCTGGGGGATTCGATGAGGTGCTGGATGACTTTGTATCCAATAACTCTGCCAAGTTAACAAATATCAGTTATGCAAATGGTACTTATAATGTAACCGTTTCAGATAATAATGATAACGATGGTGATGTTGCCGACGATGATGACAATACGCTTGTCATAACCTCGCAAGGTGACAAAGGAGATTTTTCGGTCACCCTTGAGGCTGTTGTTACGCGGAGGCTCTTTAAGGGGGAAAATGCCATAACAACTGAAGGAGATCTTGGGGGCAACGGTTCCTTTACGGTAGGTGGAACCAATGGTAGCATTCATTCGAATAGTGAGGTGACCATTAGTGGTGGCAGTGCCACCATCACACAGGGGGCTACGGCATCGGGCAGTTGTACTGGAACCGGCTGTGTCTCAGGGGGTGTGGCTCCGCAAGATATTCCTATTGTAGAACCTTCTGACTTCAAATCTTATTGCGATTATATTTTAAAAAGTGATGGAACGATTCAAGAAGTTTCATCTGGAAATATTTATACATTTACAAGTCCTGGTGGAGGCAATTGGACTACTTCTTCGACGGGAGATGGAAACGCCTTATTCGATGGCCTTAAACTACAGTCTGGGGTTTGGAAAGCTAGTAGTAGCAGTATTGCAGATGGGATGTTTTATGTTGAAGGTGATTTTTCAACAACAGGAACTCCCGCAGGATGGCAAACCACAATCATTGCGGAAGGCTATATTAATTTTGGTGGCAATGCAGATATCGCAAATTATAAAGACGCAAGCGATACTGCAGACATACAAAACTTGTTTTTAGTTGCAGGAACAGATATTGAATTTTCAGGGAATCCTTCAAATACTATTCAGGGGATGATGGCTGCGAAAGAACAATTGTCCATCTCTGGAACAGTTACTTTAGAAGGTTTTCTAATTGCTGCAGATGTAGACACTTCGGAAAATCTGGTAACAAGTAATACGATTAGTGGCAGTCTGACAGTTACCTATAATGGAGATATTGTAGCGCCCTTTCTTTCTAATAAAGTAAAGGTCATCGCCTGGCAAGAAACCTGAATTAAAATTTTTGCCCTACCTGAAATACTTTGTTTCTGTGGTACAATTTCCCCTGTTATAGTTCTCAAAATTTTGCATTCCCTAAATTCACTTTCCTAAAGAGGTTCCTCCCATTTTAAAGTTTTCTATTTTATCCAGTGGTAGTGGTGGTAATTCGGTTTACATCGAAGCGGGCGAAAAACGCATTTTGATTGATGCGGGTTTGAGCGAAAAAAAACTTTCAGGCCGCATGGCACATATTGAACGAAGCTTTTCTGGAATGGATGCCGTGTTCGCGACGCATGAACACTCGGATCATATTCGTGGAATCGGACCACTTTTAAGAAAGCATGAAGTTCCTTTCTATACAACGGAGGGAACCTGGCGCCGGGCGAATAATACAATAGGCAAGATAAATTCTTTTAACACGATTCGTCAGGATGAGCCTGTGCATTTTGGGGGGCTTTCGGTAGAGCCTTATTCTACCCCACATGATGCGGAAGAATCGGTGGCTTTTGTTGTGCGCTATCAAGGTAAGAGTCTGGGGATAGCTACAGATTTAGGAAGGGTAACCCCTGAAGTTAAAAGTAAACTTCAAAACCTCGATGCGTTATTGGTCGAAGCCAACCACGATGTTTCTATGCTAGAGGCAGGTCCTTATCCGTGGATGACTAAAAAAAGGATAAAAAGTGGTGTGGGGCATCTTTCCAACGAAGCTTGTGGTGAGTTATTGGCATCGGTAAAACATCCTGGATTAAAGTTGGTTGTGCTGATGCATATGAGTGAGACCAACAACCATCCTGATTTAGCAAAAATCACTGCCCGTCAAGCACTTGGGGAATCATCACCAGAAATGATTTTAGCCGAGCAGAATAACCCGACTGAACTTCTTTCCATTTAATCTTCAATAAATTTTAATCCTTATGGATTCTAATTCCGATAAAGTCATCGGTAGTTTTTTGGGAATGGCTGTAGGCGATTCTATGGGTCGTGCCGTCAATGGATTAAAGCCCGAAGCCATTCGCCAGATATTCGGTGAAATTGAAGACTATAAAGATGTGCGGAACATAATTGGGAAAGGTATCAAAAGATATCGTATGCAAGGTTTATATGGAGCGCCCACACAATGCGCTCTTGCTGTTTGCGATGCAGTCTTGACCAACAAGAAAAAATTTCTTGACGAAACAGTTCTGAACTTTCAAAACCTATCCCAAGGCGGTCCAGAAAATTATTTTGGTGTGTTTCGCAGCTCCGAAGGATGTCTTTGGAAAGCCGTCGACCTGCTGGCTGAAAGACCCCAACCGACCCCTCAAAGCTCTACAACCACGTTGTTTGTTTTTCTATCTACTCCGATGGCCCTCTTTCATAAAAAATGGTCAAAAACTCTTGCGGGTCAATGTCTAGAATTAGCCTCAACTTTTAGTTGCCATCCGTTAGAAGTGATTGCGACCGTGCTTAATGGATTTTTGGTTACACGTTTCCTAAGTTTAGAAGAGGGAGAGCTTATACCAGCAAGAAAGGAAATTTTACAGGAGGCTATAGAAGTTTGTCTACAGGCGGAAACGGAATATCAAGACAGAATTAATTTGTTCGAAGATGAAGCGATTTTAAAATCAAAAAATGCTTTTAGCCATACTTTGGAAAATTTGATTCCTCTGATTGAAAAACCGGAAAAGGAAGTATTGCAATGGATTGTTGATAACGCAGCTTCATACAGTAAACGCGAGATACGACACGCTTCACAGGGATTTGTTCTAAGCCTATTGCCTTTGGCTTTGTTTTGGATGTTAAGTCGTGAAAGAGAATATTCTTTGGCACCTATTTTTGAACAGGGAAGAGAAACCGAAAAATTGGGAGCGCTGGTGGGGGCATGGGTAGGAGCTTATCAGGGGGTGCAATCCATTCCCGAAAATCTTAAAACCGGCCTTGTAAATGGTCGAGAGATTCGGTTGAGAGGTGAGGCATTATTCCAGCGGCGTATAAAAAAAGATGCGAAAGGGCTGGTTGATATGGAAATGGCTTTGACTGCCAAGGAGGCGGAGGAGGCAAAGCGCTATCAACCCAAGGAAATAAAGAAATTGGTAAAACCGGTTGTCATAGATTATTGGGATGACGATGAGGATCAAGTTCCCTCCAAAGAAGATAGAATCCAATGGAGAAAATTCCAAAAAGATAAAACAAAGGCCAAACGTGACCGTCGAAAAAATATTCCCGACGACATTGAGTGATTTTTATCTTTTAAATTTCATGGGTTTTTGGCCTCAAACCCTTGGGAATTTCGCTTATTAGACGATTTGCATCAACAACCAAAATCTCTTAACTAATTGAAATTAAATGTTTAACTTTTTTTAGCTGCGGGGTATAATATATTAATTCCAATCATAGCCTGAGTTATTACGGCTGGTTTTCCGCAGTTTGTTTTTGAAAGGAGATACCGGTGAAAGTTTCAAAACATTTGTTTGCAGCACTGCTTGTTTTATTTTTAATTCCTATTACCTGGGTTTTTGCGGGTCCTGAACCGGCGAAGGGTCCGGCCAAGCAAATTGTAGGAAAAGGGAAAGCCCAACCGGTTGCAAAAGTAACTAAAAAGCAGGCAAAGGTAGATAAAAAGAAAAAGCAACCTCAGGGTATTGTGGTTGGAAAGAATCTTAAAATTGGTATGAACCTTGACCAGGCGATTACTTTATTGGGGGTTCCAAAGAAAATCAAAGTCAAAAGGGGCACTGAACCCAGCTTGGATAGTCTCTCTATCGAATTTGCAAAGCATGGAGTGGTGATTCATACTTTAAACGAAAAGAAAAAAATTGAAGTGATTGAATTATTGCCGACTTTTAAAGGGCAATTCCAAAATGGGATCAAAATGGGAGATAAGGTTCCCACGCTAATTAAAAAATATGGTGTGCCGCAATCTATGAGTGCCAGCCTTGCCCGTTACCCGGATAAAGGATTGTATTTCTCCTTAAAGGAAAATGTATTGATCTCTGTTTGGATTTTTGTAAAGAACAGCAAGATTTTGAGCCACCAATTATTCAAAACGAGCTGAATTGTTAGCCACCGTCTCGCAAAGTCCTTACCTATCTTGTTAAGCCTGCTAGTGAGCAAACTGGAAAACGGCTTCTCTGATTAAGTTTAAATTTGATTCTGGAGTTGACCCATTGGTGGTTGGCTTGTTTGCAAGGGCGAGTAATAATGAGCCTAGTAGTTCCTCCTCAGCTTGATTCTCTTCCAAAATACTTTTTGCCTTTTCCGGTTGCCCATGTTCTAGATACAAAAGGGCAAGTAGCAGAATGTATTTGTGGTTTTCCTGAGGCTGCTTGGGGTCGATGGCTTTTTGATAGGCTTCGATCAGGTTTTTAGGATCATCTGTTTCCAGGAAAACTTTTTGTATCCGGGTCAAACAGGCTATGTTGCGAGTTTGTTCAAATCCAGTAAACCAAATTTTAACGGCTAATTTTTGCTTTCCCATTTCCAGATAGGCATCTCCCAAAAATAGATGGGCGTCTGAATTTTTATTCCATGCTTTTATGGCTTGCTTAAAGTCAGATATAGCGGGATCACGTTTATCTTGTTCCCATTGTTGTTTGCCGCGCTCATAAAAATACAGGCTTTTATTTTTTAGTTCCTCACTCCATACTTCTTGATGATCTCTGACCAGTGGAAGAATTTTATCCTGAACTGTTAAAACATTCTTCCAATCCTGCTTTTTCAGATAAGTATTGCGGAGGTGAATCAAAGGTTGGATAGCTTTCGGGTTGTCACGATGAATTTTTTTCAGCAGATTAATTTTGTCTTCATATTGACCGGCTTCGTCATAGGTAGTTGCCAGATCAAACAATACAGAAATATTTTGAGGATCATGACTCAATGCTTTTTTCTGAAAAATTTCAGCTGAGACTTTTTCCCCTTGGGCGAAAAGAATTTTTCCTTTAAGGCCTAAGGCTTCAACATGTTCAGGAGAGGCGACTAAAACTTTATCGATTACTGAGAGGGCCTTATCCATCCTGCCACTGAGAAAGAAATTTTCGGATTTTTTATATAAGCTTTCAACTCGTTTTTGTCTTTTTTCGCTTCTGCTTTTTTGTAGGCTCAATCTCCAGCGAGATAATCCGTTTTTTAAATTAGAAGTCCACAAAATTGCAACGCTGATCAAAACTCCTGCGAATGCCGCAGCCAGTAAAAGGATTACCGTAGGAAGTTTAAACGTCTGATTTTGGGTCAGATGAAATGTCGAGTCATGCGGGTTTAAAAACGCAACATAAATTGAGAAAACAACGAACAGGATAGAGAAGATTATATGTTTCAATGACAATGTTAAGGCTCCTTCGTGTATTGGATTTCCTGGTCATCAAGAGAAGATTTCTTTTCAATTTCGCTCAGGCATTGTGTGCAAAATTCTGCGTAAGGCAAGATTTCCAGTCTGGCTTCAGGAATTTCTTTTTCGCATTGTTCGCAGATTCCAAATCCGCCGATTTCAATTTTTTCCAAAGCCACTTCCACTTGTTTTAGTTTGCTCCATTCTTGTTCTTCTAGATCCCCTTGTAGTTTTCGATCATAGGCGCGTGCAGCATCATCGCTGATGTCAGCCATTTGTTCGGCTTCGATTCCTTTGCCGCTTTTTTCTACCTCGCCAACAATTTCTACGCGAATGCTTTGTAAAAGTTCTTCGAATTTTTTTAATTTATTCTTTTTCATTTTATAAAAGGAAAGGGGCAAAAGAGTTTGTTATTCGCCTACAGCCTTGATAACTGGAACATCTCCCCATAGACGTTCGAGGTCGTAATGAAGGCGGGCTTCTTTATGAAAAACATGTGCAATTAAATCTCCAAGATCTACTACTACCCAATATCCACCAGAATAACCTTCTACTCCCAATGGTTTGATTTTGGCTAGATAGCATTTATCAAGGATGGCATCAACGATTGATTGAACTTGAACTTTTGAGTTGGCACTACAAATCATGAAAGAATCTGTAAGGTCCGACCTGTTCCGCAGATCCAAAATGAGGATATCAAAAGCTTTTTTTTCCGAAGCAGCATCCACAGCTAATTGCTGGATAGCATTAAAATTCTCTTTCATTCAAGCCACTTTTGGAGGGGAATCATTCCGATAAAGTTGATTCTGCATAATATAATGATCAACGGAGGGGGGCAACAAATTTTTGATTTCTTCTCTCTTGTTAATTCGTTGGCGAATATCTTTTGACGAGATGTCAAGAGGAGAAATTTGAAAGAAAATTACCTTAGTCCCTTTTTCAGGATTTCTAAAAACAATTTTTTCTTTTTCAATAGCAGATGTATGACTGTTCGTTTCAGGCTCGTTCAAGGAAAGTTTCTTTTTAATAGAATCAGAAATTTTCATTTCAATGCCGGGTCGCGTGCCTACCAAAATATTGCAAAAATCCAGAAGTTGAGTGCAATCTTTCCAAGTGTCGATCGACTGGAAAGCATCTCCTCCCAATATAAGGAACATTTTCCAATCAGGATGATTTGAACTCAAACCTTTCAGAGTTTCAATAGTATAGGATACCTTTTCCACATCGATTTCTCTTATATCCATGGAGAAATCTGGTTTGTCTTTTAGGGCCAACGCGAGCATGGCCATCCGGTGTTCAGGGGATACGGGCTCAAAGGCCAATTTATGGGGAGAACGGTATGCAGGAATGAATATTACTTCTTGTAGTTCAAAAAGTTTTTGGGCCTGTTCGGCAAGATGCAAGTGCCCGTTATGAACAGGGTCAAAGGTGCCCCCAATCAAACCAATATTAATAGAATTTACCATGGCCTAAATCGTTCCATAAGATAAGACCGATCGCAAGAGGCAATAGCATTTCTTCTTAGGCATATTCAATAAGTTACAAAAATTGTTAATCTTAGATGACAAAGTTTGTCAGTTATTAAGGTTTTTTCAATCTAGGGATAGATTTATAGTTTTGACTGATTATATAACATATTATTTTTATATGAGTTATAATGTTTTTTCCGCGATATAACTAAAAGTGTAAAAAAGGCACGATGTTTGCTTTATTAGGGTAAAGAGGATTGAAAATCGCATTATCCAAAAGTAATTTTTGTTAACTTAAGAACGGGAGAAGAAAATGTTATCTAGATTTAGAAAAGTGGAAGGTGAAAAGGGTTTTACCTTGATTGAATTGCTGATTGTTATTGCCATCATCGGTATTTTGGCTGCTATCGCAATTCCTCAGTTCAGTGCTTACAAAGAACGTGCTTATAACTCAGATACTCAAGCTACGTTGCATAATTTATTCCTCTCCTGTAAAGCTTATTGGGCTGACAACGGAGCTGGTACAAATTGTACTACTGCAGACGTTACAACTACAACTTATGGTTTCTCAAAATCAACCAAAATAACAGTTACGGATGGTACCACCACAGAAGCGGCTTATGCTGCAACGGCGGTAAACTCTGATGCATCAACTGTTACTTATGCAATTGATTCTTCAGGTGCCATTACCAAGCAGTAATTTATTTTTAGATTCCCTGCTCTACACTCTGTAGAGCAGGGAATTTTTTTGTCAAAACCGGAATCAGGTATTTCACTATGAATGTTTTTAATATTCGACCTGTTTTTTTTTAATTTTTATTCCGGGTGGCATCTATCTTTTTACTCTAGCGCCCTCTCTTGGGTACCAGGATGCCTCAGAGTTTATAGACACATCATTTGCTCTGGGAATCAGTCATCCCGCAGGTTTCCCCTCCTATAATTTAATTGCCAAGGCAATCACTTTTTTCCCGTTTGGGTCAATAGCGTTTCGAGTCAATTTCTTTTCTGCATTATTGGCATGTATGACGCTGGTTGTTCTCTATTTGTCTGCAAATAAAATTATTGAACTATGTTTTCAAGGAAGTCGCCCTGAATCACGAGAAATTCCTGCTTTATTCCCCCCGGCGTTATTGGCATTTAGTTTCCCTTTTTGGTCAAGTTCTCTGGTTGCGGAAGTTTATACCTTGCATGCTTTTTTTACGGTTCTGATTATTTATCTTCTTTTATTGTGGAAGACAAATAATGACAGTCGTTTCCTTTTTTTGGCTGCCTTATGTTTTGGGTTGAGCTCAGGGAATCATGCAACCGTTGCATTTTATCTGCCCGCTATTTTAGTTTTGTATTTGGTCTGGGGTAAGGGTTCTAAACTTAGAAACCTGGGAATCTCTTCGTTAATTTTTTTGTTGGGTTTTTCCGTCTACCTCTATTTGCCGATTCGCTCCCTGGCAGAGCCTATTATTGATTGGGGAAACCCGGAGACACTGCAAAACTTTTTTGATCAGGTGACCGATCGTCGTCATTCAGAGTTACATTTTTCAAAATTTACTGAGGTGGCGTCAGAAGGTAGCTCTCTAAAGGCGCAACCTTTTTTTGATAAATTTGTTTCAATCACTTCAGCTACTGGATATGTTTTCTATCGGTTGATTGATGACCTGTCGCGCCAATTTACCTGGTTGATGGTCGTTGGTTTTTTTGGAGGGGCTATATTATGCGCGAGAAAAAATATCCCTCTATTTATTTTTCTTTTTCTGATTGTGGCTGTGAATGCCTCCTTTTTTGTGGGTTGGAGAGAAGAAAGCTATTTTCCATCCTACATTGTTTCCTGTTTATGGGCGGCGCTATTTTTTTACTGGCTGTTATTTGAAAAATTTTGTGTTTCATCAAAAGAAAATCAAGGCACAGAGAAAATCCAGCATTCCAATAAAACCATTCGATTCAGCATTTGTGCAGTATCAGGGGCTTGTGTTTTCTGGTTGATGATATCTAATTTTGTGAAAGTAGATCGATCAAATAATTATTTTGCAGAGTCCTATTTAAAAAAAGCAATATTGTCACTGGATGATGAAAGTATTTATGTTACCGAGATTTCCTGGTTTTACATGGCCTATTATATGGATGTAATGCGATTGCGTGATGATGTGTCGTTAGTTAAGGCGGGAGATTTTCTTGAAGATGACCCAACCTCTTATCTAACTCCAAAACGTTATCCAGATTTATCTTTGCCCAACCCGGAAAAACACAAATTCGGTTCAACAGAACTGGCATTCGAATATTTGATGGAATTTTTGAGGCAGAATGCCAAAGATCGCCCTGTGATTATCGAGCAAAATTGGCTTTTATTTAAGGAGTTTCCGCTCGCGGAGGAACTCTTGCCGCATAAAAATCTGTTATTAAAATTTCCTTCATACAATAATAAACCAACAGCGGATTCATTGGATGGTTTTAACGAGTTCAAGAGTTGGATTGAAGAAGAGCTCAAAAAGCCAAGTTTGCAGTATGAGGCGAAATGGATTAATAAATTAATTTTTTACCTTCCCTCTTTTGCTAATCACTTCCATGCAACAAAAAGATATGAAGAAGAGCGCGAAGTTTTGCAGGTCTTGTATGACTTTCTAGGACAGCAAGGACCGGATTGGCATTTGAAAATGGTTGATAACCTGATTCTTGACGGAAAGAAAAATGAAGGAAGACTGCAGTGGAAAAAAATGAGAAAATACTTCCCGGACAGTTTTCAAACATTTTTGGCAAAAGGCCTTGTGCAAAAAAGTGATAAGGACTACCAGGGAGCGATTGATTCTTTTAGCCTCGCGATAAATGTTGAGCCAGATGCCTTTCGTCCTTTTTATGAAAAAAGTATTTTAATGTTGATGGCTGGAAAAAGAGAGGAAGCCGTTGCGAATTTAAAAATTTCCGAGAAAAAAATAAAATCGTTAAAAGATCTCAAAAAAGTCAGAAGCATCCAACAATTTTTAGAGGCGGCAAGCTAAATGTTTAAGGATAAAGTAATTTCCATTGTCGTACCTGCTCATAACGAGCAGAAATTAATCCAAAAAGTTTTACAGTCTATTCCGCATTGGGTAGACCACATTTTGGTGATTGATGATGGCAGTTCAGACGCAACCTCTGAAAAAGTCCGTGAAAGAATGGGAAGTGATTCACGCATCCGGTTGATTTGCCATAAAGAGAACCGTGGCGTGGGGGCAGCGATTTGTTCAGGATATAAAGCAAGTTTGGAGAATGAAGTTGATATCGCTGTGGTAATGGCGGGTGATGCGCAAATGGACCCGGATGATTTAGAAAACCTCATCCTTCCGGTTGCGGTAGAAGGGGTAGATTATACAAAAGGAAACCGTTTATTTGACAAGAAGGCATGGGAGATTATTCCCCGGCATCGATATATAGGAAATAGCATTCTTTCCTTGCTAACAAAAATTGCCAGTGGGTACTGGCATATAGCAGACACCCAATGTGGTTATACCGCCATATCAAAAAAAGCAATGCAGGCTGTCGACCTGGATAATGTTTATCCTAGGTATGGAATGCCCAATGATTTATTAGTAAAATTAAATGTAGCCAATTGCACTGTACGCGATGTCCCTGTTCGCCCTATATATAATATTGGAGAGGTCTCAGGGATTCGAATTTCCCGGGTTGTTGTCACAATTTCAAGATTGTTGGTGCATTGCTTTTTCAGCCGACTGGTTGATAAATACGTGATTCGAGATTTTCATCCTTTAGTTTTTTTCTATACTCTAGGATTGATTGCTTTCCCGGCAGGATTTATTACAGGAATATACCTTTTTTTATATCGAATTATTACTGGGCCGGTTTCCACCACAAGCGCCTTATTTTCAGCTTTCCTTATCATTTCGGGATTGCAGTTTCTCTTATTTGCGATGTGGTTCGATATGGAAAATAATAAAAGCCTAAAAGGCTGATGCAGTCACTTTCCCATTCCATTACCTGTATTAGGTTAAACTTAAAGCATTCCAATTCGAAATGAATGATGATAGCCATCCTGCTTTAAAATTTTTTCTACCTTCCTTAGTTCTTCTGTCAATTTTTGTCCTTTATTTTTTTCCTGTTTTATTTGAAGGGAAAACGTTTTTCTTCAGAGATGTCCAGCATTTTGCCTACCCCATGAAATTGTATCTGGCGAGAGTTTGGGCTATGGGAGAGTGGCCTTTCTGGTATCCCAACCTTCTCCAGGGGACCCCCTTGATGCCATTGATGCATCCGGGAGTTTTTTATCCTCCGTCAATATTATTTTTAATTGAAGATTTTCTGTTTGCTTTCCACGCATATTTTTTATTCCATCATCTTCTTTTGATGGCCTCGGTTTATGGCCTTTGTCGATATTGGGGGGAATCAGTTCAAGCTTCACTTTGTGCGTCGGTGACCAGTTTGTTGGGGGGGTATTTTTTATCGCTTGCTTCGGTCTATAACCATTTCCAATCAGCGGTCTGGTTTCCACTAATATTAATGATGTGGCAAAAGTATATGGCGGGGGGAAGCCTGAAATATTTTTGCTGGGCAGCGGTTTTTATTTCTTTTCAGGTTTTAGGTGGAGGACCGGAGAATGCCATTTTTTCTGTTCTATTGATTTATTCCCATTCAGTTTATTTGTATGAAGGGAATGAAAAAATTCATGGCTTCGTTAAAAAAAGTTTAGCTATTCTAGCTCTTGTTGTAATGGCATTAGCTCTGTCTGCTGTGCAATGGATCCCCACATTCTCTTTTCTAAAGGAGATAGCCCGCGGCAGTGGCCTGAACTATGCCACGAGCACACATTGGTCGTTGAACCCGAGCACTTTGTTGGATCTTTTTCTGCCAGAAAACTATATGCGTTTTATGGAATCTACCCAGAAAGAGATGAATTACTTCATTCATAGTTTTTATATGGGCGTGGTGCCGTTGTTTGTGTTTTTCAGTTGTTTGTTGGTTTTCCGGAAAGATAGGTCGATTAGATTTTGGTTGGTGGTATTTGGTTTGGGTGTGTTTTTTGCGTTAGGTAAGTTTAATCCGTTCTATTCTTTTTTTCATGAATGGATACCTATCTTTGATATGTTTCGTTATCCCCAAAAGTTCTTTTTTCTTTGCGCTTTTGCGTTGGTTTTTTTGTTAGGGCTGGCATTGGACCGATTGTTAAATTCTCTAAAAGATAACAAAAATAATTTTAACAAACTTTTGCTCGCCCTATTGATAACGGGGGTGGGGGTGGTAGCAACTTATGGTGTGAATTCTAACCGAAGCGGGTTTGAATCTTTAATGATTTTGTTTTTGATTACTATTACTCTATTTGCTTTTTATTGTAGAAAAATAAGCCAACCAAAATTCTTATATTTTTTGCTTTTGTTAATGGTAATGGACTTGATGGGCAAAAACTCTATGGTCGTTCCAATGATCGACAAGCAGTTTTATACTCAGGCTCCAGTTTTGGCCGAGCGTCTTGGCGGTACTGCCGACTCATACCGAATTTATAACGGTATGTTGTTGGACAGGGAGTCCAAAGTAAAAGCTCCCATTCAGAGCAAGTCGCATAAAAAGACTAAACAGTCGAACAGGTCAAATATTTTGGCTGTCCAATTAGCATCACGAGATCAAATTTACCCGAACCTTGGCGCTATTCATGATCTGGCTTATGTAGATGGGTCAGCTACTATGAAGATGAATGCAAGTTATCGCTGGTACAAGTCTTTTATATTTTCTAAAATTCAAAAGAAGAAAATTATTTTAGAGCGCAGCAATGTGAAGTACTGGGTAACTGAAGAGTATGAGCAGTTGCCTTTTGAGACGGGGCAGAGGGGGATTAAAAAGGTGAAGGTGTTTGAAGATGTTTTGCCGCGGGCGTTCATTGTGGGTGATTCGATAATGCTACCAAAAGAAAAATTGCTCGACTTTTATTATGACTCCAACTTTAATCCACTCAAGCAAGTACTTCTGGAAGAGTCGGTGCCGGTAGAAAAAACTGAAAATTTTTCAGGGCAAATTGAAAATTTCAAATATGTTCCAAATGGAGTATCTATAAGCACTAGGCAAAATGGAGAGGGATTTCTAGTTTTACTGGATACCTATTTCCCCGGATGGAAAGTAATGGTGGATGGTAAGGAACAACCTATTCATAGAGCCAACTCTTTTTACCGTGGGGTAAAATTGAGTCCTGGAAATCATAAGATCGAATTTTCTTACGTTCCGATTGGATTAAGAACGGGAGTTTTTGTAAGTAGTTTTGCGCTTTTCATCATCCTATTTTTAATTTTTAAACCAGAGAGGACAAGAGCATGAAGTTAGTCAGTCTGCTTCCCTCCGCGACAGAAATTATTGCCAGGTTGGGATTAGAAAAAAACCTTGTAGGTGTTTCTCACGAATGCGATTTTCCCGAGTCCGTTGTATCGTTACCCAAATTAACCTCCAGTCTAATCAATGCCAAATTGTCGAGCGCCGAAATTCATCAGTCGGTTATGGGGGTGATGAAAAGTGCTGTGTCCGTTTATGACCTGGATATTGAACTATTAAAAACTCTCCGGCCCGATTTTATAATCACTCAAGATCTATGCGATGTTTGTGCGGTTTCGTTCGAGCAGGTAGAGCAGGCTTGTCAGGAAGTACTTGAGACGGATGCGCGTATCATTTCCCTCAAACCACAATTGCTAGGTGATATTTGGGGCGATGTCCAAAATGTTGCCGACCAACTTTCGGTCAGTGATGTAGGCCATGAATTTCGCAAAGAAGTGGAGTCGAGAATAAATGAAGTTCGCGCTCGAAGTGGTAATGGGCCTTCACAAAAAGTGTTGACCATCGAATGGGTCGATCCTATTTATATCGGTGGAATGTGGTTGCCAGAAATGATTGGTATCGTTGGTGGTCAGGCATGCTTTGCTGAAAGCGGCCAACCTGCACCTGTGGTTAATCGTGAAGACCTTGAAAAAATAGAACCCGATGTCGTTATTGTGAAGCCTTGTGGATACAAGCTCGACCAAACCTTAAAGGAATTAGAGTTGCTCAGGCAACAACTGCCAGATTGGAAAAACCCTCCGCGAATTTATCTGGTCGATGGCAACTCCTATTTCAATCGCCCCGGTCCACGAATATTGGACTCGTTGGAAATCCTCGCCTACTGCACCCATCCAACCCTGTTCCCCGAATTCGGCGAGCAATACAAAGAGGGAATTATTGAACTCGGTTCTGCCCTAGCTTTAAAATAAATATTCTTCCCCCTGATCAGGGGGATTTTCTTTCACGTCATTGAAGCTTGTAGATAAATCTAAATCACCCCAGCCCCTCTTTAAAAAAGAGGGGTTCATTAAATAATTCCCCATAGCCTATCATGGTCTTCGTTTTAGCGAAATGGGCGAGATTCAGTCCAATTTTGATTGAATCACCCGCACCCAGCCCTCTCCCCTCAAGGGAGAAGGATCAAATTAGGGCAAAATGAGTCAAAACTGCTAATTCGCCCAAAATCATAAACCTTTCTAAAACCCAATTCATAGTCGCCACCCTCGCTAGAGGGTTGAAAATTAAGGAGTAATTCGATATAATCTGGACATGGCTATGCAAAAGGATTTCATAGTAATCGGTTCTGGTGTTGCCGGGTTGACCTTTGCGCTCAAGGTTTGCAAGTTTGGATCGGTGGGAATCATCACCAAGGATGCGTTGGAAGAGTCTGCCACTAAATATGCTCAGGGCGGGATTGCCTCGGTAATGGCGGAAGACGACTCGTTCGAGCTGCACGTTCAGGACACGATGGAAACCGGTCGCGGACTCTGTCACGAAGACTTTGTGAGAATCGCCTGTCGTGAAGGCCCTGAAAGAATCCGTGAGTTGATCCAGCTAGGCGCTCAATTCGATCTTCGCGGAACGGAGTTTGATTTAGGGAAAGAGGGTGGCCATTCCAGGCGTCGAATTCTTCACGCTCATGATCTTACGGGATGGGAAATTGAAAAAACACTCATTGAAGCGGTTCACGCTGAAAAAAATATAGAAATATTCGAGCATCATATGGCGATCGACCTGATCACCCTGGCGAGGCTTGATGAAAAAATTCAACCGGGTAGTTCTGACGATGAGGCGTTAGGCCTCTATGTGCTGAACCACAAGACAAGCCAGGTAGAAACCCTGGTGGGCAACGTCATCTTTCTTGCCTCCGGTGGTGCTGGCAAGGTTTATCTTTATACGTCGAATCCGGATACGGCTACAGGAGATGGTATTTCTGTTGCCTATCGTGCGGGAGCAAAGATTGCCAATATGGAATTTTTTCAATTCCACCCGACTTGTCTTTTTCACCCAAAAGCAAAATCATTTTTAATTTCTGAAACGGTTCGGGGCGAAGGTGGAATATTGCGTTTAGAAAATGGCGACACCTTCATGGAGAAATATCATGAACTGGGTTGTCTCGCTCCACGCGATGTGGTGGCTCGTGCGATTGACCATGAAATGAAAAAAAGTGGTGACGATTGTGTTTATCTGGATGTCACGCATCTGGAGGGTTACCGAATTCGTGAACGATTCCCGAATATTTATCAAACCTGCCTGGAATTTGGTTTTGATATGTCCAAAGAACGAGTGCCTGTTGTACCGGCGGCTCATTATATGTGTGGCGGATTGGTAGTTGATGCAAATGGACAAACCAATATCAAACGTTTGTTCGCCAGCGGCGAAGTTTGCTTTTCAGGATTGCATGGCGCGAACCGTCTGGCTTCCAATTCGTTATTAGAGGGTCTGGTGCTTTCTCATCGAGCTGTCGACAAAGCGGTGAGCTTGTTTAAAGAATCGGAAAACTCGAAAACTTTGTTGGAGCAGATTCCTGAATGGGACCCTGGAAGTGCGGTTGACAGTGATGAATCGGTAGTGGTCTCGCATAACTGGGACGAAATACGCCGTTTGATGTGGAACTATGTTGGCATCGTTCGTTCGGACAAGCGTTTGAAGCGGGCGGAACGTCGCATCCAACTGTTGTTGGAAGAAATTCAGGAATACTATTGGAATTTTAAAATTACAAAAGACACTTTAGAACTGAGGAACATCGCTATCACTGCACAGTTGATTATTGAAGGTGCGCTGACACGAAAAGAAAGTCGAGGTCTGCATTACAACCTCGACCACCTGGATACGGATGATGAGAATTGGAAATGCGATAACATTTCCCAAGACACCGTCCGTAGATTGATAACCCCGATTAACCCGAGAATAGTTACCCATGAGTGAAGAAAAAACAGTACATGTTTTGATCCGAGATTTTTTTGGTGTAGTTGCGCTGGCCTTCACGGTTTTTGGATTTATGGCGCTGATGACATTTTCATCCACCGACCCCTCCTTTAGTAAAAGTGTGACGGGAGCTGGAGTGGCCAATTCCGGAGGTATGGTGGGTGCCTATCTTGCTGATGGACTGGCACGTGTTTTTGGCAGTGGTTCATTTTTCTTCCCCGTAATCACGGCAGCTTTAGGCTGGGTACTAATTCGCGGCAAGCAAGTGCAAAACTGGCCGTTAATCGTGGGTTCTGGGACCTTGTTCCTTATCGGACTTTGTTCATTGCTGGCAATTAAGTTTCAAATTGATCCATTTTTTGGAAAGGCTGTGCCCGTTGGGGGTTTGGTTGGTGCTGGGCTTGGCGGGTTTCTGGTTACTTGGTTGAATCCATCAGGGGCAATATTGATTCTTGCAACGTTATTGTTCATTTCTTTTATGGTAATGACTCGCCTTGAGGTCAATATTCTTGTAGAAACTTTGGGGAAAATTATTTCCATGACGGGTGCTGTGTTGTGGTTGGGTATGAACGGCATCAAAAGTCTTGCCATAAAGATGCTGCAAGGGACTGTTAAAGTTTTTCAGGGGATGAAAGCCGCTTATGGAAAAATCCAGACGGCACGTGCAGACGCTGTTAAAACCAAAAAAGTTGTAAGCGATCCGGTGATTGTTACTCGCAACCGCCCCGAACCTGTAGTGGCTGAGCGTCTGGACAAGTCTGACAAAAAGAAAAAAGAAGAGAAACCAGAGTTTGTGGTGCAGGATAATTTCCCATTTATGGGATCGTCGGATAAGTACGAGGTTCCGCCTCTGTCTTTGTTAAACGATGTGCCTCCTGAGGTAGGGACAGATTCTGAAAAAGCCCGAAATGAAATTTTGGCAAGCAGTGCGATTTTGGAAAAGAAATTGGCAGACTTTGGCATTGATGGCCGGGTCGTTCAAGTTTTACCGGGTCCCGTTATTACTTTGTTTGAATACGAACCGGCGCCGGGAGTTAAGGTAAGTCGCATTGTTTCGCTTGCAGATGATTTGGCTCTGGCAATGCGTTGTGTTGGGTTGCGCATTCTTGCTCCCGTTCCAGGCAAGCCTGTGGTTGGGATTGAGATTCCAAACCTTCGCCGTGAGACCATTTATTTTAGAGACGTTATGGAATCAGATGCTTTTCAGGAGTCGGGTTCAAAATTGAATCTTGCGATCGGTAAAGACATAACCGGCGAACCTGCAGTGCAAGATCTTGCGAAGACACCGCATTTGTTGATGGCAGGTTCGACAGGTTCCGGAAAAAGTGTTGGGCTGAACTCCATGATATGTAGCATTTTACTCAATGCCACACCGGATGAAGTCAAGATGATCATGATTGATCCCAAGATGTTAGAGCTCTCGGTTTACGATGGCATTCCACATCTTATTGCTCCGGTTGTTACGAATCCTAAAAAAGCCGCAGCAGCGTTGCAGTGGGCCGTCACCGAAATGGAGTCGCGCTATAAAATGATGGCTGAGTGCGGGGTTAGAAACATCACCGGTTTTAATGAGTATGCAGAAAAACGTCAGAGAGAATATGAAATTGAATTTAAAAAACATGAAAAATCCAATAAAGGTGTAAAGCCTGTTGATGAAGATGGTGAAGAGGAAGTGTTGCTTCCTGAACCACCGGCAAAACTTCCATTTGTTGTTGTGTTGATCGATGAGTTAGCCGACTTGATGATGGTTGCATCTAAAGGCGTGGAAGATTCATTGACTAGGTTGGCGCAGATGGCACGTGCTGCGGGCATACATCTTATCGTTGCAACTCAGCGCCCTTCTGTTGATGTGTTGACCGGAATCATCAAAGCAAATTTTCCAACTCGAATGTCTTATAAGGTAACTTCCCGAGTGGATTCCCGAACCATCCTCGATGCAATGGGCGCAGATAAATTATTAGGTAGAGGTGATATGTTGTTTCTGCCTCCAGGATCATCCAATTTATTACGGCTGCACGGAGTAATGGTCAGCGATGAAGAGATCGAGCGAATCGTTGGTTTCATTAAGAAGCAGGCGAAACCAGTTTACGAAGAAGATATTTTTAAGGCTGCAGAAATAGAAGCTAAAGACGAACAAGAGGAAGAGGATATGGATGAAAAATACGATGAGGCATTAGCTATCGTTGCAAAAGACAGGCAGGCATCCATATCTTATATCCAGCGCCGTTTAAGAATAGGATACAACAGGGCTGCGCGAATCATAGAAGCTATGGAGAGAGAAGGGGTAGTAGGCCCATCTGATGGAGTCAAACCCCGCGAAGTCTATGTCAGCCCGATCGAAACTGAATAGGTTTGGTATAGGAATAGCAGGGTTATCTATTGTAACCTTTCTGATACTTTACCACTTTACCCTTCAAAGTGAAGCGGCCATCTTTTCTTATAAAGATGAAAATGGCGCTATCCACTTTACTGATGATATCTCCAAAATCCCGGAAGAGTTTAGGGAGAATGGAGAGGGTTACGGCAAGGCCGAGGAGGCCCGTGGCTCGCATCGAACTACACCGGCTGCTGAGCTTCAATCATCACCTCCGTTAGAAATTCCCGTAGTCTCTTCAAGTGCTAAGGAAGTTCAGATCCCACTCATCCCTGTAAGTGGCGGAAATTTTCTTGTTGAAGTCCTCCTCAATAACAGGGTCAAAGCCAAACTCATGCTTGATACCGGGGCATCTTTTATCACACTCTCTGAAGAGGTGGGGCAGAAGTTAGGAGTTCTAAATAGTGGTACATCTGCGGAGATGCCTTTCAACACTGCGGGGGGTGAAGCCTGGATGCCGCTGATTGCTTTGCAAACAGTTAGTGCCGGGAGTGCAACCTCGCAATTAGTTGAGGCTTCTATAGCAAAACATATAAAAGACATTGATGGTTTGTTGGGAATGAGTTTTCTTGGTGATTTTCGTTTCGAGATTGACCGCACCAACAAGTTATTGACTCTCAAACCTCCCAGCAAGAATGAGGAAGTCACTTGGGGAGGGAAACCAGGCAATTGGTGGAAAAGTCGCTTTGAATATTACGAAACCTCTGTGAAAAGTTTCAGCAATCGTGCGAACCAAATGCAACGCAGAGGCCACGAAAAAGCCGCAAACATGTTGAAAACCGCCGAGTTTTATAAGGACTTAAGGCAGAACCTGGAAAGTCGCGCTATGATATCGGGTGTCCCGCAACAGTTTCGATAATCACTCCTACATTCTTTTCCAGACATAAATTTATTTCTAATATTCAGGAACAAATAAGTTTAGGTTATAATATTGTTTCTCGGAAATTTGAAGCAATGGGGAGAGAAAGGATTCATGGTTTTATCTGATGAAGTTAAACCAGTCTAACTCTAGGCAATCGAAGCTAAGTAAGTTCAGCCTCACGGTTTTCACCTTGGCAACCGTCTTGGGAATCGCTCTCCTTACTCCTGCTGGTGAGGCGGGGATTTATTCTTATAAGGATGAAAATGGAAAGACTCACTACACGGATGATCTTTCGAAGATTCCTGAAGAGTACAGAGAAGAAAAAGGTTTCCGCAAACACAAAGAGGCTCGAAAGCAGTCTTCCTCTGTAACCGGGGGTGCTTCGCAAGCTCCCATTGCTCCAATAGAAATGCCAGGTCGCAGTGCTGGCGGTGCTATTGAAGTACCGCTCATCCCTTCCGGTAATAATTATCTTATTGATACGATTCTCAATGGCACAGTAACGGCCCGCCTTATACTTGACACCGGTGCATCTTCCATCTCTCTCAGTAAAGAGGTTGCCGAAGAGTTGGGTATGTATGCCGCCAGCATAAGTGCAAAGAGAACTTTTCAAACAGCTAATGGCGCAAGGGAAAGTGCAATTTTTGCTTTGCAAACGGTAAAAACGGGCAATGCGCAATCCATGTTATTAGAGGCTTCTATCAATGATACATATGTAAACATGGATGGATTACTGGGAATGAATTTTCTCGGCGATTACCGTTTTGAAATTGACCGAGGTAAAAACCTGCTTATCCTGAAGCCCCTTACAGATGGAGAAATGGAGTGGGGTGGGAAAACGGGTTCCTGGTGGAAAAAACGATTCGATACTTATAATGAAAACATCAGGGACTATTCCAGGGGTGCGAAACAATTGCACCGCAGACGAGACCCGAAAGCTGTGGAGTACAAAAATATGGCGGAATATTATAAGGATGTAAAAATAAAACTGGAAGCCCAAGCAAATCTTGTGGGTGTTCCAAAAAAGTTTCGTTAGCTCCTGTGTGATGCAAGAAGAAACTTCTTCTGATCCCCCACTCTTATTTCTGTTTCTGGGTGCCAGCAACCTCGCCCGAGGTTACACTTTGTTAACACGCCACCTCTCAAAATGTCTTGATGGAAATAAACCCGAATTTATTAATGCTTTGGGTCCAGGACGTGGTTTTTGCGCGAGAGGTGGGATGTTTAATTTCTCATATCCACCCATTCAAGACTGTCGGGCAATAGAAATCGCAGAAAGAAAATCAAGGAAAGCTCAACGTACAGTTATCTTGATAACGGATATAGGTAACGATCTTATGTATGGAATCTCAGCCGATACTCTGATTGAAGGTTTGGATTCCTTGCTTGCTAGAATGCAAAAATGGGATGCTGAAATTTTTATGACTTCCATTCACGTTGATTTAAAAAAAGATGTGAGTCCCACTACCTTTTTTATACTGAAATCATTTTTCTATCCCGGTAGCAGCATTACTTATGAAGAGACAGAATTGTTCATCGAAAAAGTAAATGGCTATTTAGAAGAAAAGGCCCGAAATAATGAAAAGGTGCATTTAATTAAAGGAATGGAAATTTTTGCGGGTTTGGATAAGATTCATTACAGTTTGCTAAAAACGCATTCGGCATGGTCCAAAGTAAGGGATGAAATTTTTCAGGTTTTACAGGTGCCAGTCAAAAAGAAACTGCGCCTGTTTGATGGAATCATTTCCATCTTTGCAAACCTAAAGCGTTTAATTGTCTGCGATATGTTTCGAATGAAGAAAAAAGGGCGTGAATTTTTCTAGGCCATACTATGGGTTATTTATTGGCACTGTCTCGGCTGTTAATTTATGTCGGAGTCTTTATTGTTTTTTTTATGATAGGGGTGGCAGTCCATATTCTATTTTTCCCGTCTAAAAAACAAAAGTTGAATTGGGTTCTGTTTTTCACACGTTGGTGGGCTAAAACTACTTGTTGGGTATTGAACTTTAAAATTGAAGTTGTGGGAAATGGATTTCCCAAACCGGGAACACTGATCGTAGCCAACCATGTTGGGACTCCAGATATTTTTATTCTTGGAGCGTGTTTTAAAGGATTCTTCGTATCGAAAGCAGAAATTTCTGACTGGCCGTTTTTTAATCTTTTAGCGTGGCTTGGAATGACCATTTTTGCCAATAGGAAACAAAAGCGACAGGTCAGGTCAGTTATTGAAAATATAGAAACGCGATTGAATTCTGACTGCACGGTGATATTATTCCCCGAAGCGCAGGCAACAGATGGGGTAGATGTTGTCCCGTTTAAGTCAGCGGTTTTTGAGGCCGTGGTTCGGGCAAACCGGCCTGTGGTGCCTGTGGTCCTTAAATATCATGATGGAAATCGCCCTACAATCGCATATTATGGGGACTCCTTTTTCAAACATATGATAATGTTGCTAAAAAACCCTCGGCTAAAGGCAACGGTATTTATTTTGCCAGAAATCGATGCAGGCCCTGACAGGCAACAATTGGCGAAGATCAGTTATACGGCAGTTCGCGAATGCTATCTGGCGGATGTTTGACAAACAAAGAATTATTATTGTCATGGACTTTAAATAGTAAATATCAGACCATGATAAAACTTTTGATAACTTAATTTTTTTAAAGGCGTAAAAATGATCCATCCTTTTAAAGGTACGAAACCGGAAATCGATGCATCGGCGCTCGTGGTTGATAGCGCACAAATCATCGGCGATGTAAAAATTGGTGAAGAGAGCAGTGTATGGTTCAACGCTGTAATTCGAGGAGATGTTAACTTCATTCGCGTTGGCAAACGAACAAATATTCAAGATGGCTGTGTTTTACATGTTGCACGCAAAACTCTTCCATTGGAAATTGGCGATGAGGTTACGGTAGGCCACAATGTTACCTTGCATGCCTGTACCATTGGTTCGCAATGTCTTATTGGGATGGGTGCTATTGTGATGGACGGCTCCGAAGTAGGCGAGCAATCGATAATTGGAGCCGGGGCATTGGTCACACCAAATACAAAAATCCCTCCTAAAAGTCTGGTGCTTGGGTCTCCTGCAAAAGTGAAGCGCGAATTGACGGAAGAGGAGATTCGAGGCATTCGCGAGTCGGCGGCCAATTATGTTGGCGATATTGAAACGTATTTGGATTAGTCACGAATGAATCAATTCGCAAAAGACCCTGTGCCGATAGCGGTAATTGGTGGCAGTGGTGCATATCATTTACTCACCGACCGGTCATTGGGTGAGGAAAAAAAATGCCAGAGTCTCAATACTCCCTATGGCGAAAGCGCGCCCATTCATCATTTTAATTTTAATGGAATCGAATTTCTTTTCCTTTCTCGGCACGGTGAAACAGATTATTCACTGACTGCACCGTTCGTGAATTACCGGGCAAATATCTATGCCCTGAAAGAGTGCGGAGTTCAAAGAATCATTGC
>JAJDAV010000199.1 GCA_029261695.1 Nitrospinaceae bacterium | reverse complement strand
AACGCATAGTAGCTGTTGAGCAAAGTAAAAATTACCAGCTTAATATTAACCAGATTTTTATCTGTTTTTATTTCGCTATGTTTTTCCTCAATAGCCTCTAAAATCTCCTGGCTTTTCTTTTTTGAAGGCATAGAATTATTTCTAGTTGAAATATAAAGTTTGATTGATTGAAGGCGATTGGTTGATCTTAAATCCATCTATCAAACGTTTTAAATCTGTTGAGGCATCAGCAAGGTAATTGAAAATTGTTTAACTCCTGCCTTAAATTAATTTCATTAAAGTGTGAGTTATGGGCCAACCTTTTCCCCCTGCGTGAGGGCGGTGGATTGAGGCCTCTAACTAAGGCTTTAATTAAACAAGTCCTGTTTTTTGAAGCACTTATTATAATCTCAATTGTTTGGGATTAAAAAATTATTTGGGAAAAAGGAGAATAGAATGTTGAAAGGGTATCAACCGGTATTAAAAAAATAATTGATTTATAAGTGATTAAGGCTTTTTTGCGGGCTTTTGAATGATAGAGGTTTTAAAGGCTTGAGGGAGAGTTAATAGAGGATTTTTCTTATCTTCATATGGAGGCTATCTGGGGTAGAGGGTTTAATAATAAAATCTAATGCGCCTTGGTCCAGGGCTACTTGGTTTTTTTCAGGATGGTTGTGGACAGTGAGAATCAAAAAGGGAATATCTTTAAATTTAGGGTTCCCTTTTACATTTTGTAAAAATTCTAATCCATCCATTTCTGGCATTTCCCAATCGGAGACAATAAGGTCGACAGGGTTATCTGCCATATAATTCAGGGCTTCAACGCCATTTGTCGCGCCCGTTATTTTTTCAAACCCGATTTGTTGTAATTGAACAATACAAATTTCGCGTTGAAGATCGGAATCTTCGACAATCAATATTTTTCTGATGCCGCGTTTAAAAATAATCTCAATGCTTTCTTTGAGGTCGCTCGGGGACGAGGGTTTTACTATGTAGTCGACCGCGCCATATAGCATTGCTTCTTTGTTTTTTTCTTGATCATCGTGGACTGTTATGAAAATAAAAGGCGTATTTTGCAAGTTCGAGTCTTGCTTTATAGTCTTTAATAACTCAAGGCCATCCATCTGAGGCATATCCCAATCTGACAATACTAAGTCGATGGGGTTTTGTTTTAGAGCTTCTAAAGCTGCAATGCCATTTTCAGCTTCCAAAATGTTTTTAAATCCTATTTCCCTAAGTTGCTCAACGCACACTTCTCGTTGTAGGCGAGAATCTTCAACCACCAAAATTTTTTTTTCGTCTGTCATTTTATTTCTATAGGAAATTTCTAAATTGCCTGGAAGCAATCTGGTTCTTTATGAGATTCGGCACATCGAAGAAGATATTATCAGTAACTTCAATAAATACCAATTTTAAAGACGAAATTTTATGGAAGGTGGCAAAGGAATATAAAATTATTGAAATTGCAGAGCCGCTTTCAGTTTTTTAAATCATTTAGCTGGGGGTTAAAGAATTTAGGAAATGATGTTTAGTAGGTTGCCGGAATTGGGTCCGCCTGAGGTTGTAAACTGGTTTTTTACCCTTTTGGCAAAAGGAGACTCGGTGGAAGATTTTTCACTGTTATTATTAGATGCAGTCTGACTTTCGGTTGGAGTGTTTGTGGCTTTTGTGGTTTCTTCGGTATTTTTTTCGCGCGATTCTTCATTTTCTTCTGCCTTTTCGGCTTGTGCTTGTTGTCTTGCTTGGGCTTCAAGTTGCGCTGCCTGGGCGGCTACCTGCCTGTCTTGACCTGAAGGCTCTCTGGGGGCAAGAGCGGCTCTTTTTATTGTCTGAGCTTTTCGAACCGTTGCTTCAGGGTCGCCGGGGACCGGGGAGGTATCTATAGAGACTTCACCTCCCGTGGCATATTGCCTGCCATCAGGCCCTGTTTGAAATTCAAAAGTTGGAGCCCCGTTGGCGTAGGGTCCGGCTGCCGCTAAATGCGCAGCTTCATGTGCGCGAACTTCTGCATCTCTTGCTTTTAACTCATTGAGTATGCGCCGTTCTTCTTCGGTTAGCTGAAGTTCGGTTTTAGGCCCGGTGGACTGGGAGCCAGTACTTTCTTCATCCTCACTTTTTGCCGTTAGATCATTTTCTGCATTGGCGTTCCCAGAGTTGGATTCTCCAGAATTAGAATTTTCGGCGAGTTTTAAAGATGCCTGGGAAAGATTAACCCGGTCCTGAGTTATATCTTCCTGAAGAGCGTCTTGCCGTTCTTCTTCTTCTTCGCAATCCTCGCAACGCCCTGAATTACCAACAAATACAAGCTGTTGACGAGCCTGGATAACTTGAACTTCCATATCAAATCCCTGATTATTGGCACACCTCTACGTGGTGGTCTCTTCGGCAGAAAACTTTAAAACTTTAGCCTCAAATCAAAAAAAATGTCTTTTTGTTGTTTTTTTTGGTTTTTCGGAAGAGTTAACTTTTGTGATAAGGCTGGTTTCAATTCCAGGCAATTTAGAATTAAATCGTTTTGATAGGGG
>JAJDAV010000198.1 GCA_029261695.1 Nitrospinaceae bacterium | reverse complement strand
CCTTTAGGAACAATTAGATAGAATAATTGTTCCTCATCAAAACTTTCTTCCACTCGCCGTGGGGGCAGAGGATCATTTCTTTTAATCCCAGCAAGACCAGATCGTTTCTTAAATCGAGTAATTGTGCCCCATCAGTATTTTCTTTTCTTTCAGGTAGTTCTGGATTTTGGTTGATGCTTCTTTTGCATTTTGAGCTTCGTCCAAAGAAAGTAGAATATCTGGTTCGCCTGTGGGTTTAGAGCTGACTTGAATTTCTATAACCTGATAAGGGTTCGCAAGAAGTTTAAGGTCTTGTTGGTCTTCCTTGTGAAAAGCGTTTGATGTCGAAATCACCACATGCCCGGCATCGAGAAATAGCTTTGCTACTTCGCCCAGTCGTCTTGCTGATTCTTCTTCAACTGTGGCTTCGGGTTGATTTAAATCTGCGGAGACTCCCAAGTTTACATTTCTTCGATCCAGTAGATAACTTTGGAAGTTGTTCTGGAAAAGATTGTGCTCCAATGTTCTTGCCAATGGACCTTTGCCTGAACCCGGATCTCCTGTGATAAGAATTAACGCGGCACGGTGGCCATTTCGATAAGCACGTTCTTCGGGTTTGATATCACTTTTTATCCAATTGAAATCACGGGTGCGGACCTCATCTCTCAGCTTGTCTTCTTTAGTGGTCGGTGTGTAGGTGGTGATGATTCCGCCACCGCATACATCATATTCATCCACTAGAACGAAGCGTCCTGTAGTTGCGATAGACCCGAAAAGATCGAAAGCCACGGGAGACCGAGTTTGAAGCGTCAGTTCCGCGACATCATTTTTTGCGATATAGTCTTGATTGCTGAGTGTTTCTAGGGTGGAAGCGTCGATGGCTTTTTTAAATTCTTTTACCTGGCATTCGACTTCCTGGGTGTTCAGTTTGATTGTGAACTTTCGTCCTTTTTCCAGTTTTCGTTTGCCCATCCAAAACACATTGGCGTCGAAAGTTGTGGAAACGATGGGTAACTCATCCATCAAGGTGCAAACATCTCCGCGTTCCACAAAAATTTGTTCGTCTAATGTGAAGCCAATGGAATCCGCAGAGGTTGCTACGGTAGGTTGTTCGGGAACACTCCAAGCTTCGATGGTTTTAACGATGGCTTTTTTGTTCGAGGGTGAGAATATAACTCGATCGCCCACTTTGAGTTTTCCTGACTCCACGCGACCGGCGATGATTCTACGTTCGTCAAACTTATAAACGTCTTGCACCGGAAAACGGAAGGGGAGATGATCGGGCCGTGGTTTTTTCTCGAACTGATCCAGCATGTTTAAAACAGTGGGCCCCTTGTACCAGGGCATTTCGTCTTTTAGTTCGGCGATATTGGTTCCCAGCTTTGCAGAAACGGGAATGAACTCTCGCGCTTCAACACCTAACGATCCCAGAAAGTTTGTGTATTCCGTTTTAATTTTGGAATAAACATTTTCATCGTATCCGACGAGATCCATTTTGTTGATAACCACCGCAACCTGTGTGAGACCCAATAGTTTGAGAATGTAACCGTGGCGGCGAGATTGTTCCTGAACGCCTTCTTTAGCATCAATGAGAAGGAGTGCGGCCTCTGCATCGGCAGCACCGGTCACCATATTTTTCAAAAACTCTTTATGGCCGGGTGCATCGATGATGACGTATTTTCTTTTTGGAGTATCAAAGAAGATTTGTGAGGTATCGATGGTGATACCTTGTTCCTGTTCTTCTTGCAATGCATCTAACAGGAAGGCAAACTCGAAAGTTTTTCCCTGTTGGTCGCAGATATCCTTTACGAACTGGAGCTTGCCTTCAGGCAAACTTCCCGTATCTGAGAGCAGACGACCTACCAAGGTAGATTTGCCGTGATCCACATGGCCAACGATGACCAACCGCATCAGGCGGCTGGCAAGATCTAGTGCGTTTCCGTTATTGCCCATTTACATGTACCCTCGGGCTCGTAGTTTCTGCATGGCGTAGGTGTTTTCCTGATCCTGTGCCCTGCCGGAGCGCTCTGATGTTGTGGCATGTTTCAACTCTTCAACGATCTGTTCTACGTTCACTGCTTTGGAATCTATAGTACCTGTGCAAGGTGCGCAGCCTAAAGACCGGTAGCGTTTTCCTTCGGGTGTTGCGAAGTAGAGATCAATGATGGGGATATTTTCCCGCAAAATATATTCCCACACATTCAATTCAGTCCAATGAAGAATGGGATGAATGCGAATGTGGGTATCATCAGCAAATGTAGTTTTATATTGATCCCATAGCTCCGGTGGCTGATCTTTGAAGTTCCACTCGAAGTTTTTATCTCGAGGTGAGAAATATCGCTCTTTCGCGCGTGTTCCTTCTTCATCGCGGCGGATGCCAAGAATCAGTCCGGTGTAACCATGTTCTTCCATGATACAGTGCAGGCCCTGAGTTTTCAGTGCCTCGCAACATACGATCCGTCCTTTTTCGTGGTTCATGCCCTCATCCAAGGCTTTCTGATTTTTTCCTACTACGAGATTCAATCCCCACTTTTTCGCATAATGATCTCGGTATTCGATCATCGCTGGAATCTTATAAGTGGTATCTATGTGAACCAACGGGATGGGACAGTGCCCAAAAAATGCCTTTCGCGCAAGCCAAACCAGAATCGTAGAATCCTTACCAATAGACCACAGCATGGCAAGGTTTTTAAAGTTTTTGTAGGCTTCGCGGAGTATAAAAATACTTTGATTTTCAAGCTCGTCTAAATGATCCATTTAATACTGTAATTCCTTAAATTTAAACCCATATATGGGTGTTAATCCCAATTTCGCTTGCTTGGGAATTGTTCGTTGCGGGAATGTCCACTTTATCCTGATTTTTCAATAGAATCAAGGGGGAGGGCGATTTTACGGGAAATTTGAAGATTCCGCAATGAGAATGCTGCAATTTTAGGTGTTTTTTAGGAAAAATACTTGCTCACTACATTTGGAAAGGGGCACCTCAGGCAGTTATTTTGGCTTTGGGTGCAAAAATCCTGATAAACCTGCATTAATCCCTGCACCTGTTTTTCCGAGGTGAGGAGTCCAACCATATCTTTTTTGTCGCCAAAAATATAATGCTTCATAAAGCGGATCAACTTATTGTCGCTGGCACCTTTGCTGATTTTAAATAAATGGTTGAGCCGCTTCTCGATTTCTTTGAGCTTGCCGGTACGGGCAAAAATCAATCCGATGGGGATTCCTATGTTGATAATGATTTCTCGTGATCGGGACGAGCCGATGAGCTGTTGAGAACTCGAAAGTTTTTTACCGCCAGGGGTGTAGTGTTGCGACCAATAGTCGTCTGAGTCCACGCAGAAAAAATCTAGAAACTCGTTCATTTGTTTCGGAGGAATATTTTCAAGTTTCAATTTTGAGATGGCTTGAATGAAATTAGTGAACAGACCTTTTTTTTCATTAAGCACAACCAGATAGGCCAATCCCGCTATCCGCCGATAGGGATAGTTGGCTGGGCGGATCGAACGGAAACTCCAATCCTTTTTCGTCAACGAAGATTCAGGTAGGAAATCCCTGTAGCTTTCCCAAATCTTGACCCGTTTTCGTAGATCAGGAATTTCGTGCCAGTTGCCCATCAAACCCGAAGCCCCTAAAAGCAACGCCTGATAATGACAAACCCTTTCATCACCCTTGATCTTTGCGGGAACCAATTCGCTTAAAGTTGTTAGAGGTAGAGTGTCGGCAAGAACTTGAAAAGGCTGCTTATTGTTCGGATAACCCAGAGCCTCTGCAACACCTCGGTAAAAAACCTGTTCGTAACCCTCAATGATAATGGGATCGTGAAAACGTTCGAGTTTCCGTAATACTCTGGCTTCACCTGCGGCGTTGAGCAGGTGGGTTAATTTTTCATCAGGCAACTGCGACAGAGGTTCGTGGCAAAGCCCCACATTACATTGATTGAGAACCGGATAGGTTTCAAAGTCCAACTCATTGTTGAGATCAATAATGCCTTTGGTCAAAAAATCTTTGATCTCAAAATCGAAGGCTGTATTTTTGTTAGGGATTTTTGGTTTTCGTCCACGCCCCTGCCACATATAAACGTGAAGAATGACATTGTCGAAATCCGGGTTGTCAGAATGTCCATGATTTTCCCAATCGCTGGCATAGACATGCAATTCGACATCACCTTCATGAACCTTGCCGTTTACTTTGATGGTTGCGCTGGTGAAGTCGGGACCCTTGCCAAAATTCCAGTAACCGGGGTAGATGATTTCCAGGTCTTGGTTGTCTTTGGTTTTGAGTGCAGGTGTGCAAAATAACTGGTCGTTCCAGATGCAGCGAATTACTTTTTCGGGAACGCGCAGGGTGTGGTCTTCTTCACGAACTTCAAGCTGGTTGAATACACGGGTGAATTTCAGATAGGCGTCAGAAAAAGTTTCCTCCGCAATCATTTTATCTTCCATTCGGTGCCGCTGGCCGTATCTTCAATCAGCACTCCCATTCCCGTCAGTTCGTCTCGGCAGCGATCTGCCTCGGCCCAGTTTTTTGATTTTCGCGCGGCATTGCGGTCGGCAATTAATTTTTCAATTTTTTCAACATCAAGGTTGAGGTTTTGATTTTTGATTTCAAATAATTCTTTTTCAAACTGTTCCGGCGTGCTGGAAAATAACCCAAGAATTTTCCCGGCGTTGACCCATGCCTGTGCAGTTACCGCAAAATCGTTATCTTTGGCTGCTGAATTGAGATGTCGCAAGCCTTCGTTGAGGTGAGCCATGACCACAGCGGTGTTCAAATCGTCGTTCATCGCAGTCTCAAAACTTTTTGTCAGCGGATGTTCTTTAACCTTTGCCTGAAAGTCGGGGATTGTGTTTGTGTCCAGATCTTTGAGTTTTTCATTGGCTCCAGCGAGCCCTTCATAAAACCGGCTCATCACCTTGGTTGCGTCTTCCAGGTTCTTTTCAGAAAAGTCTATCGGACTGCGGTACTGGCTGCTTACTAAGAACAGTCGTAATACTTCGGGGTGATATTTTTTATAAACATCGCGAAGCGTGAAAAAGTTGCCAAGAGATTTCGACATCTTTTCCTTGTCGATGTTGACGAAGCCGTTATGCACCCAATAACGAACCGGCTGTTTGCCTGTGCATCCGCATGATTGAGCGATTTCATTTTCGTGGTGGGGAAACACCAGGTCTTTGCCGCCGCCATGAATGTCAAAAGTTTCCCCGAGATACTTTTTGCTCATTGCCGAACATTCGATATGCCAACCCGGTCGACCGGGACCCCAGGGGCTGTCCCACGAAGGTTCTCCTGGTTTACTTTTTTTCCATAAGGCAAAGTCCAACGGATCCTTTTTAGTGTCGTTAACTTCGACTCGCGCTCCTGATTGCAAATCATCTATGTTTTTTCCGGAGAGACAACCGTATTCCTTGAAGGATTTTATGGAATAAAAAACATCGCCGCCCGACTCATATGCTTTGTCCTGATCGACTAGAGATTGGATCATTTCCAGCATTTCAGGGATGTGGTCGGTGGCTTTCGGTTCTTCGGTAGGAGAGGCGATATTCAGTTTGCCCATATCCTCATGGAAAGCCTCGATATATTTTCGATTTATTTCCTGCCACTCCACGCCCTCTTCATTGGCGCGGTTAATGATCTTGTCGTCGATATCGGTGAAGTTGCGGATGAA
>JAJDAV010000197.1 GCA_029261695.1 Nitrospinaceae bacterium | reverse complement strand
CCCCTTCCAGAGTTTGGTTCTCGGCTTAAGAAATCCTTCTGTCCGATAACTACATCTGCAGCTACGCCTGTTTCACGAGGAAGTTTGTTCCAGATCAATATTCGGTGGTTGCCTTGATCCACCACAAAAACTCTTTCGTTTTCAGCATCGAAGAAAACGCCCGTTGGGAAACTGAGAGTATCGGCACCTACGTTATCAAATTCACCTTGATTCGGCCAACGCTCGTCCATACCTCGTTGCCCCAAAGATACATCGGCATTCCAACCATCACTGAAAGGAATTTTATTCCACAGCAAAACACGATGATTATCTTTATCCGCAACAAAAATATGCTGATCGTCAGTGGAGTTAATTCCCATTGGAAAAAACAAAGAACCTGACCCAACAAAACCTCGCCTGTTGGCTTCATTGTCATCTAAGTTATCTTGTCCCAATACCAAGCTGGGAGCTTCACCATCTTCTGAAGGAATTCCTGACCAACGAAGGACACGATGGTTACCACTATCAACCACGTAAAGTTTTCCATCGATTACCTGAATTCCGGCGGGCTGTGAAAGTGTATCTTCCTCAGCTTTACTAATAGTGAATCCATCCAAAGACTCATCACCCAAACCCGAGGTCATTTCATCCAGAGTGGTGGTCATTCCTCGATTTTCCAGACAATCGGCAAAATCTTCCTGCCCTAAAACCAGAGAGCAAGGTTCGCCGTTTTCTTCGGGAAACTGTTCCCAAATCACCACCCGATGGTTACCACGATCCGCAACAAACAGCATATCGCCAAATTTGGTTACATACTGAGGTTCACTTAAAGTATTGTCACCAGGGTCATCCGCACCCCTGTTAGACTGGGTCATAGAAAAATCGCCCTGCCCGATAACCATGAATGCGCCAGTTTCTTTAACTTCCTCTACAGCCGTCTCTTCGGCTTCATCCATTTCATCAAGGTCCATCTCATCATCTTCAGAAACACTTAGCGAATCTTCAGACTCTGTCTCATCCATTTCCTTTTCTTCTGACATGAAACCATTCTCCAAATTATTTTTTACGAGTTTTCTAAAAAATTTAACCACCCAGATTCTGATGGCAATACTTTAATCCCACAATACTTTAATCCCATAAAATGGGTTTTATTCTTTATAGCGCTTAAAAAAAATCTTTGTAAAAAAACCTCGTTCACTTGCAACCGAACTGTTTAATTTTCCAACTGTGGAACTGTCAACCTTTGCCACATTGAAATTACTTTACGACCATTTCGGTCTTGGTGTTTTCCATCCCAAACTGCAAATGCAACCAGCACCGGAATTTTCCGCTGAAAACGGATGTCCCATTTATTGATAGTATCCAGAGTTCGAAAGAATACTACACTCCATTTACCATCTTTCCAAACACCTTTACCCAGAACATTCTGTTTTGTCTGCGGCTGAGGGGTCAAGGTTCCAAAACCTTCAGCATTCAACTCTTCAACCGGCACATCTCTGAATGGATTCAGCGAATCCACCGGATTGACCTCACCGCCGAAGATCATGGTATCCAAGTCTAATCCTTTTGTCGCATATTCCAGTTTTTCTTTTGTTTCAATTTCTGTTTGCCAGTCTGCTCGCCACTGCCAGATATTCACCACTTTGCTACGATTTCCCATACCAAAGAATGGTTCATTGTGTCCATGCTGGTGCAACAAAACATCACCCAGAGCAAACTGCATAGCTATAGCATCTTTAAAATCCTGATGCCGACTGGAAGTACGATCTGGCTGCGGGTCTTCCCACTGCAACCGAAATGCAATGCCTTCATCGTTCATTACCGATTGAAACTGAATTTCATCGATAGGGTCTCTACGAGCATTGAGCGGAATCGTATGAATATTCTGCACTTCAATTGAATCCCATAAAGGATTGCCCGGATCCATGTCAATTTCCTCATCTATAACATGAGTCTTCAGATCCGTCTCATACTTCGCTGGCTTGTGCACTTCCTTATTAATTTTTGACTCGACGAAAGAAGCCAGATCCCATCGTTCGTCTTCGCTCAAGTGATTGTAAGACTTCATGGGGGTCCCATCAATCCCCGAAGTCAAAATCACAAATAAATCTTTTTTACTAAACCCGAATTTATAAGTATTGGGGTCCGTTAGATCATAAATGAAAACCCGATGATCCCAAATATCATAGAGTTCATCAGCAATGGGGCCATCCCCTTTCAAATCAGTGCCATGGCAACGTGAGCATTTCAGTTCTTGATAAATGCTATGCCCTCTTTTAATCGACCCCTCATTGGTTTCAGGCGCGGCACCAACTACAAGTGCTTCTTTGGGCTTTTCCTTTTCAAATCGTTTTGAAAACGATTTGATATATTCAATCACTCCCCAAGTTTCATCTTCCGACAACGCCCCTCCCCATGCAGGCATTGATGTTCCCGGTATGCCACGAGAAATGGTTCGATAAATATCTTTATCTTGCGGGAGCGAACCAAAAGGGGTCGTGCGATACTTGAAAACCCCTTTCCTAAAATCCCTTGGCCACGGATAAAGATACGCCATAGCCTTGCCGCCTCCGTTACCATCCTGTCCGTGACAAAACACGCACATGTGCTTGTAAACGGTTGAACCCAGGCGCAACAAATCCTTTTCGCCTTTGGGTGAATTCCCCGAGTCATTTCCATGTTGAGAATGGGAATAAGCAGGAAGTGGTCCAATGACAAGGGCAACCAATACAAGAAAGAAAAATATAAAATTTTTCTTTCTAACGAACCCCAATACTCGGTGTTGATAAAGTGTAAAGTTCTTCATTGCCGTTTAAACCATCTTCCGCAATATCGACCCAGATATCTCGGCAATTGCGTCTATGGTCCACCCCTTTGCAATAAAAAAGTGGATTTCGATTTGTAAAATATACGACTGGGTGCGAAAAAAATACGCTTAATCCATCAAATTTTGCGACCTCAATAGCTTTTTCAATTGTGGTCTCCTCTGTCGAGGCTTTTCGAATTACTTTCCGGATTACCATATAATCCAGTTGGCGATCCAAATCCAAATCATAATAGGTTGCAATCAAACCTGGAACACTCAACGATTCCCATCCCCTATAAGAAGGATGTCTCCATCCTGGCTCTTTAGGGATTTCCAACTCGTCTCCGGTTTTTTTTAGAGCGTCAATTTCCTTCAATGCCGAGCCTTGGCTCGACGCCAAAATCGGCATCGAAATAAATGCCATCAAGCAAACCAGCATAAAGGGCAATTTCACTAGAGACCTCAGATTTTAGGAGGACAAGCAATTAACGCTAGTCCTTTATAAATTAAGGAACCCACGACCAAAAAAAACCTTTAAACCGGACTAAGTAGCTCGATATCACCGATTTTCAAAGGATATTTATAAGCTAACATATTTCAGGTGTCATTCAAATGGGTAATGTCTAAAGCTAAACTGGAAGATAGAGAGGAAATTCTGCCGACTTAGGAGTTTGATTCCATAGCGGTAGAAACATCGGGATAGATTTCAAAAACATCGTGGAGCTTGGCCAGTTCAAAAACCTCTTTTGGGGCACCATTCAACCCCGCTAAAACAAACCGACCTTCATCCTTAAGTGTCTGGAAACAATGAATAAATGCGCTAATGGTAGAGCTATCCAAGTAGGTGACTTTTTCCAGATTGAGGATGAATTTTTTAAATCCTCTCTCTATATAGGCATCTATAAGGCGGCTTAAATCATTTGAATTGTAGATATCCAACTGACCGGCGAGATCAATGATAATAGTATTATTTTCATCTCGGCAGTCGATATCAATTTTCCCCATCAACCCAAGTATTTCTTTATGAATATTTTCCATGAAAAACCCTTTTCTATTAATGGGGATTTATCTTAAAACTGCTTCTCATAACGTTTCGGATCAGAATCACGGGGCTCACAATCCAGCCAATAAGATTCTTTATCTGGTTCGAATTTTCTTCTTAAGGGATCTTCTCTAAAAATTGAACCAACTATGCGAATGGGGGTGAAAACAAAAAAATAGGTTAGGCTCAGAATAACCTTGGCATTGAAGTTACCTAATACTTCTGCAAACCGCATCCATTTTTTATGAACAGGAAGAAGGCCCTTGGGAGAAACGAGTGCCATTCCACCAAAAAATAAAATCAATACACCAAGAACACCGGAAGCAGTGGTCCAGGTTTTATAAAAGAAAATCGCCGCGAAAAACGAGAATACACCCGCCATCATCAAACCAAATTGTTTTAATTGCTTTTCTGTGGGCTCAACAGGGTTCATAGTATCTTTCATTAAAAAGTTTCAACGCGATTGTACGCCAGCAGCGAGTCATTGTGAATCGTAAAAAGAGTTGAGTTCGGTTTCGCTAAGATCGGTGGCAGGGCCATCGTAGACAATTTGCCCCTCATTCAAGGCAATTATACGCGATCCATATTCTCTTGCCAGGGAGGGTAAATGCAAATTGCAGATCACAGCCACGCCATCTCTTTGATTAAATTCTGCCAGCAAATCCATAATTTGTTTTGAGGTCGAAGGGTCCAGACTCGACACGGGTTCATCGGCTAGAATCAACTGTGGGTCTTGCATCAACGCTCTGGCCAGCCCAACCCGCTGCTGTTGACCTCCACTCAGTTTGTCTGCACGATCAAATTCTTTGTCGGCAATCCCCAACCGATCTAAAACTTGTTGAGATTTTTCAACATCGGCCTGGGGAAACAAATTCAACATGGAAGCTGCGGTAGAAACTGTCGACAATCTACCCGCAAGAATATTGGTCTGCACAGAAAAACGCGAAACAAGATTGTATTGCTGGAAAACCATTCCAATTTTTTGTCTCAGTTGCCGCAGTTTACCACTGGAGGCTCCCGTAATTTCTTCATCGTTAAGAAAGACTCTTCCAGAAGTTGGCTCGACAAGGCGATTGATACAGCGTAACAGAGTCGACTTTCCCGATCCGCTTTTCCCCAACACCACCACAAATTCACCTTCTTCGACTTTAATAGAAATATCTCGCAAAGCCTCAACCCCTGTTTTGTATGTTTTGCGAAGATTTTCAATCTTTAACATCGGTCTATTTCTCTAAATTAAGATCCAACAATCTACTCGCTTCGCGGACAGGATCAAATAAACCATCCAAATCCACCAATCCACTGATGCCATACAAACGCTTGAGGACTTTGCTACCCCTGGGACTACTTGCAATTTTTTTGAGTCCATCTCTAAGCTTCACTTTTATATTTTCAGGGAGGCCTTTGCGAACCGAAACCGTATCGTTGGGAATCTCTTTGGTGTAGGCAATGACTTTTACCTTTTCAAATACGTCAGGGTAAGACTTGGCAACGGCAGCCCGAGAACCATCGTAAGCAGCACCTCCATCCACCTCGCCTTTATATATCGAAAGAACCACAGAGTTATGAGACCCGGCAAATACTGATTTACCAAAAAATGTTTTTGGGTCCAATCCTTTAGAGAGTAATAAGGTTTTAGGGTATAAATGCCCGGAAGTGGAGGCCGGATCGACAAAAGCAAACCTTTTGCCCTTTAGGTCCTTCAGAGAGTGGATTCCGCTATCTGCCCGCACCATGATTTGCCCCCGGTAAAAAGGACTACCAAACCTTTGCACAATGAGTAAAAGTTCAACGTCATATTTATCTTTCGCTAGAACATAGCTGAAAGTGGCCAACCACCCAATATCGACTTTCTTAGCACCCATAGCCTCTATCACGGCCGCATAACTGGTAGCCACCGAGGTTTTAAAATACAGCCCAGTTTCTTTTTGCAAGAGAGTGGCAACTTCCTGCCCACCCTTGACGATTACCTGGGCATCCCCCGAAGGAACAAACATCATTCTCAGGGGATTTTTGGAGGTACCGAGTTCAGCGAAAACCTGCTGTGCCCCTCC
>JAJDAV010000196.1 GCA_029261695.1 Nitrospinaceae bacterium | reverse complement strand
TCCTGTATCGGAAATGGTGAAATTGATCCAGTCTGCCTTGTTCACGGTTTTGCGCATTATGGTGAATGTGATTTCACCCTTCTCAGTAAATTTGCAGGCATTGCTTAGTAGATTAAAAAGAACTTGCCGCAATCGTGTTATATCAATGGATATTGAGCCCAGATTTTCGTCGAGAACAACTTTGAGCTTATTAGAATTTTTATTGATAACAGGTTGTACCGTTTCGCTGACTTCATTTGCCAAAGTTTTCAGATTGCAGTTTTGGCTGAAAAACTCCATTTTTCCTGCTTCGATTTTAGACAGGTCAAGAATGTCGTTAATGATCGCCAGTAAATGTTTGCCCGAGGAGTGGATTTTATTGATATCCGGGCCAATTTCTTCTTCGATCTCTAATTCACCGGCGACCTCTTCAAGGAGCTCGCTATAACCGAGAATGGCATTTAAGGGAGTACGAAGTTCGTGGCTCATGTTTGCCAAAAACGCAGATTTCGCTCGATTAGCATCTTCAAGTTCCTTGTTGGCTTTTTCAAGCTCAACAATTTGCTTTTTGTAATCTTCTTCCGAGCGTGAACCGGATTGTTTATCTTGGTTATCCGCCAATGTAAGTCTCTTTGGTGAAATGTTTTTCTAAGGGAAAACCGAATTATAGCACATGAAAAAAAACAGGGGTTTTCCAAATTTTTCCAGCTTTATTTTAATTTAAACCCGTAGATATTCATGTCACAATCGCGTTCCAGTTTGATATTGTTTTTTAAAGGCTTTTTGGATTATTTGTTTGCTTGAAGAGGGGTAGGGCGGGGCTGGCCTTGCTGCTTTTACCATGAGACAAATGGCAAGCTAATTTGCCTCTCTTGGTGAAGAGTGGTGGGACGGGACGGAATCGAACCGCCGACACGAGGATTTTTAGTATTCAATGTGACTTTTCTGGTCAGTTCCCAATTTCACGAAAGCATTCTATGTTTACAGATTTAGAAGGTTATTGGAGTTGCAGATATTCTTGGTGATTTCTGAAATGTTCCTGTTTTTCTATGCAAGATCACAAAGGAATTGTTAAGAAGCTTCTTAACGAATTGGCCCGCCTTAATAAGCTGCCAGCCAAACTCCTACAATAAAATAATCTGCCAGAGGTATTTTTTAAATGCCCTGTATTGGGAGAAGGGGGTCGGAGGTTCAATCCCTCGTGCTCAGACCAGAATCATTAAGGGCTTATGGTTTCGGCTGTAATTCCTTTTTGTTTTGGGCTAGTGCTGTGGAACATTTGGTGGAGAAGTCCGCTAATAACTACAACTATTTGTTGGTGAGATGGCCTTTTGGAGTCAACGGATTAGGTGGAATAAAAATTAAAAATTTTACTTAGCATATGGTACAACTAGTATGGAAAGATCAAATTAATCCAAGGCATGGGATAGGTCGTTAAAGTTCCCTGTGGAGGAATTTTAGGGAGAAGTTACCCGTAAATAAAACCGTAATACATAGGCGAAAATGATGTCGAGCAAAATGCCAATAAAAGCATTGTCAATATTTACTAGCTAGAAAGGTCTGTCATGAAAATCGTTTTGAGTGATTTGGCCCATACTTACGCTGTGGCCGATCAATCCCTACCGATTCCTCTCGGTATTGGTTATGTTAAAGCTTACGCAAAGCAGGTCCACGGGGAGGGAATTGACATTACCTTGTTTAAGCATCCTGAGTTGTTCATCGCGCATGTTTTAAAACACAAACCAGAAATCATTGGTTTTGCCAATTATGGTTGGAACGAAAAACTCAACCGTGCAGTCGGCAAATATCTGAAGCCATTTTTGCCTCATACCATTTTTGTCGCTGGCGGCCCCAATATTGACGATGACGTGGAGAGCCAGAGTGTTTTTATGCGTGAGCACTCTTATTTGGATTATGTCATCGTTGACGGAGGTGAGGAACCTTTTTCCGAGTTGATAACGTGGATAGATAACGGGCGACATCAGGATGAACTCCCTCAGAACTTATTTTGGCGTGATGACAATGGTGAGCTGCGTTCTCAACCGCTACGCAAAGTAGCTAAAAAGATTGAAAACATCTCTTCGCCCTATCTATCTGGTTCCTTGGACGAATTTATAGAACGTGGGATGATGCCGCTCTTTGAGACCAATCGTGGCTGCCCATTTCTGTGCACTTTTTGTGGCTGGGGTATGCCATCAAAGAATCTTGTTCGGAGTTTTGAGGAAGATGTCGTGTTGGAAGAGTTTGAATATGTGGGTGCCCGCAGTAGCTCACGCAATTGGATTATTTGCGACGCAAACTTCGGAATGTTGAAACGTGACGTGGACTTAGCGAAAAAGATTCGTTCGGTTCGGGATCGATATGGAGCACCAAACAAATGTCATATCTGGCTAGCCAAAAACACAACCGACAGAAATCTCGAAATTGCTGAAATCCTCGGGGACATGGTGGTTCCCGTAATGGCTGTTCAAAGCTTGGACGATACGGTGTTGAAACACATTAAACGGGGAAATATAAAAATTGATACATACATTGAATATCAGAAGCGGTTTCACGCAATTGGACATCGCACTTATTCCGATGTAATTGTTCCTTTGCCGGAAGAAACAATTGATAGCCATTTGAGTGGATTGCGTCAGTTATTCGAGTTTGGGGTGGATATCATTCAGAATCACAATTGTCGTTTGCTTCCCGGTGCATCGCTCAATTCGCCAGAGACACGTTCTGAATTTGGATTTATGACCGCTTTTCGGCTTATCCACGGTGATGCTGGTCGCTACAAACTGCCAGACGGTGGAGAGATTCGGGCATTTGAGTACGAGGAGAGCTTGCGATCAACGACCACAATGTCAGAAGAAGAAATGTTTTTTCTTCGCAAACTCCATTTTCTCGTCGATTTTTGTTGGAACTTAGACACCTACAAATTGTTGTTAAAATTTGGAATGGAGAAAGGCTTCAATCCGCTCGACATACTGATTTCACTGATTGATGAAACGCCCCGCACTGGAAATACCAAATTTTCTCAAGGCTCAAATCAATTAGCAACCTTTTGGCGTATGTTTGATAATGCCTCAAGGAACGAGTGGTTCAATAGCTCCAGTCACATCGAAGAATATTTTGAGGATGAAGAAAATTTTACACGTTTGGTGGAGGGTGAGTTCGAGAAATTAAATACTCTCTATGCGGTGATTGCGCTTCGTGATTTTAAATCGGAGTTTGATGCTGCGATATTAGGGGCACTACAAACTGCAAGTTCGGTAGAGCCAGAAATTTGTACTGAGGTATTAACCATTACACAGGCAATGATGCCTGGTCTCGAAGTGCAAAACCAAGAAGTTTCAATTGATGTTCGTGAGTTTTCCGGTGTTGCCCAGTCATTTTTGTCAGGGCTGTTTTCTTATGATAAAGCGATCTCATTTCTACCGCATCCGGAGCGTAAAAAGTTGATTGAACTCATTCAAGATGCCGAGTGTGAAGGTTTTACATTGTCTAAAGTTCTTAACACTCAAAACTTTTCTCTTCGCTCTCTGTGTTTCACTGAACACAAGTCCAGTCAGAGTGCAGGTGTGAGCTAACCAACAAATTTCCAAAACTTGGGAAGTCGCCCTCGCCACTCGGCGAGTAATAATGGTATGTGCCGAGACCATCTCCGCCACATCCAATGCCTCGAATTAATTTGACCTGCTGTGCCACTTCCTAAGTTAGTTTTCCCGGTTTTGGTTTAATTATTTCAGGAGTTGGAGTGACAGATTCGCTTTTTTAGCAGGTCTGTTTTACCAAAAGAAAAAGGGCTTGAGAGAATCGTTGTGGAGTCTCTGTAAGCCCTTATGTTGCCTCTTTTAAACGGTGGGGTGAGAACGTCCTAGCTGCCTGAAATTCGCTCTGGGAGTTTTATCACGAGACAAATGACAGGCTAATTTGCCTCTCTTGGTGAAGAGTGGTGGGACGGGACGGAATCGAACCGCCGACACGAGGATTTTCAGTCCTCTGCTCTACCGACTGAGCTACCGTCCCAGCACTAAATTCACTG
>JAJDAV010000195.1 GCA_029261695.1 Nitrospinaceae bacterium | reverse complement strand
TAAAAATTTTTAATTTTAGTTTTCATCTTTTTGGACGAAAATAAGAGGATGACTAAAGCTTATATTTGATTGCTGAATAAACCTTGTCCCTTGAGGCTTCAACAACACTTTAAAGATTAAAGTGTGATGAAGAGAATCTGCAATAGGCGAAGTTTTGCTATCAGGAATGTGCAAAGGCGTGGGGGTCATAAAAGTCTTCCTTCCCTGTCTCTCTGTATCAGATTCATTTTTTAATAACTTTCCAATGAAAGGCGGTTTTTCTTTTAAACCAATCAAGAAAATGTTGTCTTGAGCGGGAAAATCAGATTTGGAAAATACAGCAAGAGTGTTTTCACCAAAATAGGAAGATGGAGAAGCGTCTTTTAAATCTATTGCATAGCTGCAATCGGGCAGTTCCATCGAGGCTAATAATTTGATACAATTGGTACTATTGAAAATCTTTTCTTCCCACTCGTGGTCAGGCTCCCACCTTTCCTGACCATAGGATAGCGAGATAAGGGGAATGGTTATCAACTTCTTCATTGTTGGAAAATTTTAAACATTAATAGAAAATTCTGCTCTTGCACTTCTAATGCATGGGTAGATTTTTGCAGGGTTCAAATCCAAGTTAATTCATTTTACACAATAACAGCATGAATGATTCAAGATACCGTGAAGCTCTGGACTATTTATACAGCCTCACGCATAGCGGAATAAAGCTGGGACTGCAAAACACCTCTCAGCTTTTGGAGTATTTTGGAAACCCTCATCTGGGAGTCCGCACCATCCATATCGCCGGAACCAACGGCAAAGGTTCTACCGCAGCCATAATAGAATCAATCTTAAGAACGGCTGGATTAAAAACTGGCCTTTACACATCCCCGCATCTTCTAGACTTTCGTGAACGCATTCAGGTCAACCGCAGTTTAGTTGATAAGCAAAGCGCAACCGATCTAATTATTAAAATAAAAGCCGCTGTCGAAAAGCTGAACATTCCCGTAACTTTTTTTGAGTTTGGTACCGTTCTGGCCTTTCTCTATTTTAAAGAACAACAAACCGATGTGAATATTCTGGAAGTGGGCTTGGGAGGAAGGCTCGATGCCACCAATCTTTGTCAGGCAGAAATATCCCTCATCACATCAATTTCTCGTGATCACACGGAATATCTTGGGGACGACCTCAAGCAAATTGCTTTCGAAAAAGCTTCCATTATTAAGGAAAGCGGTACAGTTTTTGCTCATATACCAGATAAGGAAATATTCAATGTTGTCAATAGTTTGGCCCAAAGTCGAAATGCTTCGATCGATAGGCTGAATCACGAATTTCAGGTAGCCCAAATCGAGCGAAATGAGGGCTGCCAGACATTCGATTTTATTAGCAAAGAAACACAACTTAAAGGTCTTAAATTGCCCTTAATTGGTCAATTTCAGGCCCAAAATGCAGGTTTAGCCCTTGCAGCCTCCCTAACGTTTTTAGGGGAATGGGATGAAAGGAAGATCAGGAAAGGTCTAGAAGACGTTCGATGGGAAGGTCGGCTCGAGGTCGTTGCCAACCACCCCACAGTAGTTCTGGATTGTGCCCATAATGAAGCCAGCGTCAGGAATATGACGGCGGAGCTATGCAAAAACATCACTTTTAAAAGATGTTTAGTTGTAATTGGGCTCATGAAAGATAAAGAAGTTGAAAAAATTATAGAAATTTTAAGCCAATTTGGCGACTTTTTTTTCACAGTTCAGGTGAACCCTCCAAGAGGCGAAACGGCTGAGAAATTAAGGGGAAAATTAGAAAAATATAACAAACCGGTTCAGGTTTCAGAAAGTGTTTCCAGTGCGCTACAAGCAGCCAAAAATATTGCAAAACCAGACGATTTGGTCTGCATCACAGGATCCATTTTTACCGTGGCCGAAGCTAAAAATTATTTTCAAAATGAAAAAAGCCTTTCTAATCCTTGGGATTCTGCTCAGCCTGACAAATGATGCGTATTCCAATGATGACAACTCACCTACCCTACCTGAGTCCGACAGCGTAATCTCCTCGCAGGATAATCGGGATGAGTTGCCTGTAAGTTCTGATGGTATCTACTCAGACGACGAAGTTTTTATTTCCCCAACGGGTTATAAAATCGTTCCAGGTTATATTCCCAATTGGTTTTGGGCCGATGGCACACCTCTTACCCCAGATGAGTCCGAGAGCTTGGATTACAAATTTGGTCCAACACCTCAAGATAACTCCCCCGATTGGTATTGGGCGGATGGAGAACCACTGTCGTCATCAGAAACTAAAACAATGCCAAACTCTCTAAAATTTCCAGAGTGGATCAAAAAGAATAGCTCCAGAGGAAGTTCTCCAAAAAAGAAAAATAAAGAAAAAATATCCAAAGATGAAGTATTTATTCTAGCTGACCATATGAGGCAAAACGTAAAAAAAGAAATTATCTGGGCTTGGGGTAAAGTAAAAATCCGTTTGGGAAATAAAACTATTCAGGCAGACAAAATAAAAATAAATAATAAAACTGGAGACGGTATAGCCCAAGGCAACGTGATTATCAAGGCCAGCGATGGCACTCACCTTAAAGCCATTAAGTCACGTTTCAATATAAAAAATAAAAAAGGAAAGATTTTTCAGACCCGAGGGCGACTTGGAAAAACTCACTACATAAAAAGTCGCGAGCTGTCTCGACTATCTGAAAAACAATACACCGCCAAATCTGCATCCCTAACAACCTGTCGAGGAAAACTACCCGACTGGTTATTTGAAGCAGAATACATGGACATCATTGATGGTGACAGGGCTGTTTTCACAGGAGGCGTTTTAAAAATAAGAGATGTCCCTGTTTTCTATATTCCCGCCGGTTACCTGCCGATGGACAAGGAAAGAAAAAGCGGTCTATTGTTTCCATCATTCGGAAATAGCGACATTGACGGCGCAACTTTAAACAACGAATATTACTGGGCCATCGATGACCACTCCGATGCCACCTTTAAGCTGGGATATAGAAGCAAGCGCGGATTTACGCCAGGCATTGAATACCGGTACACCCCAAGCCCTGGAACTAGTGGTTTTTTTAGTGGTTCATTTATTGATGACAAAATTACAGATTCAACTTTTTGGAAGGTAGATGCAAGCCATTCTCAAGAGCTTCCTTATGGATTTCAATTCAGTGGGACTCTCGATTTGGAAAGTCAAGAATTCAACAAAACATTTAACGATAATACCAACGAAAGAGCCCGACGGATTTCTGATTCGTTTGCAACCGTATCAAAAAGATGGGATAGCAGTACCTTGGATATCATTACCCGATATCGTGACAGTTCCGAGATTGCCAGTGATCAGACTCTGGCAGAGCTACCTGAAATAACATATAAAACTCAACGACAACTAATTGGTGACACAGGTTTTTATTTTAATCAAGACACCAACTTTACGTCCTTTTTAACAGACCTCAACTCCGACCCTGACATTGACGACAACTTTTCCGTTCAAAGATTTGATTTCCATCCACAGCTCACCAGCACCTTTGCTTTAGCACCCTGGCTAAGCTTCACACCAACTTTGGGATTACGGGAAACTCTTTATAGTAAAGGCCTGGAGGATACAGGATTCTTCTCTCGTGAGTCACTGGACTTCACTGCGAGGTTCGAAGGGCCCAAATTTGAAAAAATATTCGATACTCGTAGCAAATTAATTCCTAAAGTCAAACATTTGCTAGAGCCACGACTTACATTTAGCTTTATTCCAGATATTGACAGGGAAGATAAAGATAAAATAAGAACATTCGATGCAATAGATTCTGTCAGCCCGCAAAGTCTGATAACTTACTCGCTTACTCAAAGACTTTTACAAAAAGAAGCAGATGGCAAGGGCGATTTCAATACTCGTGAGGCTCTGAGATTTACCCTTAGCCAGAGTTATGACATAAGAGAATCAACAAAAACAGAAACAGCAGACAACCCCAGCGAGCCATTTTCGGATATTCGCTTTGATGTCGACAGCAGACTTATTGATCCTCTCTTAATAAACTTTGATTCTACTTATGATGTGCATGATCAAGTTTTAAAAACTTTTAATTTTGAAGTCGGATTCAAACCTGTAGACACGCTTACATTTTTTGTTGAAAGAAGGTTCACGCGAAGAGGCGAAACATCCACTCTGGCAACAATAGACTGGGATTTCAAAAAAGGTTGGAACTTCAAAGCCAGCACACGGTTGGATGAAGAGACTATGACTCATAGAGAAAATAATTTCAGTTTATTGTATGATGACCCCTGCCAATGCTGGGGTTTTAATGTTGACTTTATTCAACGAGACAATTTCAATGGCGGGGCAAGAAGTCAGGAAAGCAAATTTCTCATGGGGATCACTTTCCGAGGTCTTGGCTCGATTAGCTCTGGCGCCAAACAAAAAGTTATTCACCGAGAATTTAAATCGATAAATGAGTGATTTAGAAAAATTATCCAGAATTGCACTAGAATCAGGCGCTATAAGGTTGAGCCCTGATGATCCGTTTACCTGGGCATCGGGATACAAAATGCCCATTTACAACGACAACAGAATTCTACTAGGAAAAGCAGAACACCGATCTTTCATCGCACAATTATTTGCAAAGTATATCGGTGAATCTATAAACAATCTGGATGTCATTGCAGGAACAGCCACGGCCGGAATTCCACATGCAACTACCTTGGCAGATAAACTAAATAAACCTCTTATCTATGTAAGAGCCGCTGCAAAATCTCATGGAATGGGCAACCAAATCGAAGGCCCCCTGACCGAGGGTCAAAATGTCCTGCTAATAGAAGACCTAATTTCGACAGGAGGAAGTGCCATAAACGCCGTAAACGCAATTCGAAAATCTGAGGGAATTGTAGAGCATTGTTTATGCATTTTTAGCTATGGTTTTGCTGAGGCTCAGCGTCGTTTTGATGAAATAAACTGCCAATACCACCCGATATTAACCTTCCCAGACCTCTTAAAAGAAGCCCAATCCATGCAAATACTATCAAATAGCCAAATTGAGTCCCTACAAGCCTGGCATAAGGACCCATTTAAATGGGCTGAAACTAAAGGACTTTAACCCCTCCCCAAATTAAATCCCCTTGGTTTTATGGCCCTCTACAAATTGCCCGGTTTTTATCCATATTGATATTGACATAGCCCTTTATAAATAATAGTATGCACGTTTCTTATCTAGGGGATTTTCTCCTACCGATTTTTAATTTTAAGGTGCTTTTCTTACGAATGACCACAGGTCTTTCTAAAAGAAGCTATAACTACGAAAATATACCGGAATACATAATTCCTTAATTACTAGAAACTCTTTGGAGGTTTGTTTAGATGCCCAAATTAGAATTAGGTCCAATTGGTTTACTTCCCCCCTCTGCTGCTGCAATGGGTATCTTCCATCCAGAGCATGGTTCGGGAATGGACTTAGTGGAAGGTGAACATATACCCACAGATGATGCGATCATAAAAGGAGCTCGAGAATTATTAACTCGAAGAAATCCTACCCTTTTCCCAGGACCAATGATCGTCTGGGGTTGGAATGACGAAACCATGCATAAAGCTGACATGGCTATGGATTTAGTTAGAGAAATTCCTGGAATGAATGTAATTCCCATGCCTGACTATCGTCCCATTTATCCTAAAATTGATCCGGAAGCAGTAATCAATCCTTGTCATCCCAATTTGACGGTTGACCACAATAAAATTAAAGTCTGTGCGCTAATTGGTGTTCATTGCCACTTCGCTAATATTACTTTAAAAATGATCCGTGCAAATACCGATTGTTACACTCAGGCGTGGTGTGCTTACGATGGTCATGAAGATGCACTCCTGTCACTTAGTAATTTAGACGGCCCCAAATTGACAAAAATAATTGAAGCCGTTAAAAAGCTGAAAAAAGATGGTCTGGAGCCATGGGGTCTTACTAAAGAAGGTAAGGAAGAGTTGGAAGAAATTGCGGCTCGAAAAGCTCAGGCTAAAGCACCCAAAAAAGAAGACACCACACTTTTCATGGGTGAACTTGAGCAAGGCTTGGATGAGAATGCCGAATAATTTCTAGTTCCAGGTAACATAAAACCCAAAAAAAATGCACCATTGACCCGTTTATATTTTCAATATAAGCGGGTCTTTTTTTGTGTTTTTTTCCAAATCCATACGGATTTAAAAAAAACACAAATTTATAACACCTGGCTACCTTATAAATATTGACAGATTAAAATAATCCACTATCCTACTAATTCGAACCATTTAACAAATAAGAATAAATCAGTTGTTTTTTGGCTTAATAAGATGACAAGAACTATTTCATATCCAATCTAGTCATTCCAATTACGTTATAGGAGGTTGATGTGCGAGCATTGGTAATTGATGATTCCAGAGCCATCAGGATGATTCTGGGGCAAATTTTAAAAGCTTTGAAGTTTGAGGTCTTTAATGCAGGTCATGGCTTAGAAGCTTTGGAAAAATTAAAGGAAACCGGTCCGGTTGACCTAGCACTAGTAGATTGGAACATGCCCGAAATGAACGGGTATGAATTCGTATGCGAAGTGAGAAAAGACGATAAGTATAAGGATATGCGCCTCATGATGGTGACCACCGAGACTGAAATGTCACAGGTAATAAAGGCTTTGGAGGCAGGAGCAAACGAGTATGTAATGAAACCTTTTACAAAAGAAATGATTGTTGAAAAACTTACAATTATGGGTCTGTCTGTTGAATAAAAAACTCAATATTAGCGATTTGTAGATTAAGGAACATCATGGCCATCAATCCAACAGACTTTGATTATATAAGCAAAATTGTAAAGGAAGAATCAGCAATCGTCCTTGAAAAAGGAAAGGAATATCTGGTTGAATCCCGACTAATGCCCTTAGTCCATCAAGAGAAATTGGAATCTCTTGAAAATCTGGTGCGGAAATTAAAAGCGCAACCGAGAGGTGAATTGCGAGACACAGTCATCGAAGCAATGACTACCAATGAGACTTCCTTCTTTCGAGATATCCATCCATTTGAGACATTAAAAAAAGAAATCATCCCGGATCTAATAGAAAAAAGAAAAGATAGAAAAGAATTAAATATATGGTGCGGAGCAAGTTCAAGTGGCCAGGAATGCTACTCCCTCGTGATGACTCTAAAAAATCAGTTTCCTGTTTTAGACTCCTGGAAAATCACATTTGCAGCCAGCGACATCTCCAACCAGATGTTGAACCGCTGCCGAAGCGGAATATATAGTCAACTGGAAATTAACCGCGGGCTCCCGGCGCCGTTAATGGTTAAATATTTTAATCGGCTAGGAACAGAGTGGCAGGTAAAAGAAGAGTTACGGAAAATGATCCAGTTTCGTATCACAAATCTTTCAGAGAAATGGCCCTTTATGCCTCCTCTGGACTTGATTATGATGCGCAATGTTTTGATTTACTTTGATGTCGAAATGAAAAAAGATATTCTGGGAAGAGTTCGCAAACTTCTAAAACCCGATGGATACCTTTTTCTTGGGGCAGCCGAAACAACGCTAAACCTTGACGATAATTTCGAAAGAATGCCCTACAAACAATCCGGTTGTTACCGCTTAAAACAAGGCTAATGCCATGCAAAAGTTTGAAACCGAAATTTGTAAATACACAGAAGATATCTGGAAATCGATACTCGACCTTGATGTAAAACAAACTGAAGATGCATTCTGCCCTCTTGGTGGAGAAAGCATTCTTGCAGGGTGTGTGCACATCACCGGGGAGTGGGAAGGTGCTGTTTCTCTGGACTGTCCTGTTGAACTCGCAAAGAAGGTAGCTTCCATCATGTTTCAGTTGAAAGAAGATGAGATCACTACCGACCTGATTGAAGATGGATTGGGAGAGTTGACCAATATGACGGGAGGCAATATGAAATCCCTACTACCTGAACCGTGTTTTTTGTCGCTTCCTGCAGTTACCATGACTCAACACGGGCTTCGAATTCCGGGTAGCGAGTTGGTATCAACAGTTACCTTTCAATGTTGGGGTTATAAATTCAGGGTATCTGTACTTAAAAAAGTAAGTAAAAGCTAGCTAGAAGCAAAAGTTCTTAAAAACGGTTACCCTTCCAGCTTTAGAGACCTATTGATGCAGTTTCTTGAAAGCGAAATTCAAAAATACAACAAACTCGTTTGGTCCACTCTTTTAGGTTTTGAGATCCAACCGGATTCAGGCACCTACAATTTTTCTTCAGAAGATACCGTCACTGGAAGCGTTCAGGTAACAGGAAAATGGAATGGCGTGATAAGCCTTTATCTGCCTTCCGCTTTGGTCGAGCGTATTACTGAAACCATGTTCTCTTTGAATTCTGGAGAGGCTTCACCCGAAACGAAAAAGGATGCTATTGGAGAATTGATAAATATGATCGGCGGCAATATAAAGTCGATGCTTCCTCAACCCAGTTCTCTTTCCACTCCGATTTTTTCTATGGAAGGTCAAAGCCAGCAGTTTCCCTACACAAAAAGGATTACCGCATGTAAATTTGTATGCAATGGCAATCCGTTTATGCTCTCCTTATACGAACAAACGAAAGACCCTGGCGATAAATAAGGGATTCTAATTAAGGAAGGAAAATCAGGTCTTGCGCTTGAGGCCAGTATGTTCACCCAATTCTTTTTCAACGGCTTCTGCATTTTGCGAGTTGTAGCGAACCAGGTTGGTAAGGTGCTCATAGCTTTCTAAGTCAATTTCCTTGAACTCTACAGCCAACTCCTTATCTGTTGATCGCCCCACCCTTCCCTTCATATCGACATGAATGAGGGGGTCCACTCCCTCTAAAAAAACCGAAACTTCACATTCAGTGTCCACGGCCAAAGGGTCGCCCTGCTGTTGCAAAGATATACCTCTCATGCTCAGATCATGAGTTTCATGAGTTTTGATCACGCGTTCCCCAGCGCGAACTTCCACCCAGACCTTGATCGGGACCCTGGTGAACTCTCTATGCTCTTCATTACCTGACATTTTTTGAAACCTCTGTTGTGACGAATATGTGACTCTATTTCGATTATAACGGATTTGAATGGAAAAGCGAGTGGAATCCCCACCCCTTTCGAGAAACAGGTGTTTTCTATAACTTATTAAAAATAAACGGGTTATTCAAAGCTTCAGCCCAAATAAAATCATATAATCACACAAGATTTTCTTCGCACCCACCTTGACATGATGGGAATGCAGTCTTATTAAGCAATCAGTTGGACAAACATATACATTCATTTACTAAATTAGGTAAATTTAAAGTATCTATAAAGAAAGGAATCAGCAAATGGGAAAGATCGTAGGCATTGACTTAGGTACCACAAACTCAGTGGTGGCTGTAATGGAGGGTAGCGAACCAAAAGTTATCCTTAATGAAGAAGGTAGCCGAACCACCCCTTCCGTGGTCGCTTTTACTAAAGAAGGTGAGATTCTGGTAGGCCAAGTGGCTAAACGGCAAGCAATCGCTAACCCGGAAAACACGATTTTCTCGGTCAAAAGGTTTATGGGCCGTTCCCTGAATGAAGTTTCAGAAGAAATGAAAATGGTTCCTTATGAAGTTGTTCAGGGTAGTAAAGGTGACGTAAAAATTAAAGCGGGCGATAAAACTTATACGCCCCCTGAAATTTCTGCAATGATCCTGCAAAAACTAAAAAAATCAGCAGAGGCCTATCTCGGCCAACCTGTAACAGAAGCGGTTATTACCGTTCCTGCATACTTTAATGATGCACAACGTCAAGCGACAAAAGATGCCGGAAAAATTGCCGGTCTCGAAGTAAAGCGGATCATCAATGAACCTACAGCTTCCGCGCTCGCTTATGGCTTGGATAAAAATAAAGATCACACTATCGCTGTGTATGATTTTGGTGGTGGAACTTTTGATGTATCCATCCTCGAAGTCGGAGACAACGTTGTAGAAGTAAAAGCCACTCACGGGGATACCCATCTTGGTGGTGACAATTTTGACCAACGGATCATCGACTGGTTGGTTGCAGAGTTCAAAAAAGATCAGGGAGTCGATCTTTCAAAAGACAATATGGTTTTACAAAGGCTTAAAGAAGCTGCTGAAAAAGCCAAGATGGAACTTTCAACCACAAACGAAACAGATATCAACCTTCCGTTTATTACGGCTGACGCATCGGGACCAAAACATCTAAACGTTAAACTCTCCCGGTCAAAATTTGAATCAATGGTAGACGATCTGATCGAAAGGTCCAAAACACCTTGTGTTCAAGCTTTGAAAGACGCAGGAGTCAAAGCTGATCAAGTTAATGAAGCAATTTTGGTTGGTGGTTCCACAAGAATTCCCAAGGCGCAGGAACTGGTAAAAAACCTGTTTGGAAAAGAGCCGCATCGTGGAGTTAATCCCGACGAAGTAGTTGCTCTTGGTGCAGCTGTTCAGGCTGGAGTTCTTTCTGGGGATGTGAAAGACATTTTATTATTAGATGTCACACCACTTTCTCTCGGAATTGAAACCATGGGTGGTGTAACAACCCGCCTGATCGACCGCAACACAACCATCCCAACCCGAAAAGCAGAAACATTTTCAACAGCAGCAGACAATCAACCTTCTGTTGAAGTTAATGTCATTCAGGGTGAACGAGAGATGGCCAAAGACAATCGGTCTATAGGTAAATTTCATCTTGATGGTATCCCATCTGCACCTCGTGGCATGCCTCAAATTGAAGTAACATTTGATATCGATGCCAATGGTATTCTGAATGTTACTGCTAAAGACAAAGGCACAGGCAAGGAACAGAAAATCACCATCACCGATTCTACGGGTCTATCGGACAGTGATATCGAAAACATGGTGAAAGACGCTGAAGCCAATGCCGAAGCAGATAAAGAACGGCGTGAAAAAATTGATGCCAAAAACCAACTTGACTCTGTTATCTACAACCTGGAAAAAACCCTCAAAGATAACAAGGACAAATTTAAAGAAGAAGATATCAAAGAAGCGGAAACGGCAATTGAAGAAGCTAAGGGCCAACTTGAAGGCGAAACCGATGCTATGAAAGAACAAGTAGAAAAGATCAACCAAATAGCTCATAAACTCGCTGAGGCTATGTACGCTCAAACCAACGCAGAGCAACCTGGCGAAGGAGGAGACCCAAGTGATCCGGGAGCCCCTGGTGCTGAAGCTGGTGCGGAAGGCGAGCAAGCAAAAGCCGAAGATGATGTCGTCGACGCAGAATTCGAAGATATCGGAAAAAAATAAACCCTCCTAACCCTCCCGGTTTAACCGGGAGGGTTATTTTTTATCAGAAAACAAATCAAACATGGCCAAGAAAAAAACAACTTCCCCTAAAGAGGAGGAACCGGAAATCAATATCGTTGATCGCCGCTCCGCCCTGCTCGAAGAAGATGAAATAGAAGAAATAAGCAACCCAGAAGAAAGACTCCCTTCTTACGTTGAAAAACTCAAAAAAGACGCTGAAGAAAAGGACCAAAAACTAAAAGAATATATAGCCGCCTATAAAGAAAAAACGGCGGAAGATGATGGCTTTAGAAAACGCCTGGAAAAAGATAACGATGTGCGTCTTGATCAATTTAAAGCCAATTTATTCTCTAGAATGGTGCCTATTTTAGACAATCTGAACAGAGCCATAGATGCCGCAAAAACAAACCGTGATTTTGATGGACTAAATCAAGGGGTAGAAATGGTTTCAAAACAATTCAGTCGAGAATTAAAAAATAATGATGTAGAAATTATTGAAGCTAAAAACCGCAAGTTCGATCCTAAAACAGACGAGGTTCTTTTAACAGAAGACACAGATAATCCAGAGATGGATAATATGATTGTGCAAGAACTCGAACCGGGATATATTTTCAAAGACAAATTAATCAAAGCCGCAAAAGTAAAAGTGGCTCATTTAAAAACCTGACTGCCTCACTCGAGCGCAAGCAACTAATTTCCTAATTTTTATCATGAGCCAACGCGATTACTATGAAGTTCTTGAAGTTCCAAAAAGCGCCAATGAAGCAGAACTGAAAAAAGCCTATCGGCAAAAAGCACTAAAATTTCACCCGGACAAAAACCCTGGAGACCAGCAAGCTGAGGATAACTTTAAGGAAGCCTCCGAAGCTTATGAAGTCTTAAAAGACCCTGAGAAAAGGCAAATCTACGACCAATTCGGTCACGATGGACTCAAAGGAAGAGGATTCAACGGGTTCAACGGATTCGACGATATCTTCTCGCAATTCGGTGATATATTTGGAGACTTTTTTGGAGGCGGTGGCGGCCAAAGGCAAAGAACCGGCGCCGACCTGCGCCTGGATATTCAAATAAACTTCAAGGAAGCAGCTTTCGGCACTGAAAAAGAAGTTGAAGTCGGTAAGCATGACTCCTGCGGTACATGTAAAGGATCGGGATCCAAACCAGGCCATTCACCCCAAACCTGTAGAACCTGCCGGGGAACCGGTCAAGTGGTCCGCGCACAAGGTTTTTTCAGCGTACAATCCCATTGTCCCGATTGCCGGGGAGCCGGCCAAACAATAAGCCATCCTTGTGGTGAATGCCATGGCGAAGGCCGCGTTAGAATTAACAAAAACTTATCGATAAATATTCCAGCAGGTGTAGATGACGGAGCCCGTCTCAGACTAAGATCAGAAGGAGAATCCGGTCCGCAGGGTCTACCTCCGGGAGACCTGTATGTCATCATCCATGTTGCACAACATGAATTCTTCCATCGAGAAGAAGATGATATTCATTGCAAAATGACATTGACCTTTGCTCAGGCAGCTTTAGGAACAGATATAGAAGTACCCCTATTAGAAGAAAACAAGACCAAGATAATCTCTGTTCCCGCTGGCATTCAAAACAATGGCAATCACCGCATTCCAGGCGGGGGTATAACACGCTTACGAGGTGGAGGAAGAGGAGACCAAATCATCCACTTCACCATTGATACACCAAGAAATTTAAATAAACGACAAAAAGAGTTATACAAAGAGCTGGCAGAAATTGATGGGCACTCCTTCACAGATACTTTAAAAGGTTTTTTTCAGAAATTAAAAATGTAAAAAACCTTAATCCCCTGAAAGCCGAGGTTTAAATACTTTAAAAGGCTTAGCAAAAGGTTTTTTAAGCAAATAAACTTCTATTTTATTATCCCCATCCTTAAACGCTTGCTCTGGTAAGAACCCTAAAATATTTTTCTTATTTTCCCTTTCCATAACGGGCGACTCTGCTTGAAAAATTCCATTCACAGCAATCAACGCTCTCCAATCTTCCTTACTATCAAGTCCGGTAATTTGCCCCTGAACAATTGCGGGTAAATATCCCGGTCGGGTTTGAATTTGAGATTCTGTTTTCATATGAACTTGAACCTCTTCGAAAGGTTGAATCTGAAATTTTGAAACGGGCTGATCAAGTAACTCACCGCTGGTTATTCCCTGCAATCTGAAACTATCCCACCCCTGAAATTCCCCAAAAAGCTGCTGTTTTCTTTCCACTGCTGCAAACAAATGAGGTTTCAAATCTTTAGGAACCTTATAGGAATTTATTTCAAAATCCTGAATATACCTTTTTCTTTCACCTATGGATTCTTTGAAAAGAGAATGCCCCACCATTTCCCAGGGAACTTTAATTTTTAAAAAATCAGCAAGGGTCGGAACAATATCACCAGAAGTCGCCGGGATATCGTTTATCTCCCCTTTTTTTTGGTGGGGAAGTTTTATAAAAAGAGGTATAGGTGCAATATCACCCAAATTTTCATAGTTAACTTTCCTTCGTAGTCCTTTTTCCTTTATATGCACTCCGTGATCAGCAGACAATATAAACAATGATGAATCAAAAATTCCTAATTCCTCAAGCCTGCCAATGATATTCCCAAGTAAGCGGTCTGTATAAGCAACCTGGTTAAGAAACTTTTGATATTGGATACGAGTCAACCATTCACTATTTTCCCAGGTTCCACCTTTGGAGGCCTTTTGATCGAGACCAATCAGATCATATTCACCTGATAAGTCATATTGTTTCCCTGAAGATAAAAATCTGTAAGGCATATGTGGAAGTAAAATGTGCAAAAAATTAAATGCTTTTTTGGGTTCCGATTTTATTCCTTCCAAAAATTCCACCATCAGCTCTTCTCGACCAGCCATTACCTCCGTACCAAACTCTGATTCAAACATGGGAATGTTAAACTCTTTCTTAACAAAAACCTTAGTCTTTTTACTTCCCCCCACTTCGCCCTTGTTCTCACTCCAAAAATCTTTGTAGCTTTGAGATATATCTGGGACACCAAACTTGTTTGCTTGAGGAAGGATTAAATTTAAGTAGATGGCTACGATATCCATCCAGAATATTTTGGTTTCATCCCAATCTTTACCTACCTGTTGATTTTCACATATATGTGGAGGACATAAACGAAGTGCAGATTCATAACCTTTAACCTGATATTCATGCCCCATTAAGGTGAATAAATTATTGGGGAAATTTCTATATGTCCCCAAAAGGGAATTTTTTTGCGCCACCCCGGTTAAAGCACTCATCACGGCATGCCCTGTCCATGCATAATTAGCCGAAGTATTCCGAAACCAATGAGAGTTATCCGCCAATTTTTTAAAATTTGGGAAGGCTACCTCATCAATCAACAATTCTTTATTCAACAATGAAGAAAGTGGAAACTCGTCAAACAAAATGAAAATAACGGGAGTGTTTGAAGGAATCGAAACCTTGGGGTAATTCACTTCAACATTCTTGGGAAAAATAAGAACAAAAATCTGCGGCACAAAAACAAATAAAACAGGGAAAATTAAAATTGAGGGAGAGATATAGCTTAAAAATAATCCCGGGCCTGCATACTTTTTATAACAATAGGAAAAAACTATCCCAATGAAAACCGCAATTAATATGGGACCTAAAAGACTATCATCCAATATTCTTTTTATATATGGCAGGGACACCAAAACCATAAGAAAAGACAGGATAACATTCTGCAACACCTCACGGAATTTGGGAAACCCATTAACAAAAAAGGTAGATGCAATTGCAATAATCAGCGGAAACACAATCGAAAGAAAACAAATCAGCAATAAAAACCCCAAGGGTTCCAAATTATGAACCCAAAAAAAGCTAGGTTCTTTTGAAAGCACGCCATATAAAGGAGATAAAGCGAGTCCTGAAAGGACAAAAAAATGGAATTTTATATTTTTGTTTAAGACCACAATAAACAGCCAAATAGAATGAAGAAAAGAATATTTTTTAAATTTAAATTTTTAGATTTCATTTCTAAAACTTTCGAGGTTGGAATATTTTTGAGGCATTTTCAACCGGCAGTTTAATTAAGTAAACTTCAATAACATTCTCCCCCTCTTTAAAAGCTTGCTCTGGTAAAAGTGTAAAAATTTCATGTTGCCCCTCATTTTTCACCACTTGAGATACGGCTCGAAAAACCCCATTGGAGGCAACTAAAGCCATCCACTCCCCACCATTTTCAACCCCACTTATCAAACCATGAACCATAGTGGGTACTATCTCCTCATTCTTTTCGACCCTAAGGCCGGAGTTCAGCTTCACCTGAATATCTTCTAGAACCTGCACCTTAAATTCCGTAACAAGTCTATCCATAAAAGAGTTACTCATTTCATTTTGCAATCGAAATTTATCCCACCCTTTAAATTGGCCAAACAATTTTTTCTTTCTATTAACATCATCTAATAAGTAAGGTCTCAAGTCATCGGGGACAGGATAGGTTTTTAATTCAAAATCGTGAATAATTCTCTCTCGTTTTTCAGGAGATGGATTGAGTAAAGAATTACCATTTATTTTCCATGGAACTTTTATATTTAAAACTTCTGCCAGGGTAGGAAGAATATCCCACAATGTTGCAGGAAAATCACTAACCTCGCCTTTTTCTTGGCCGGGTAATTTAATTAATAATGGTATCGAAGCAATATCAGGAAGAAATTGGCCTTCCACCCTTCTACGATATCCCCCTTCTTTAATACTGACACCATGATCCGCAGCCAATACGATTAACGCTGAGTTAAAAATATTTTTCTCCTCCAGTCGGTCTATTAGTTTCCCCAATAAAGAGTCAGTAAAGCCTACTTGACTTATCAACCTTTGATATTGAACTTTATTAATCCAACTTTCAGTACCCCAAATTTCCCTCTCCGTATTTTCTCTATTGAGCCCAACATAATCAAATTCTCCTGCGAGGTCATACATTTTACCGGAAGGCAAAAATCGATAAGGCATATGAGGTAAAAGAATATGTAAGAAATGGAATTCTTTCTTACCTACAGAGTCAAACTTATCCAAAAATTCATTAAAAATACCTTCTCGGCCAGTCATCATTCGCTCCCTAAAACCCTCCTCCACCATAGGGATCGTAAACTCTTTTCGAACTATTTTCTTTCTCTTTCTGGGCTTGCCATCCTTTTTATCATTCTGATTCCAAAAATCTTTATACCTATGATTAATATCAGGCACCCCAAAACTTTTTGGCTGCGGAAGAATCAGGTTTAGATAAACTGCGGCGATATCCTTCCAGAACATTACAATTTCGCCCACACTCTTACCTTCTTCATTCAGACAAATATGAGGTGGACATAATCTAAGGGCAGACTCATGCGCAAAAACCCGATATTCATTCCCCAATAATGTAAAAAGATTATTCGGGAAATGCTTGTATGTCCCAACCTTCTTATCATACTGGTCTAAACCTGTAAGCATCCCCTTTAAGGCATACCCCGTGAAATCAAAATTAGCAGAAGCATTGCGGAACCATTTCGCTTTATCAGCAAACCGTCTAAAATTGGGAAATGCCTGTCCATCAACCAATAAATCTTCATTCAAAATGGAGGAAAGAGGAAATTCATCAAATAGAATAAATATCACTGGTGTATCGGATGGTATGGAAACTACAGGATAATTTTTGCGATTATCCTCAGGTGCAGCAAGCACAAAAATATTAGGAGAGAAAACAAACAAAGCGGGAAAAACTAAAATTGCAGGAGAAATATAATCTAAAAATAATTTCGGGCTCGAATACTTGTAATAAAAATATGAAAAAGCCACTCCAACATAACCAGCCGCAACAATGGGGATTATTATGCTTTCACCTGTTTCATATTTAACTAAAGGCAGTATTCCTAAAGCTACAAAAATAGAAAGAAAAATTTTACTAACCGAGCTTTTATTCTTACCAAATAAACTTATAGCAAGGGTTACTCCAATTGCGATAACAAGCGGAAACACAATGGAAACCATAACTATTAGCAGAATAAAATCGAAGGGCTCAGAATTGTGCGCCAAAAAGAACTTGGGTTCTCTTGAAAGCACACCATATAATGGGGACAAAGCAAGTCCAGAAAGGACAAATAAATGGAAAGTCAGTTTATTCTGTAAACCCATTCAATAAATAGCCAAAAAAATAAACAGATTGCATTGTATGATTATAAATTCGGTACAACAAGAAGGATTTTTGGAGTCGAAGGTATGAAATTATTTTTTATTTTATTTTTCTTATTGGTTTTATCAGTCGTACCTGCATACAGCTATCTAGATCCTGGTGCAGGTAGCATGCTGGCTCAACTTATTATGGGTGGAGTCGCTGGTCTGGTAGTTCTGTTCAAACTCTATTGGGGAAAATTTAAAAGTCTCTTTGTTAAAACAGACTCAACAACCCCAGAAAAAGATAATTCCTCGCAAACGGAGTAACCCCATTGAGTTTATTTCCAGATCCCGCTTCGTTTCGCGACCCAAAGGGAAAAGTTGTTCAAAAAGACGAACGCATTTTCCGTCTTATTTCTGAGCAAGGCGTTAAAGACTACGAGTTGGTTAAAGCAACAAATTTCATTTCCCGCATGTCGAAGCTTGATAAAATCATTCAAGCCACAGAAGTTGATCCAGCAAAATTTGAGTCTCCTGATATCTCTGCATCCATTGTTTTAGAGCATCCTCGCCTACCCTTCATCTCTTATCCATACGAGTGGTGTTTTCCGATGCTTAAAAAAGCGGCTCAATTGCATCTGGAGTTACAAATTGAAGCGTTGGAAGAAAATCTGGTGTTCAGCGATGCCAGTGCCTACAACATTCAATTTCAGGGACCTCACCCCATTTTCATCGATGTACTTTCTCTTAAGCCTTACAAAGAAGGGCAAATCTGGGAAGGGCATCGGCAATTTTCCGAACAATTTTTGAACCCTCTCCTGCTACGTAGCCTTTTGGGAGTATGTCACAATTCATGGTACAGAGGGAATTTGGAAGGAATTCCATCTGATGAGTTTAGCAAGCTTTTACCTTGGTATAAAAAGTTTTCAAAAAATATATTTTTACACGTTGTGCTACCTGTCAGAATGAACAACCTCGCTCAGAATCAAAAGATCGATTCACTCTCTGGTTTGGGTTCTAATCTTCCAAAAGTTTCTCTGAAAAACATATTCACAAAACTACTCTCCTGGGTCAGTGGATTACATCCTCTTTCTTCTTCAGGTTCAACATGGGGCAGTTATGATTCTATGCACTGTTATCAGCAAGAAGAGGTAGAAAAAAAACAGCGATTTATTTCCAATTTCATTCAAAGCACCAAACCCCAAACCGTTTGGGATCTCGGTTGTAATACAGGCGAATACTCTGAAATCGCATTAAAATCTGGCGCGCATCATGTTGTCGGATTTGATTACGATCAATCTAGCTTGGAAAAAGCATTCGCTCGGGCCGAAAATAACAAACTAAACCTGCTCCCACTGTTTCTTGATGGCGCGAATCCAAGTCCAAATCAAGGTTGGAATAGCGAAGAAAGACCCGGACTCCTTAAACGTAAAAATGCAGATGCCGTTCTTGCCCTTGCTTTTGAACATCACCTGACTATTGGGAGAAATATACCCATCCCCCATTTTCTGGAATGGCTGATCAGCCTTGCTCCCATTGGGGTCGTTGAGTTTATCCCTAAAGAAGACCCCAACCTTCAACGGATGCTCAGCCTCAGGGAGGATGTTTTCCCGGATTACACCGAGCAAAACTTCCGCAATATCCTTGAGAAAAAATGCAGGATCATTCAATCTGCCACCGTTTCTAAAACGGGACGCACCCTTTTCTGGTATGAAGTCACCAAACAATAGCCCTTAAGTAAAAGCCCTATTATTTAAAAGACCCCCTTTATCCTACTAAAGTTAACATTCCCTCATTAAGTTTTTTTAATTCTCTATTAACAAACATTTAACATTCAGATTCTATTCTTTTAATAAGACAAATTTGAACATTCAAGACATTAGTCTTTTAAATAATTTTTAATGGAGGGCACTCATGATTACAAAAAAATATTTCTCCTTACTGATTCTATTTTTGATTCTTCCTGTTTTAAGTGGGATTGGTATTAACTCAGCTTTTGCTTTAAGTAGCAAAGTGAACCCCGTAGGAACAAATCTAATTGTTGAAATTGCTAAAAAGCAAAATCCCGCAGTAGTTTTCGTAACCTCTAAGGCAAAATTTCAACCCGCAAAGGGTAATCCATCACATCCACGAAGCCCCTTCGATCAATTCAGTCCTTTCGGGGGTCCAAACCAAGCCCCACGACAGCCATCACCCGGTAACGGATCAGGAACGGGTTTCCTTATTGATAAGGAAGGATACATTCTGACAAACAATCATGTGGTGGATAGAGCTGATGTCATAAAGATCACTCTTCAAAATGAAAAGGAATATGAAGCAGAATTGATTGGATCAGACTCTAAAACAGACATCGCCCTGTTGAGAATAATCAAACAGTCTGGAGACAATACGCAGTTTCCCTATTTAGCTCTTGGGGATTCTGAAAAAGTTGAAGTGGGCGAATGGGTCGTAGCTATTGGTAACCCCTTTGGGCTTTCCCATACAGTAACTACAGGAGTTGTTAGCGCCAAGGCCCGCAATATTGGAGCAGGCCCCTACGATGAGTTCATCCAAACCGATGCCTCCATCAACCCCGGAAACAGTGGCGGGCCATTACTTAATATGGAGGGTGAAGTCGTAGGTATCAATACTGCAATTTTTTCCCGAACGGGTGGAAATGTAGGCATAGGCTTTACTATCCCCATAAATATGGCTCGGGACATCCTTGATGAGCTAAAAGCCGATGGAAAAGTTACCCGTGGGTGGCTGGGGGTAATGATTCAAAAAATTACTCCAGAACTTGCTGAAACCTTCAGACTTTCAAACGCGCACGGCGCCTTGGTCAATGACGTAGTCCCAAATGGACCAGCCGCTTCAGGTGGACTTAAACGTGGCGATGTTATCGTTAAGTTTAATGGGAAGGAAATTTTATCTGTCGAGAATCTTCCCAAACAAGTTGCTGCCGTTGAACCTGGCAAGTCTGTAAAGATAGAAGTAATTCGCGATGGCAGTAAAAAAACGCTAGACGTTACTTTGGAAAAAATGAAAGAAGAGAAACAAGCATGACTTCCACTCCCTCTAGCGAGGGAGAAACAGAGAATTAATTTTCCCCGCCAGGCTTGATTAGCCTGGAACCTCCGAAAAGGGAGCTGTTGTCAAGGCAGCTCCCTTTTT
>JAJDAV010000194.1 GCA_029261695.1 Nitrospinaceae bacterium | reverse complement strand
GGATCGGGGTACTCGGCACCGCCATATTCTTGCAACAATCGCACATCGTTCACCGAGATATGACACGCATTGTCGGATCGTAACAGCATCTCCGCCCTGCGTATTGTGCCAGCACTTTCGCGAGGCAAATTAAATTGCAGACGAAACTTTTTCTTGCTGCCTGTGATTGCTTCTTCTTTGGTAACGGTTTCACGAATCCATACCCACTGACTGCCCTTGATTCCGCGCCAGCCATTTCCCATCTGACAAATGGAGGCCTTTTTCCAATCGTCATTTTCAGAATCATAAAACTCTGTTTCTATTCCACTGCCCAAAACCAGAGTTTTGGTATCCACAGCAGAGGGATCAGCTACTTCCATTTTAACGGACTTACTGTCTTCCCACATGAGGTCGTTCATTTCCTTCCAGTAACCAAACATGCCATTCTTTTTATTAACCACCTGCATGCTCGGTCGCGGTGTGCTTCGGCCCAGGTAAGGACCTATGTCGGCAATGATCATTCCCGAAGATCGCTCTGCATCAATCGAAATGAATGAATGCGACGGAATAGTTTTATAACTATGCACAACCAGCTCACCTTTATTAGGCGCACTAGAATCAGATATTTCGTGATGCAGTTTTTGTAAAAGGAGAAGCGATGTCTTAATTTCATTTAGAAACGTATGCCGACCGCCACCTTGCCGGGTTATCAAATCCACAACCGGAGAGTTAGGGTCCATAACCAACAGCCTTACATTTATCCCACTAAGAACTATATTTTTGATCAACTCCCGGCTGGCAGTCGAAACGGATAATAGAGATGAGCCTCCAATAAAAACTTCTTCCTTAACATTTTTAAACAAGGCTTCAAACGAAGTGGCTTGAGCTAACTCCGAACGGTTTTTATAGATACCCTCTATCCCCAAACGAACCCCGTCGGGATTGACAATTTCCTGCAAAGCTTCCTTATATTCGTTGAAGGTCAATTCTCTTAAGAAAACTTCATACCCAAGAGAAATAACGCCAATCAGGGAGATCAACAACGCAAACTCGCGAACAGGGTGAAACCAGATACTGTGACTATCGAACACTTTGTCCGCGCCAATATAGCCAGCAGCACCGACTACAAAGATTCCTACCGCAAGAAAAAGAATCCGATCGCGGACCCATATCCTAATATTCAAACCCTCTTTTTTAACTGTTTTCGACATTTCTATATGTAAATTATTGTGGAAAGATTTTTTCTGGAGGTAAGGCGTAATTCCATAATCACAGACTGATCTTACTAGATAAACCCCTGATAAACAATGACGTTTTGGTTAAAGTCGTGTAAGGATTGTGTTAGGGGGATTGATAGGGGGCCTTCTGTGCTAGCTCAAACCTGCTTTTCTCCGGAGCCACCAATCCAAAAATAGAAACCCGACAACGAAGACATATGCCCACCAGTTATCCCAAAGCGAAAAAGATTTACTGTGACTTTTTATTTTTATTTCAGGGTTTTCAAACTGGATTGAGCTTAAATCATTAGTCCCGTCGAGTTCTAAATATTGACCGCCTGACACCTGCGCAATTTTTTTCAAAATAAATTCGTTCACCAAAGGTTTTTCAAACTCTGCGTTATCCTTCAGCACACTGAACATAACTTTCTCCGTCATATTCGCTATCTCAATTTCGGCCTCATAGAATCCGGTTTCATCAGGAAGAAAAGAGAACACCTGTTCTCCCAATTCGTCGGTCCTCAAATCCTTTGCAATGACTTCATTTGAGCGGAGTGAGACAGTCAATTTGCCCGCGACATTAACAGCAGGCTGATAATTTTTCTCCAACAACTTGAATTTTATCAACACCTGTTCTTCTTCTCGGTAGCGATCCTTATCTGATTCCAATTGCAAGCGGCGAGTTTGTGGTTCAGAGATCAACCAGTCAATAATATTATTCCAGAATCGCTGATAATATCGACCTCCTCCTCCCGTCTTTCGGAAGCTCCATTTCCAAACAGAGTCGGTGGCAAGCAATGCAGTTCTACCCTTACCGTACTCTCCCGCAACAAGCATGGGGATTGGCGAACCTGATTCACTGCCAACTTCAGCCAGAACATGCGCATCTTTTTTAGCTATTAGCCCCAGGTTAGTTCCATGCAGGGATGGCAGACTCTTCCAAACCTCCTGGTTCAACAACAAATCTTTTTCCAACCTCAGCATTGGGTGGTTGTAAAAATCCTCATTGACTTGCAAGCGAAACTCTTTGTTGAGAAATCGCGTGGAGGCCTCTTTAAAACTTACCGGCAGAATATCTTCTATAGGAGTTCGCAAATAGCTCCCCCCTTGAAATGAAAGCTCACCACCGATCATTAAAAAAGCCCCTCCGTTTTCCACATAGTTGCGTATGTTAGTGAGATATTTTTTGTCTATAAATGGCTCGTACTTGAAATTCTGAAATATGACCAAGTCAAATGAACTCAAATAGTCATCAAATAAAAGATTTGAAGGAAAAGGTATCAGGCTGAGCTCTGAGGTTGGTGCGGCAACATCATCACCGAGGCTACGCAGAATAAAAAAGGACAACAAATCTACTCTGGGATTATTCGCTAATACTTCGCGCAAGTACCGTGAGTCCCAAGATGGGCGGCCATTTAAATGCAAGATTCTGATTCGGTCCCGCGCCACATCGACTTCAAACTCTCTCTGGTTATTCGTAAGTATCGACTCCTCTGCAAAGCGCGGCAAATTTAAAGTGTAAATACGCTTACCAATTTTTCGGGGTGTGAACTGAAGGTCAACCTTATAGTGTTTTTGATCTTCGCGGATTTCAATAATTTTCGAAACTAGAATGCGTCCCCCCTCTTTCAAAACCAAAGGAACGTTTCGATTACCCAACGCAGAGGAATACACTGTTAGTGAAAGGCGCACCGGTTGTTGAACGAAACCAAAATCTGGAGCAGAAACAGATTCCAAAGCAAGGTCTTTAAAATTATTATTACTCCCTGCCTGTAAGGTATGGACAGGCCCGTTTATTCTGGATAGAGGCCTTAATATTCCTTGCGATACATCACCTGACTCCTGAGTTAAATCAGCACCATCTGAAAAAAGAAACACCCCTTTAAGAAATTTGTTTTCATAAGCCTTGTTCAACTCCTCCAAAACATTGGCAAAGTTAGTATAGGGACGTTGAGCCTGATAGTTTTCCAAAGATGCATTTGTTTTTTTAACCCCATCAGACACATAGTAAGTATCGACGTGGAAATCTTTTTTGAGCGTCTCAAAATATTCCTTGTTTGCCTCAAGGGTTTCTTTAACCAGATCTATCCTGGGGATTTCTTTAGGGAAAGTTTTTATAGAAAGGCTTTTACTATTATCAAGCAAAATTGCGATATGATTTTTTAAAGAGTGGCTCTTTTTAACTTCAAGCTCAGGCCTTAACAAAACAACCAGTAAAAATATAAAAGCAAAAACACGAAGGGAAAGCAGAAGAACTTTTTTTGGTGTAGAACCTATCCTCCTTAAACTTGTCCAGAAAAACCAAAAAGCCAAAGGTGTTATCAGGGCAAAAACAATGGCAATCAACCAAGGGTCTTCCGGCGCCCAGTTGAGTTGCCATTGATCGTACTCTTTCGGATCGAACCCAAAAATTTTTGCCAAATTATTCATGGGGACTGATACCTGCGTAAACGTTCCAGAATAATGGGCAAATGCACCATGTCCTTTTTATAATCGAGGGTCAATGCATACAGAATGATATTGATTCCAAGCCGTATGGATAATTGTCGCTGACGATATCCCCCAGCTACCATATCAAAATTCCAGTCACCCAACTTATTTCGCGACCAGGCACCTGCCTGATCGTTAACAGAATACATAAGCACCGTCCGTCCCTTTAGAGATATCCCTTCCAAATAGGAATTTATAATCGCTCTACCAGAAACCGTATTCAGCAAATAAAAAGAACGGAAAACGGAATGATCGCGAGAAATATTCCTCATTGGCATCTGCGGAAAAAGTCTAGCCACCATCCTACGAACCGAACGGTCAAACTCTGAATCGGCATCGGCCGAATTGTCATCAATAAAAAGGAAACCGCCATAGCTCAAATATTCCCTCAAGACATTCAAATCACTTTCAGGGAAAGGCTCAAAAGCTTTGTCCCCTCCTAAATAAATGAAAGGATATTTGAAAAGATTCGGGTCAGAAAGTTTTAACGAAATAGGTTCGCGATTAACCTCTACAGAAGTGCGGCGGGCTATCTGCGCCAATAGACTTCTCAAACCTTCAGGACGAGCGTTGTCATTCCCGCCCTCATAAACAATCCGCGGTAGAGTCAGGTTGGAATCACCTGCACTGACAAATGCACTTTCACCTAACAAAAAAAAGGCCAGCGCAGCTATGAAAAGATATTTTCGCATCCCCTTGAGTTTAAAACAGGACAGGTGTCTATAGCAATGCATCAAAATACATATTCCTTATGTACGAGGGTGTCGGCATGAGGTAAACTTACCTTAAATTTACTTTTTAAACCTTATCTTAGAGAACCCATGCCCCGAACCGTTTTACTCAATCCCGGCCCCGTAAATATTACTGATAAAGTAAGACAAGCGATGGCTTTGCCCGACCTTTGTCACAGAGAAGAAGAATTTTCCGAATTAATGGCTGCTATTCGCGACAAACTGCTCCAAGCCTTTAAAATCCAAGATGATTTTACCTCGGTGCTGGTTTCCGGATCCGGGACCGCAGCACTAGAAATGGCAGTCTCGTCTTCTCTGAGTCCGGGGCGGTCCATGCTAATCGTCGAAAATGGGGTATACGGTGAACGTATTGGAAAACTCTGCGATGTTTATAATTTCCATCGACACACCATAAAGCTGGATTGGGGTGTGCCCCCCAATCTGGACGACATTGAGAACATTTTAAAAAAGCAAACTGATATCGAAGTGGTTTCCCTGGTCCATCACGAAACAACAACTGGACTGCTCAACCCACTGCAAGCCGTTGGAGACCTTGCAAAAAAATATGGAAAAGTTTTTCTAGTCGATTGCATAAGCAGTATGGCGGGGGATGAACTGGACTTTAGTTCAGTCGACTTGGCGGTGGGCACTGCCAATAAATGCATTCAAGGGGTGCCAGGAGTCTCTTTTGTTTTTTTTCGCAAAAAAGATCTGGCTCGACTCATCAAAATTCCTGCACGGACACTTTATTTCAATTTGACCGGATACCATAAAGCTCAAGAAACAGGAGG
>JAJDAV010000193.1 GCA_029261695.1 Nitrospinaceae bacterium | reverse complement strand
GTTGTCATCTGAAATAACATAAATCGCACATTGTTCCGTACCATCTAAAGTGTTAATCCAGATCAAATCATATTGATCCATTACTTCTATTACTTTTCCGCCTACGCTCATATCAGTTTTTATCCTCTAATTCTTATAAGTCATTTTTGTCAGTCTTCCGCCTGTTTCTTCGTGCGTTGTATTCTTTCCAGTATTTCTCTCTATCTATGCTTTTATTAACCCCATAAGCAAAGAAACCTGATGTCACAACAACAAATAGGACCACGTATATCCAATCAGCCATATCAACCCTCTTTAAAAACCTTCCTTAAATCCGATACTTTCCAGAGCATTCTTTCTGGACGCTCTTTGTTTCGCGCTATACGTTCTGATGGTTCCGGTATTGCTTTTTGATAAATCAATCTGTTTGTGTCAGCTTCAATGCTTATGCCAAACGCTTCCTTAACTTCTTGGTCTGTAATAAATAAATTGCCGTCCATATACTTCATCCAATCCGGTTCGTGTACTTGAATCATTTTTTCTTTTCTCTTTGAATGTATCTGCCTCTACCAAAAAGGCCGTCAATCTTTTTCTTGCGCTCTTTCTCTTTAATCTCGGTGTCATCAAAAACAACGAAGTACAGCCACACAAATAAACCGATAAATATCAAATCCGCTATCATGACTACTATGCTGTCATTCATTGTCGCCACCCTTAAATTTAACCTTCACACAATCCCAAAGAACCAAGCACATGCAATGCAATGTCCAAATCAATACAAAAAAAGAAAAAATCAAAAGTAGGATTGATTGGATTAGGTTCATGCAGCCTCAATCAACTTTCTGATATTTTCCGCAATCGATAAAAAACATCGTTCAGCGTCTTTGTAATTCATCCGTACCTTTTCCTTTTCAAACTCGATCTCATCATCTGAACACTGGTAATGTTTCATGCATAAATCAAATGCTTCTTTAAATCGTTTGCTTACGTTCATTTACGTTTTCCCATAAATCGACTAATGAGAGGGTTTAGGATCAACCCCCACATGCATGAATAGTTTTTACTGCAATTGTCCTGATAACCAGACTAACACAAGCTGCCATTTTTCGCTGGCCAAACGCCCCTTACCTTTCGGCTTGATCCTTTTTACTCTTGCTCGTAAGTCGCTGCTTAAGCCCCCTCTCATGGCTTCCGGTTATCTTCCCCCTGTTATTCCTCGCCGCCGGGTGCCACGCTTAATATCGTTAGGAGTACGTTTTGTTTTTATGGCAACAAAAAAGCCGGTCAATCTCTTAAGACTAACCGGCTCCGTGTTACTCGTTGACGGCTAGCTTGGTGTTGCAGCACCTTACTAGCCGCTGCAACGACATTCGAAAATGATAGCACACCTAAAAATTAATTATCAAACTATTTATACATCATTTGTTTTATTTTCATTGATATCTTAAAAATGCCCACTCGATTCACCTCGTCGTTGATATCTTCGCCTTCCATTTCTGGCAGATAAAACGGCTTACCGCTCTCAGCTCCTACACGCTGTGACGTGCCAGACTTGTCGTTGTCTAGCACAAGATAACACTGAGATAATTTACTCGCTACCTTGGCCATATTTCCCGCGCTAAAACAGACTTTAATTGTATACGGTACTTTGATTTTTGACGACACCTGCTGCAAAGTAAAACCGCTGGCTAGTCCTTCCACTAAAAATATCGTACTTCCTTGACCTATATCAAACGTGGCGTAACTTGCGCCTGTACCGTAAATAAATTTTTTGCTTCCGTCTGGCTTAATTGTTTGCAAACCGCTTAACTTGCCATCGACACGCATTGGGACGCACAGAAGCTCGTCTTCACCCTCTTCAAACAACATATTAAAACACATCTCAGGAAAGCCTTTTTTAGCAAGATAAGCGCTTACATCATTTCTGCACCTGCCAAGCATATCACCAGCTTTTTTTATCGCCTGCTGGTTGATCCTAGCGCGTTCTTTATTGTGGCTATCCTGGCTTTTTCTTATTTTCTTCTGTAATTCTATTCGATCTACTTCTTTATCGGTTATCCAAATTTCAGGTTTATTATGCACAGACCAGTCCATACACCACCCAAAATCACCCTCGTAATAGTATGCCCCATTTTTTTTTGATCGATGAGAAACAGTTTTACATCTGGTTATTTTGCCTATCTCAACATGATTGATTATTAATCCATGGGCCGCTGCAAAGTCGATAAAATCCATAACCTAAATATCTATGATTTCGTCTTCTTCGGTTATATAAAACATTACATTTTCAGACTGGAATGCTTCATTAATAATATCTTTCAAAGAATCTTTTGGGTGCTGATTACATTCTTCGTAGATGTAAGTAATTATATTTTTAAATGTTTCGTCGTCCATTATGCTCTTCTCCTTTTTGCGTATCTTATATTTTGACTGATTATGTAATTCATAACTTCCTGGCTGACATATTCTGCTTTTTCTTTTTTCCATGACGGATATATTTTAAATTTGTCGTGGTATTTATAGTAAGCCCAACCGGAATTGTAGCCCATGTCATCTGCATACTTTAACAGCTCACGATAAAACGACTCTTTAAACTCTGAGCTATATTTTTCTTTTTTAGATGCGCCGTTTATTTCTTCAAGTTCCCCTGCCTTAATTATTACATCATTTTTACGCTCTCTTACATGACCACAATTGGAACAAATATCTGACTTTGGAGGCCATAAAAATTGACATTTAGGGCACTTGGCCACTTCTTTTTCTTTGTCGCTTGGTTCAGGTTTAGGCTTCTCTTTTCCGTCATCTAAAGTAGATACGCCGTTTGAATAAAGCTCTTCCCATTCATCTTGGAACCTGATGTAATTTCCAGAATGATCAAGCCACAAAGCAAAGTCCTTCCCTGGAAATGAGCGCATAACTCTGCCCATTTGTTGAACATGCGAAGAAAATGATTTGGTGAATGGTCTCGCAGAAATTCCAATTTTAACGTCTGGAACATCAAAACCTTTCGTTAAAATGTCCGTTGCGATAAGTCCGACAATATCACTATCAGGCTTGGAGAATTCTTCGATAACATCCTTTTTATACTGGTTGTCATCTCTATAGCTAATGGAAACAAAATTATACCCTGACTCTTGGAATCTTTTTTGCAAGTCCTCCCCATGCGCAACACCAGCACAAAACACAATCGTCTTTTCTGGCTTGTCAAAAAATTCATGCGTTTTTTTTACCCACTCGGTAACAATGTCGCCTGTGATTTTAATACCGCGTTCAGTAGATTCTTTTTGCGACCACTCCCCTGCAACTTTCTTTGCGCCTGTCATATCAATCTCTTTTGCACAAAAAATACGTAATGGAACTAATGACCCATCATTTACAAGCTCGTTAGTTGTTACATCGCAGACAACATCCTCATAAAGCTTTCCCAAGCCTTTAGTAAATGGTGACGAAGATAAACCAATCGACCTAACACCAGTATTCTTAATAAAATCTGACACAGACTTGCGTACTGTATGGCATTCATCAACAATAATTAAATCCAACTTAGGGAAATATTCGCATTTTTCTAATGTTTGCGCGCTACAAATTTGTATGTCTTCTTGTGGCCTCCATCGCCAATGATCTGCCATCAGAACGCCGTGATCAATTCCATACTTATCAAGCCTTTGACTTGTCTGGTCAACTAAAATACGTCTATCCATTACCATTGCAGCTTTCTTGCCTTTCTTTGCGGTAGCCACTAGCAAAGTTATTGCTGATTCTGTTTTCCCTCCACCGGTAGGCATGTATAAAATTAATGTTTTATATCCATCAATAAATCCCTGCCTCAATGACAACAGGCTTTTATCTTGGTAATCTCTAAGGCACAACATTACGCCTTCATCTTTTTAAGTTGATTGCGCTGCGCGTAACACTGTCGCTTTAATTCTTCGTTTTCTCGTTGATAAATATTGCGTGATTTTTTTACCGCGTCAAGTTCAAGCTCAAGTGTTTTGACTTGCGCCCGTAGCCATTCGATAATTTGACCTGCTTCCATAATTTCCTGTGATGGCAATTGGCCGCAAGCTATGGCATCGCGCAACGTATCGTTTTCTTCACTCAATGAATTTATCGTGTCGTGCGCTTCCTGTAGTTCAGTTTCTTTAGGATCGTATTTTTCTTGAGGTTCTTTTTCTGGTGAAATTTGCTTAAGTGCTTTTGGTAATGTTACTTCGCCGCGCCCTACTTTTTTAGCTAGTTCAGGGTCTGCTTTGGCAACCTTGTCAGCGCGTCTTTGTGTTTTGTCGCTCACGCCAGATTGCGCCATTCTGTCAGCTACTGTCGATAACCCGGTCACGTGACCGGCTTTTTCTGGCCTGGAAGCTGGCTGTGCTTCCGTCCAATTTTGAGCGCTTGCCACGATAGCAGCTTGTTGCCCTGGCGTTAGATGCCTTCTGTGTAGGTTTGCAGATATCACGTAATTTACTATATTGCCGCCTTCAAAATGTATGAACTCAGGAGTAACGCCAACATCAAGACAAGCTCTGTAGCGATTGCCCCCATCAAGTATCATTCCTTCATGTAGAATTATTGGTTCTCTAAGACCGTTTTGAAGAATGTCATTTTTTAATAAATCAAATTCATTTCCGGTTAATCTAGGGAATAGAGTGCAAAGCGGGTGTAATTCATAAGTCATTTTTAAGTTCCAAAAAAAAAGTTAGCGCCACTCCAAGGGTGATGATTTTCAGTCGGCAAGGATGCCAGTGGATACAATGAAATGACGCTAAGTTTTATTACTGATGGCTCATCACAGCCGATTGAATACTACATTTCTAATATTAACACAAAAGTTACTTGGTGCTAGGTGTTTTAATCACGAAATTTAAGACTTGATTTATACCCAAGTTCATAGCCGCGAAGAAATCTCTGTAATTGATATAGATCATCAAATTGTATTTGCCCGTTGCTGCCAGGAACATTATTAAACGCAAAAAAATTTAACTCGGTTTTCAACGTTAAGCCAACCGCTTCAGCTCTTTTATACAGATCTTTGTAGTTTGTTATAATTTCTGCTTGATTCATATTACTCATTATTAAAGTCTCCTATGTTGTGTTGGTAGAAGTGCGTTAATCGCCGGGATTCTCTTCTTTGGCCATATGCATTTTTATATGCATTAGAGAGGTTATCATGTAAGTGGTTAGCTGCTGAATATCGTCTGGGTGTGCTTCATGATTTGCAAACCTTCTATAAAAGGACATCATGACTTTTCTTGCAACTTCCGGGTCTTCTAGGGTATTAATAAGGTCTTTTAATACTTCCAAAGCAACCGCCCTTCTACCAGCATTATTATCTATCTTAAAGTCGGATAATGTTTCAACCCATAATTCAGGATAAAGTTTTAAGGCTATTATTTCCGCGTCTGTTTTATGTTTAATCATTTGTTTTCCAAAAAAATCCCGCCACCAAACAATAAGGCGACGGGCAATATCAACAAGGAAATAGCGCAGTATTGCCGCCCTGCGCTGGCGGTTGAAATAGTTGTGTGTGATACCCCCGGAGCAAAAAAGGGGAGAAACTCCGGGGTCACACACTCAAGGTAGGTAGCTCCCGCACCTTGACCTTGATCACACTTCTCGGGTCTAG
>JAJDAV010000192.1 GCA_029261695.1 Nitrospinaceae bacterium | reverse complement strand
TCATTTTTCTATTTCAATCTTCAGAAAATGCGTTAACCTATTTATACAGGATTTCCCATTTAAAGACCCCCGCTATTTGTACCTCTGACGTTTTTCCGGGCACTAAATCTCAATCCTTCCTTTTTGAACGGCAGCCCTTTCAAAATTTAATCACCTAGAGTTTGTATTGGAGTAGGAATGAAGTGTTGGTTTATGGTTGTTTGTGTTTTGTGTTTCCTGTTTACCGGTTGCGCTGCGGGACAAGTTTATGTGGATCAAGCCAATGATAGCCACGCCTCCTGCACGGTCATTGAACAAGAGTTGCAACTGGCTAAACATAAAATTGATGTTCTTGAAGATACCGACCACACTGTGCAGAACGTAAGGGATGTATTCTTAAGTGTCGCGCAACTCGCCTTTGCCCCCATCGGAATTTTGAACGCGATATTAACGGTGTCTGATTCGCATCTAGCAGATGTCGCGGAAACCAAAGCCTTGAAAGACCGCCACAATCGAATGGTCGCCATCTCCAACCAAAAAAGTTGTGGCTACAAATACGCCATGATCACCTCTAGCGAGGTGAAGCAGTAGGGCGGTAATTAGCGAACCATGAGCTTTTCTGGATTTGAGTTTTACTGCTGTGGCCGTGATATGGGTAAAGCCGACCTCTGGCGAAGTTTCGATATCTCGCGCCGCAGGATCCCCATCTCCTATGCAGAAAACTTAATATTAGTGACGGCAATGAATCCCTGTCTTGCGGATACCGGTTCGACCCAAAACGTGAATGCGGTTGCTAGTTTCCTGACATCAAACGATATGTCGGTAAAGTTTTAGGATATTGAGGTGCTCTTGATTTTCTCAACTTTTTTTAGTTTGTAGTAAACTTCCCATTCCTTATAAGGTAATCCTTTTAGCAAGTTTTCTCCCCTACGTTGCTTTTTGTTTAGAAAATTTTCCAGAATCCTGTCATACCACTTTGATTCATACATGTTCCTGGATACTTGCAATTTTACTAAAACTTTTTCAAATAGAAAATCGTAGTCCGAGGCACCTTTCTCCCAAGCCTTAACATCCAAGAGGTCTAGAGTACTAACCCCAAAAAATCTTACATGACTCCATTCTGAATATGCGCTGGTAGAATGGCAATGTGGAACCCATATTTTTAGCAAGCTCTGAGGTTTTAATATTCGATGACACTCTTCCATTATATGTTCAAGGTTGTGGATATGCTCGAGAGTGTGAACTGTAACTATTTCATCTACAGAATTATCATCGAACGGTAGTTTTTCTTTTTCAAAATCACATACTTTATCTACCCCTTTTCTTTTTCTAAAATCAACCCCTACATAATGATCAGGGTTGTAGCCATCACCCAAATACCTAACATACCGATCAATTTTATTTTGCGATAATACCCCGGCCCCCAGGTCAACTTTAGTCATAATATTTTCCGTTAAAATTTATTTTTAGAGCGCGAATTAATAGCAGATTTACTTTTACCAATTTCTGGTGAATGGATTAACCTAGGAGGAAATATATACGTTGCATTTTTTTTCTAAACCAATTAAATCACAAACAAAAAAGGCCGCGAGACCATTAATGTGGACATTAAAATCTCTTTAATGAAATAACCGCGTTTATTTTATTAGGTAAAAACTTAGTAGTCAAGCTAGCTTATTTTAAGCATCTCAAGTTTATCGTTGTTCTTAATTGAGCAAATACTAGAAAGCTTAACTACAGTTCATTTTGATATTGCCTGTCGGGACCTGGGAGGTTTGGGCCATTGGGTCAATGGGATTTACGGTAAGCTCTACGGTGCATTTTTTACTTCTGGTTTTTCTGGGATTCTCTTTTTCCTCTTGAGTGCTTAAAAACTTTTCCTTCAACCTCACTTCACGGGTGCTGTCGTTTAACAGGGCTTTGGAACCTGACAACGTTTTTATTTTGGCAAGCAGAGTGACGCTTTTCACGCATCCTTTCATTTTCGTATCATAAGAATTGACAAAACCGTTGAGCAGATATTTCGCTGCTTTCTCTGTGGGCTTTCCAGTGAGCAGATCGTAGGATCGGACGATCTCTTTTTTGCCATCCCCCGCGGTGGTTTTTACAATTCCTCTTATTTCCAGACCTTTGAACTCTTCCCAACGTATATTCGGATTGTTAATGGAAATGGTCATATTAAACTTGGGTTTTGCTTTATAGCACTCATCGGGGACCTTCAAAATATCGGTGTATTTCCAACTAAAATAAGCCACCAAGATCAAGGCATAACCCTGTAAAACTTTTTTACTAAAAAAAAAATTTAAAACACTTTTTGCCAGTTCAAGGGTCTCGTTAACCTCCTCTTTCTCTTCCGGTTCCGGATCATCGTAATCTTTCATTCATTCCTCATTTTTTTAAAAGCTGAACTCAGATTTCTCCAACACCCCTTCCAACAAATTTACAATATAGGTTAATTTATTCAAAAATCAAGGGCGATGATTCTGCATTCCTATAATTGCTTCTTCATTTGAACCTACTGCACGACTATGCTGGAGCTCTAGAAATCCCAAGATTTTCAATTTCATTTTTTTTGAGCCTTATTTTCGTTTTTTATTCGCTAACAACTATTCCGTTAAATTGCCATAGTTTCTATTCTTTATTACGTGGGACAACGAGTGTCGAGACCTTAGTCCAAAAGGCTGTAGGTTTGGAATTTCCGGCTGTGGCTTTTCAGAAAGCAGCCTTATCTCATGGAATACGTCCGATATTCGACACCAAGGTTAAAGATTTGAGACTGTTTAAAGTTGCCCCGCTAGCGGAAAAGGATCCATTTGTCATTAAAGGCAGGATTGAGGAAGATAATGGCAGTCGCACGGTAACCGCCTTGGCTGGGTTCTTTATCAAAAAAGGCAACAAGGCCTGCTTTATAAAGCATTTATACCCACTGTAACAACTCAGATTTAGGAGGGAATATCACCCATTGGGGAAAAACTGTGGAAAACTAAAAAATTCCTTTGCAATCAATAGACTCCAGACCTATACTATATTTACCGTAACAATAAATTAAGCGAGCACAGGGTTCCTATAAGCACCTCTGCAATCTCCCCTTTGTTCATATTGCTCAATGCTTTGTCATTTAATCCTCAAAGGTAAATGAAATGACAGGAGTTTTAAAGCTATATCTCTTGGGAGTTTTGATTAGTGCGCCGGGTATTGCCGATCAAAATGCTATAAAAATGGCCAAGGCTCAGCCAGAGTCAACGGCGGTGATCATTCAAGCACCCTCTCCTCTCAACAATTACAAAACCTGCCTTCATACGGCCAAAAAACAATATTCCAGTTGCACAACGGGAATACACAAATCCATGAAGACGAAATCGGCTCTCACCATTTTCAAAAAACAGCGCAAATGCGAAATGAAAAAGGAAAAAGTCCTCTCAAGTTGTAAAAAAATATTCCTACGATAGAAGTTATCCTGCCTGATGCTCTGAGGGAGGAAGAAGGTCTTCGAGAAAAAATGCCGCAAGTTCAGAACGGCTACCAAGCCCTGTCTTTTGATAAATCGATTGTGATTGCTGCTGTGTGGTTTTCAACTTTGTATCCCTGATATCAGCAATTTCCTTTAGCGAAAATCCTTTGAGCAGTAAAAACCCTACTTCAGTTTCGGCTTGTGTCAATTTCCAATGCTTGAACTGATCTTCAATTTTCACTGAAAGTCCGGCCAACATTTGCTGGGTTTCCCCTTTCCACTTGTCTTTTTCTTCATGCAGTTTTTCAACATCGACCTGGAGAGATTTTATTTCCTGTTTCGCTTCGTTCAGTTGCCTCAGTCCGGCAATAAACATCGCCCCACTAACAAGAAGAAGTAATCCCTCCAAGATAAGATGCGTGCCGGTTCCCCCTTCAAAGTAATCGGTTGTGAGATCGGCTCCTATCAGCACTACAAACAGCCCTGACAAGATCAAAACAAGTTTTCCGGTATCCGCCATTTGCCCTATACCCTTTGCATATATTTGAATTTAAAAGATATTTTCATAACCCATAGTGCGGATGGAAGTTTTTCATTTTTAGACGAAAACTAGTTGCAAGATCAATTTTTCTAAGGAGGTTATCATGTTTGAATTACCGTTGCACCCCGTTGTCGTCCACTTTCCGATTGTTCTTGGTATTCTTCTACCCATCGCGGCTTTAGCATTTTGGTGGGGAATCAAGAAAAACTACCTACCCCTTAATGCATGGGTGCTGGTCATCACGTTGGCATTGGGTTATGGCGTTTCCTCTTATATTGCTGTGGAAATGGGAGAGGAGGACGAGGAAAAGGTTGAAGAAGTGGTATCTGAAAAAGTCATTGAAGAACACGAAGAAGCTGGTGAGTTAATACTCTGGGTTTCTGG
>JAJDAV010000191.1 GCA_029261695.1 Nitrospinaceae bacterium | reverse complement strand
ATATTAAATTTGATAAATAGATCGCCCCTCTTCTTGCCCCAGTTAATTGCAGCTCCTTCCCCTCGAATGCGTAACTCTTCGCCTATTAATGTTCCTTCTTCCACTTCGATGGTTTGGGTCCCATTCAAAGTCTTTACATCGAATGTTCCGCCTTCGTCGGCAAGTTGTTTTGGGATTGTCACTTCGCTGATAATATCGTTTTTAATTCTTTTAAAATTTGGATGCGGTTGAGTATTAATTTTTAGAAACAATTCTCCAGGAGGGCCGCCATTCTTCCCTTCGCCTCCTTCTTTAATTATGGCCAGAGTGTATTGGTCTGCCACACCGGGAGGGATTTTAACATCAATGGTAACGGATTTTACTACAAGCTGTTTACCCTGACAGGCAGGACATTCATCGTCACCCTGCACCCCTGTTCCATCACAATCTTGACACTTTACATACTTCTCATAAGTATAAGGTACGATTCCACCCAGAGCCACTATGGGAAGAGGGACATCAATTATGAACTGTAAGTCGAACCCACCGGTTGGCATGTCCGGGTCAACGGGTTCCGGTTCTGCCGCAAAGGGTTCCTGGTAGGATTGCTCATTTCCCTCAGGACGACGCCCAAATCCTCCCGGAGGTTCTTGAGCCCAGTTGGGTCGACCCGATGGGCGGGGCCGCGAAGCAGATTGTTTCTGATAGCTTCTTTGGCGGTCATATTCCTTGCGTTTTTTTGCATTGCTTAAGATTTCATAGGCTTCAGAAATTATTTTAAATTTATCCTCAGCCTCTTTACTACCTTGATTGGAGTCTGGGTGAAATTTTTTTGCCAGCTCTCGATACTTTTGTTTAAGTTCTTTTTTGGGAGTTTTAGTTGTGACCCCTAGAATCTTGTAATAGTCACGGTTGGTGGTTTGAGCCATAGTATGGGGTCTTTATGTTGTGCTAAGGTTATTTGTTGGTTTATTCTATCTTTTTGAGGATATCCATTCAATTAACTTAAGCTCATTGTTAGATTTTAACAGGCAGGCTATAGTGGTAAAAAGACTCATTTTTTAAATAACCTAGCGCCTCATATAGCTTTTGTGCACAAACATTGGATATTTGTGTTGCCAGATCTATTCTAAGAGCGCCTGTTTCATTTGCATATTCTTGTGCAGCTATCATCAGTTCTCTTGCAAAACCCTGCCTCCTAAATTGATTGCCTACAAACAAATCGTTCAAAATCCAGATTTTGTGCATTCCAACAGATGAAAAGCTTGGATAAAGTTGAATGAAACCAACCGTTTCAGAGTTTTTATTAGCAATTATAATTACGGAGTCCTTATTTCTTAATCTGCTTTCCAAAAAATCTGCGGCTGCTTGAAGATTTGATTCTTCTCCATAAAACACCCGATATTGATCAAACAGTTTGGCTAGCTCTGGAATGTTATTGGAATCTGCAAAAGCCACTCTCATATTTCACCTCAATTGGAAAATTAAATGCGATAACGGTTTTTACTGAAGAATTTAAGCACCGGTTTTTTTTATTTCAGAGGAAAGTAGTTTGAAAACCGTATCACGGTTGACACGGCTTCGAAACGGATAGAAATGGTTCTTTAGGGAAATAAAGAAAACATTCGGCTCCTCATTGTTTGTGTAATGAGTATGGATTCTTAACTTTTCAGAACTCTTTTTTTCTATTCTATAAATATTGTCAGATTTAAAAATCTTACTGATAAAAGTCCCCCTGAAATCTGCGTGATTATTTTCTAGATTCAATACTCCTGCATCGGTAAACAGAGGAGATATTCTTGAATTTGAATTTTCTTTAAACCCTTTACAAATAACGAAAAAACTTTTTTCAGCAACTTCATTACCAATGGATCTGATTATTTGATTTTTGAAAAATTTAAATGAAAAATCAAACCATCGGATCGAGATGAGAAAACAGAAAATTAAGTTAAACAAGAATAAATAAAAATAATCGAAAATGAGAATGTATACCATAGATGCCAGTATTAGAGCCAGTATCAGACTCGTAATGAGATTAATGCTGAAGGCGACCCACGCGATGTATAAAACTCTTTTCCCCTTTAAAGGCTGGTTTTTGAATGATTCGTAGCTTCTGTAAAATAACCATGTCGTATATAAACCCAGGCAGCCTGCCGAGGCATAGATAGGGAATGTGAAGAATGCCAATATTAATATTATAAAAGTAACTTCAACCATAATAGGATTTTATTATATTTCTCTGGCAAACGTGTATAATTTGAGTATCGAAAATCTATTTATTTAGCAACGCGTTCCGGTCCATAAAGTGAAATATCCTGCAGTTTTAAAGTCCTATAACCTTTACCATCTACTGGGTGTAAAAACCTACGCGGATAAGGAAGAAATAAAAATAGGCTATAGAACATTGGCCAAGAAATACCATCCTGACCGTGACATGGCAACTCTGGAGGAAGAACAGAGGTTTGTGTTGACTACAGTGGCGTATAATTTTTTGCGAAATGATAAGAAGCGATTAGCTTATGAAAGAATATTAAAAAAGAAAGAGAATAAACTCATAAAATTTAATAGTGACGAATTGGTTTTCCAAAAACAGAAAACGTACAAAAATTTTTATTCAGCAAAAATGGCTGTGGATCATGACTTCAATCGATTTGTGGATGAATGTAGAGAGAATTTTGCTAAGTTCCTTAAATTCGGTAGTAAAATCAAGGCTCGTCCCAAAGTTATTTCTAGCAAAAATATGAATGAGAATGATTTTGAAGGCTATGTAGAAGAAGGTTTGAATGGCTTTCAGGATTTTATGAGATCTGTTCCCCGTATCCAAACTCGGAGATATTAATTTCTTTTTTGAAATTATTGATTTATGAAAAATTTACTCCAAATCACTATTCTTTTTTCTTTGATTGGGTTTGTTGGTTGTGCCCACCCTGTTTCGGAAGAAATGCGCAAAGGGCTAGACCCTGCATTAACTTTTGAACGACTTCTTGAAACTCCCGAAGAATTTATAGGGAAAAGAGTCATGCTGGGAGGGGCTATTGTGGAGACCCGGGTTCTTCCTAATGGAACTGAGATTGAAATTGTGCAAAAGGAAATTGACTTCACTGGATACCCTAAGGCTGGTAACGAAACGGGCGGACGTTTTATTTTTTTTAATAAAGGGTTTCTAGAACCCGAAATATATTCCAAGGGAAGAGGGGTCACTGGAGTTGGTAAAATTAGAGGAACTCAAATTGGTAAAGTGGGTGAACGGCCTTATGAGTTTCTTGTTATTGAAGCCGAAGAGTTGAAACTTCTTGATGATATTGAACGGAATCCCTATTTTTATCCCCCTTATTGGGATCCTTGGTATCGGCCTCACTCGTATGCCCCTTATTGGCCTTATTACCAATGATTTTGAAAAAATACGATGGTAATAACTAGAGTAATTATTTCACTCCTTCTGTTTACTCTTCTGATAATTCCTTCTGCCTTCGGGCAAACCAAGCTTGAGATCATTCCTCTTAAAAACAGACTGGTTGAAGAAGTTATCCCAACAATACGTTCAGTTTTGGGAAAACGAGGGACAGTTACAGGCATGCATGGTCAGTTGATTATCAGAGCTACGCCTAAAGCCTTGACTGAGGTAAAGCATATCCTTGGCAAGTTGGATTATGCCCTTAAAAATTTAAGGATAACGGTTAAGCAAGGTACGAAACTAAGATTGGAGGAGAAGGAAAGATCAATAACCGCTGATATTCCTTTGGGAAGCGATGGGGGAATAATCATTGGTAGCCCTGATTCTGGAAAACTTAAAATAGAAGATGAAACAAGTAGGGGGAATATTCGAGCGCGGTTATTGGATAAAAAACAAGTGGAAGATGAAATGGATACCCAGGTTGTAGTCACTTTAGAAGGGCGACCGGCCTTAATTTATATCACGCAATCTTTTCCGGTAAGAGAAATAAGAAATCTGCGTTCAGGAAATACAGTCACACAGGTTGAGTCATTACAATTTAAAAATGTTCGGACCGGATTGAGGGTGCTTCCTCGGTTAAAAGGGGAGCAGGTAATTCTAGAGATATCTCCAGAAAAATCTAGATTGAAGGGGGAGCAAATCGAATCCTTTGCTATCCATACTGTGGTGAGAGGGCAAATCGGCGAATGGATGGAGCTTGGGGGAATAGCCCAAGATCGTCAAGGGTCGAATGCTGGAATCGGTAGCCGCGCAGCAACCCAAAAGGAAGAAACGCGAAAAGTATTTTTTAAAATCGACTACCAATAGCCAAATTGGACTGCTATCTATCGCCTTACATCAAAAAATAAAATATGGCAGCCGGAATAGAGGCTCCTGCAAACGATGCCGCAATGCTTTTTAAAACGAACGATTCTGATTTAGATGCTTCATTTGAACTGATCAACTCATCGACATTGGGATAAGCAACTTTTACCTTTTCCATGGTAGTTTTAACCTTCCTGTTAAATAGATTTTACATGAATTCCTTCTCTTACACTTCTTAACGGCAAGTTTTATGCCAAACTTAATTCGCAGCTAGAAATATCTGTAACTACTTATGAAATAGAAGGTTTCAGTGATTTTGGAGGGGCATTGCTCAATGTCTTCTGCTGCAATAATCCGCGGTATCCTTGCATTGAGTGTCAAAATTCTGTTTTTGTTTTGTTGGGAATTTAATGCCTGAATCAATATGTGTGATTTCGCTGCGTAGCCAACGAAATCCCCAGCCAGGGAGGGCGCAGAGGTCTTTTAGCGTCCTCTCTTATCATTTGTTCGCTTGTTAGGGATGTTTACTCGTGTTCGGTTCGGTGGGCTTTTAGATATTCTTTGTTTTTCCGTGTTTCGCGTCTATTTTTTAAGCGTTCACGAAAATCTTTTCTTTCCTTTGAGGGCATATTATTAAATTGATCCCGTAGCTTTTTCTGTGTGTCAGGAGATAGCTTTTGAAACTGATTTTTTGATTCTCGTAAGGCTTCTTTGTCTTTTGGGGATAGGCTTTGAAATTCTTTGAAACGATTTCTAATTTCCTCTTTATTTTCTGGAGAAGTCTTTTGCCAAGTTTTGAATCGTGCTTTAAAATTGCTTCGTTCTTCTTGATCCAGTTCATTCCAGCGCCGGGCTCCTTTTTGGAGTTTTTCACGTTGCGCTGCGGGTAATTCTTTCCATTTTTCTTTTACCGGAGCGAGGACTTTCTGTTCCTTTTGAGTAAG